>JACQXG010000096.1 GCA_016208905.1 Nitrospirota bacterium
CATTCATGGGGCGAGTTCAGGGACGGGATGATGCTTTTTTACAATGAGCGCCAGTCTAAGGAATTTGAAGTAATCGACAGGCCGTCGCTTACCCTGTATCCCATCGGCGCGTGCGCAATCATGGACAGGAAAATTTACTGGGAACTCGGCGGTCTCGATAACATGTTAAGCCCGTTCTACTGGGAAGACGATGACTTGGGCTACAGGGCGTTCAAGAGGGGATATAAAGTCATATACGACCCGCTTGTATCTGTCATTCACAAGAATGCGGTAAGCAGTGCAAAACTGCCGCGCGCATATATTAATGCAGTCAAAGAAAAGAACATGCTGCTGTTCCTCTGGAAGAACCTTACCTACGGGCCTTATCTTAAAGAATACCTCAGAAGCCTGCGGCAGAGGATCGATGTATCAATCAGGAAGGGGAATTATACCTACATTATCGCGCATCTGCTGGCGTTCATACAGATTGGGGAGGTGTTACGGAGAAGGACAAAGGAAAGACCTTGTATCAGGCTCAACGACAAGCAGGCGCTGGCCCTTACAAGAAGAGAAAGAAGACTCTCTCATCCCTCGTCCCATAAGCCGCACGTGCTGCTTGTAACGCCGTTCCCTCCGTATCCGCTGAACAACGGAGGCGCGCTCAGGGTCCACAATCTGACAAAGAACCTGAACAGCCGTTATGATTTTACGCTCATGAGCTTTATAGAATCGGACGCTCATAGGGACCACGTCGACCATTACAGGCATTTGTTCAAAGACGTTCAACTCATCAGACGGAAACCGACGCCTGTTGAAACGCTGATGAAAAGCGGGCTGCCTGACAATTACTCTCATTACATCTGCAGCAGCATGACGAGGAATATTCAGGATATCCTGTCTCATAACGGGATTGATTTTGTACAGGTCGAATTTCCGTGGATGGCATATTACGGAAGTCTTGCGAGCAACCGTCCAGCCATATTTGTAGAACATGACGTCGGGAATATGTTTTACGGGAAGAGTTTCATGCGGCCGGAAAAGGGCATCAACCGGGTCCTTGCGCCGCTGAAGGCGATCAATTATGAAAGCGAGTTCATAGCTTCATATGACAGGGTAATCACCGTCACCGAAAAGGACGAGGCAGTGCTTAAAGAAATGTTCCCTTCCGCGCCAGTCACAACGGTTGAGACCGGCGTGGATACGGAAGAGTTCCCTTATCTATACAGGAACGAACCAAAAAAGAACCTCGTCTATCTCGGTTCATACCGTCATTATCCCAACGAGGATGCAGTCGTATATTTCATTGAGGAAATCTTTCCGCTGATAAAAGAACAGGACAATGATGTGACCCTTACCCTTGTCGGCAGTCATCCCACAAGAAGGATCAACCGTCTGAAGGGCAGGGAAGATATTTTGATTACCGGTACTGTGCCTGACGTGAAGGCGTATCTTGAAAAAGGGACCGTGTTCATCGCGCCCATCCGGCTCGGCGGAGGGATAAAGGGGAAGATACTTGAGGCCATGGCCGTCGGTCTCCCTGTTGTAGCAACTCCCCTTGCCGCAACAGGCATCGGGACTACAGAGGGAGAAAATATCCTTATCGGGGAAACTCCCGAACAGTTTGCGCAAAAGGTGCTGGACCTTTTGTCTGACGGAGACCTGAGGGAAAGTCTCTCCAGAAACGGCAGACGACTCATTGAGGAGAGGTTTGACTGGCGGGTGCTGGCAGGCAAGATGGCTGAGATATATGAAGGGTTGATGTGAGGGATGACTATGAACGTTCAGGAATGGATTGAGAAAAGTAAAATCAAGGTCATGAAAGGAGCGGAAACACTTCCGCCTTTCGGTACGCCTGATTATGAATTTCAGGAGCTTCACCTGGAGCTCACATACGCCTGCAACCTCAGATGCAGGATGTGCAATGTATGGGGAGTTTACAGGAACGACCGGCTCATGCCGCGAAAAGAGATGTCGGTCGAAGAGCTCGTAGATTATATAGAGGAATCAAGAATTCTAAAAAGGATACAGGGCCTTGTGATATCAGGAGGTGAACCTTTCCTGAAGAAGGGGTTCCAGGAGTTGTGCGCATATTTTATGACCCATTATCCTGAGCTGAGGGTCGGCATATTGTCGAACCTTTACAACCGGGAGCTCATCCTCCGTAGATTGAAGGACCTGCGGAATTTTACCCAGCGAATTTGGATAGGCACATCCCTTGACGGGCTGCATGAACTCCATGATAACACCCGCGGAGTGAAGGATGCCTTTTCGCATTTTCAGGAAAGCCTGAAGATGCTTGGAGCGGACTTTCCGGAGGTCCCGGTTGTTGTTAATTATACGCTGACCACGGACAATTACAGGGGGATTCATGCCGCATATAAATATTGCAGGGAGCGTTCCCTGGACCTGAGCATACAGTTCCCTGTTGCATGGGAAGGCGCGGAAACTTTTACGTTCAGCGAAGAGCAATTGAAAGAAATAGAAGGTCATCTTATCCATATCATGGAAGACGCGGTGAAGGATTTTGAAGCGGGAAAGATGGACGACAACGGTCTGATGGCAAAGATATTTTATCTTTCGGGGCTGATGGATTATCAGAGGAAACCGGGGAGGGTCTTTGAGAGGTGCATTGCAGGCAGGAGGTTTACCGCCATAAGTCCCGAGGGAAAGGTTTATTTTTGTCCCCTTTTGAAAAACAGGACCGTCGGCGATCTCAGAGAAAAACCTTTTGACGAGATTTGGAACAGCAGGGAGGCAAATGATCTGCGAAAGAAGATCGACAGGGGCTTCTGCGACTGCTGGCTTAACTGTACGATATATCCGAATGCCAGTGAATCTCTTGAAGAGAAAAAGCCGGAAAAATATCATGAGGAGGAAGGCCTTCTGAGGAAGCTTTTCGGTATGACAATGGCAGGCAAGCAAATCATATGTTATTAATATTCAAGCATCTTAAATTTCAGTTAACATCTTTACAGGCACAAAGGGAAGCCTGCTCCGGAATTTCTATAATCGACAAAAGACATTTTACATTTTTGCTTTGAGGTAATTATGTTGTTTTCTTATTTTAACTCTATAGTCCAAACTCAAAACTCTTTTTTTGAGGTGTCGTATAGAAATTCCTCCGCAGACTTCCCTTTGTGCCTCTGCGCCTTTGTGCCTCTGTGCCTTCCATGGGATTGGAGTTTACTATGAGATTAACAATAAAAGAGATCACGATTATAAAACTGCACATACTGTCAGCGGCGATCTTCCGCCTGATAGACCATTTAAAGCAGGGGACTGTCGGATTTCTTATTCTGTTTTCAGGAAAGGCAAAGGCATCGAAGCTCATGAAGTCAGGGGAGATCTTTGAAGTCCAGGGCGAGACAGCTACTGCGATAGAATATTTTGAGAAGGCCCTGCATAAATATCCAAAGCTGTTTGAACTTCATCTGAACCTCTGCAGGTGTTACCTCAGAGGATTGTCTCTGAATAAGGCGAAAGAGCACGGCATGCATTTCATGAAAAAGAAACCGGATTCACCGGAGGGGCTCCTCTATATGGGTGTGGTCCTGTACTATGAAAACAATCCGGAAGCTGCTCTTGACAATCTCAAAAATGCGCTTGATCTTATGTCCGTTAGGGGAAAGAAAAAGGCTTCGGCCCATGAGTACATGGGTGAATGTTATATGAAGCTGCTGAAATATGAAGACGCGGCCGGCTGTTTTGAAAAGGCGATAAAGATGTACCCCGGCGGCAGTGAAAAGAAATATGTCAGTCTCGGAGAAGCTTATTATGTATTGAATAAAAAAGAGGACGCGCTGAATGCCTTTAAAAAAGCGCTCGCCGTCAATCCCCAAAGTCATGAGGCATGGAACAATATCGGTGTTATTATGTGGTCTGTCGGCAATCTGGAGAACGCCTGCAGGTATTTCAGGAAGTCAATCGAGATACATCCCGAATACACAGAGGCGCGGACAAACCTGGCCAGTGTGGAAGAAAGTATGAAATCAGTAAAGAGTAACGGGAAGAAGAAGGTGAGATGATAGCGGATGAGGTCATGAAAGACGAAAAGTATGTTCTTGCAAAAGCCAGGAGCGGTTCTTTCACGTTGCGCGTAACCGGAGAGGACGGCGCGGTAAAGACGCTGCACAGCATTTATGATCCGGAAGCTGAGGCAAAGCGCCTTGTAAGAGCCTTTGCTTTTGACGGCAGAGGGATACTCGTGGTCCTGGGTCTCGGGCTTGGTTATCATGTCGATGAGCTTGCGCGGGAATTCCCGCATACAGAAATAATTGTAATTGAACCAGTGATGGAGATATATGAGATTGCAAAGGAGCATGGCCCTGCAATAAGTGACAGAGTAAAATTATTGGCCGGTCTTTCTTCCGAAGAGGCTCTTCGGGAGATAACGCGGTATCAAATGAAAGACGGAATTTCTCCTGTGTCGGTGTTTGTCCTGAAATCTTCTGCATCCGCATACGCAAATTACTATAAGCCGATTTTAAATTCCCTGAAGAACACAATGACCGTGAGGTTGTGGGACAGACTTAAATATCCGAAGTTTGTTCAGGACACCTTAAATGTGGTACTGATCGACTCAGGTTACTTCCTTGTTAAAGAAGCGGAAAAGGCATTGTTGTCTTTAAATCATAAGGTCCGCCGGGTCCCGGTCCGTAAAAATGACAGAGGTGAAAACATTGTATCGCGGACCATTGAGGCAATATTGGGTGCTAAACCTGATTTTATCCTGACGATAAACCACCTCGGGTTTGATGAAGACGGAGCGCTTACCTCGTTCTTCAGGTCAATAGAAATGCCGGTGGCCTCATGGTATGTCGACAGCCCTCATATTATTTTAACGTCAGGCGGCAGGAATATTTCTCCCTTCGTTTCAATGTTCCTGTGGGACAAAGGGTATATCGGGCAGATAAAAGATATGGGCTTTGAATCAGTGTCGTATCTGCCGCTGGCAGCGGATGAGACTGTCTTTAAGCCGATGAAGAATAAGGGTCAGGGGTTCAAAACAAGAATGATGGACTACTCCTGTGATGTCGGCTTTGTGGGCAATTCGCTTGTCGATCAAACAAAAAAGAAGCTGGAGAAGCTACCCTTTGAGCTTTACTCACTTGTAGAAAAGGCGGCTGCGCGATTGAGCGCTGAGAGAATGTCTTTCGATGATCTCATGAGTGATATGGAAGAAAATGAATTAATGCGCTATAAGGCCCTTTCAGCGAAGCAGCGGCTTGATACAGAGTCCGCTGTCCTGTGGAAGGCCACGCTGCTGTATCGGCTATCATGCATTAAAAACCTGGAAGGCTTTAATCTCCGCATATACGGGGACAAAGGATGGGAAGAACTGTCAGGCGCGCATTCCGCCCTTAACCCTCCGCTGAATTACTATAAGGACCTGCCGGTTTTTTATAATGCCTGCAAGATAAATTTCAATGCCACCCACCTTCAGATGGGCGGGGCCGTCAATCAGAGGGTCTTTGATGTCCCGGCGTGCGGCGCTTTTGTGCTGACCGATCATCAGAAGGGCATTGACGAATTGTTTGATGTCGGAAGAGAGATTGCGGTTTTCAATGACAGAGAAGAAATACCGGGGCTTGTTAAATTTTATCTCGATAATCCGGAAAAGAGGGGGGCTGTCGCAAAAAAAGGCATGGAACGGGTATTGCGGGAACATACATACAGGCACAGACTTGGCAGTTTAATTAATTTTATGGAAACAAAATACAAGTAGACATAAGGACAAAGGAGACCATTATTATGGATAATCATACAAAGGACATTCTTTTTATTGTCAGCCCCAAATGCGACGTGCTGAGTCCGCCGATGAGCGTTCCCTGCCTGACCGCATATCTCAGGAAGAAAGGACATGATGTTGAGGTATTTGATTTAAATCTTGTCTGCTATTTAAACAGGGGAGAAAAGTATAAAGAATACTGGACTGTTAAATTCCAGGAATTCTGGATGAGGGCCGATTCTGTTGAAGAATATTTCGGTGACAACGCGAATCTTGTGATTGATCTGATATATAAAATATCAGTTAAAAAACCCCGTGCTGTGGGATTTACCAACTGGTTTACAAATTTCGAATCGAACATGTATATAGCGAGGAGAATAAAATCCATTTTGCCGGAAACAAGGATAATCTTCGGCGGGCCTGAAATATGGATGAGGTTAAATTCAGGCAGGCTGACGGATGAGCAGCACAGCTTTATTGATGCCTTTGTTGTGGGAGAAGGAGAAGAGACATTGGATGAACTCCTGGCATTGATTAAAAAGGGTGAAGATATTTCCGGTTGTCCCGGTATTGCATATTTCCATGATAAAAACATAAGTTCAGTCCCCGGACGCAGGCGGATTATGGAGCTTACACACTTGCCCGCCCCTGATTATACCGATTTTGACTTAAAGAGCTATGAGGCAAACGGCAAGATAATCAACGCATATTTCAGCCGGGGGTGTGTGAATAAATGTATCTATTGTGACGAACGGACATTATGGGGGGTATTCCGCACAAAGTCAGGCGCGCAGGTTTTTAATGAAGTAAGAGAAATGTCTGATAAATATCCGCAAATGGTCCATATTTATTTTAATGATTCTTTAGTCAACGGGAATATACGGGCGCTGAAGGAATTTTGTCATCTTATGATTGCTTCATCATTAAAGATTGAATGGGAAGTCAATGCGATTATCCGTAAAGAGATGGACCCCGGATTGCTGGAATTAATGCGTGAGGCCGGATGCAGACGGCTGATCTACGGCGTTGAGAGTACATCACAAAGTGTCCTGGCGAATGTGGGAAAAGTATTTTCCAGAGGCGCGGACATGGACAAAATAGTCCGGGACACTTCAAACGCAGGGATTGAGGCATTTCTGAATTTCATGTTCGGACTGCCCGGTGAGACAGATGCTGATGCCCTGGAGAATATTGATTTTGTCATCAGGAACAAGGATTACATTCACACTGTCGTCCCGACATTTGCTCTATGTAATCTAAGCCCGTTTTCCGATGCATATTTAAACCCGGGAAAATACGGAATAAAAAAGAAAGTGGACATATGTTACTGGGAGAGTGATGACGGCACAAATAATTTTCCGGTGCGTTTGGCCAGATTTGAAAGATTTTGCAGGGAAGTGAATAAACATAAAATTAACACCAGCTATCCGCATGATGAATTGATGGACCGTGATAAGAAGCTGGGTTTCTACTATTGTTATATAAGAGAATTTGAAAAGGCGGCTGAATACTTGAGCCGTGCCGTTGAAAAGGAACCCTGGGACAGCGCTGCTGCAAATACGCTGAAAGTTTGTCGGCATATATTGGCCCAGAATCTGTCTCATATGTTTTCAACAGTGTAAATGAAGGATAGATACGTATGAAAATATCCGTCTCGATGATAACGATGAATGAGGAGAAGAATATTGTCAGGGCTCTGAGCTCATGCAGTTTCGCCGATGAAATAGTGGTGGTGGACGGGGGAAGCGCTGACAGGACGATTGATATTCTGAGATCATTTGATAAAGTCGTATTGATACAGCATCCCTGGGAAAACCATTTCGGCAGACAAAGACAGGTTTCACTTGAACACTGTACAGGCGACTGGGTGATAAGGCTCGATTCAGATGAGGCGTTCTCAAGGGAATTTGAAGAAAATATAAGAAGGCTTCTGTCCTCCACTTCCGCCGACATAACCGGATATAAAATTCATCAGTGCAACCTTGTCGGGAACGAGAAGTATTATTCAAAAAACTTTGATGATTATGAAAATATTCCGAGGATATGGAGGAACCTGCCCGGGCTAAAATGGGAACATCATATTCATGAAATACTGACCGGTTTCAGTGGAGTAATAAAACTCTGTGATACTTATGTCGTGCATTACGGTTTCCTCGACAAAAAACGCTATTGGCAAAAAAGCGAGTGTTATTCACAGGTGCCCGAAAGCGGATTCAGAAAACCGGATGAGCTTTACTACAGAGAATATGATATTCAGCCCAGGCCTCTCAGGGCTGCGGTATCACGGCATGTCACTGAATATATGACTGAAGAGTTTCATGACGGCACGCCAGGGATCGCAATTGTGATGGGGTCGGATATGAATGATCGGGAGACCTGGAACTTCGGGGCATTATCGGACAAATTCAATATAACCTTGTACTCATCGGACAGGGCCAATATTGATCTTACAAATGCCGGTCTGCCTGTCATCAAACTCCCGTCTGATCCCGGGGACTCGGCAATTATGAAGGGGCTTGAGTTCGAACTCTTTGATAAGGACATTGTCTGCTCAGAGGGTATTACGTCAGTATTTACCTACCAGGCAGTTGTCGCCAAGCTCAAATTCGGAAAGAGAGTTATTGCTCTTGCGCGGGAAAATGTCCCCTTTGCTTTGGAAGACAAAGAGGTTGTTCCCCGGATAAAAGAACTTAACATGAGATTTGTGGATGTATTTGTCGCAGTGTCAAAACGCGCAAAAGAAGCCCTTTTACTGGAAGGAGCGCCTGATGAGAAGATCGTCATCATTCCGATGGAGACAGACATCATGAGGTCAAGACCTGATAAGGAAGGGGTGGTGGAAGACAATGATTTAAAGAAGACAGCTCAGAGATTTGAAGCATTATTCAGAAAAATATTTCAGTCAACATTTAAGGGCGCGGTCATCGAACTTGCAGAATATACGCAGCTGCCGGAAAAGGACGTATTAAAGCGGATACGTTCAGTCTACTCCCAGCAGGTCCGGGAATGGGAAGGTATCATCGGGAAAAAGATAACGCAGGACAAGGTCGAAGAATTCTACAGCGATACTGAATCATACCTTTATGATCTTGTTCAATACAACTACGAAAACCCGAATTACATCCAATGGGCTGAGGATATATTAAACTTTTGTGCAAGGCTGAAAAAAGCAAAAGGAGATTTAAAGGTACTTGACTTCGGCGGGGGTATTGGAAGCCAGTTGATTGCCTTGTCTGTTATGAAAGACGCAGAACTGAGCTATGCGGACATCCCCGGCAAGACATTTGAGTATGCCAAATGGCGATTCAACCGCAGGCATCTTGATGTGGACATGATCGATGCGGGCAAAGAGGACTTTCTCGGGGAGAAGACGTATGATGTTGTGATAGCATTGGACGTAGTTGAACATCTGGTTGATCCCAAGGCCGCAGTCGAGTATCTTACGAGGCATATAACGCCTGATGGATGTCTGATAATTGTCACGTCCTTTGTCGACAATAACGGTGAAGCAGGGTGGCATCTGAATGTGGACAAATATACGGACGAGGCATTTTATGATTTCATAAAGACCTTAGGCATGGAAACGCTGAATAACGAATTGCCGAGGATCTTCCAGAAAGATGAAGAACTCGTGGCCTTGATAGATCAGATAAATTCGTCAGTCGGAGAAGGACGCTTTGCCGACTCCGGAAGATATATGGAATCATATTTGCAATTGCGCCCGGTCGATTTGGATATGCTTGTTAAATATGCGGATGTATGTTTAATGCTTGGTGACCGGGATACTGCTTTAGAGAATTTAGACAGGGCGCTTCTCTTCAATCCCGGTATGCCGGAGGCGCTTGAGAGTAAAAAAAGAATAACTCAGTCCGGGACCAGCTACCTGCGCTGACGAATCATGCAACACGCCTGCTCCCTTGATTTTTCCCGACGTCAATATCCTGACAATAACGTCACGGCATTGCATAAGGGAATAATTCTGCATAACGATCAATTCTTGTTTATTCCAGTAATATTAAACACTTATGTTATAACCCTGTCCCGAATATATCAGAAACGTAATCATGGCAAGTAATTTGCTTTATTTACATAAGGAAGATTTCTATACAATGACATTTGTGTCCGTGAAAGAAGATAATGATTTTTGAAAAGAACATATCTGTGCTTAAACTGACAGACCCTCAACTGGCAAATGCTGTTCTGAGCACAGGCCCCGGACCGGACCTGGAAATAGTCAGCGCCAAAAATAACGCCCCGTCTTTAAAGGTGAGCAATATCAGTTTACACAGTCTGTATGACCCTGTCATGGAGGCAAAGACGTGGGCAAAGCATTATGCCGGAGAGGTACATAAAGCGTCATCTGTCTGTGTTCTTGGTTTCGGGCTTGGATATCATCTGCTGGAACTTTGCAGAATTACGGAGAAGAAGGTCACTGTTTTTGAACCGAGATTAGACATATTAAAAACAGCATTGGAGACAGTTGACTTAACTTCCATACTTCCGCAGATAAAAATAGTAACAGGCAGTAAGGTCCCGTCCATCAGGAACGGGATTGCGGTTTTGCAGCATAAACCGTCTGTAAATCTGAATCGTGATTATTTTGATAATGTTCTCGCCGGATTAAGGGCAAGAGAAAAATTAAATCAGGGCTTAAGAATTCTTGTTGCCGGTCCTATCTATGGAGGCTCTCTTCCTGTTGCCAGGTATTGTTCATCAGCGCTAAGAAAAATGGGCCATCATGTGGAATTAATAGACAACAGCCGGTTTAATGATATGTTTTTTCTGGCAAAAGACATCGCATCAAACAGGCAAAGATACAACAGTCTCATGGATATCCTTACTTCGTTTGCATCAGAAGTGCTTATGTCAAGATGTGAAGCGTTTCAGCCGGATATTGTGCTTGCGCTCGCGCAGGCGCCTCTGACTCCCGGCTGTATTGAGCAGCTCCGCATGCAGAAGGTCACAACAGCATACTGGTTTGTGGAGGATTTCATGCTCATGGATTACTGGAAGCGGATTGCAGGACATTATGATTTCTTTTTTACCATCCAGAAGGACAAATTCTTCATGGAACTCGAAAGGGCGGGAATCAAGAATTTTTACTATCTTCCCATGGCTGCATATCCTGAAATTCATCAGCCTGTTCAATTGTCCGAAGAAGAAATTAAATATTACGGCAGTGATGTTTCCTTTGTCGGCGCCGGATATTATAACAGGAGGCATTTTTTGATGGGCCTGCTCGATTTTGATCTTAAGATATGGGGGACGGACTGGGACATGAATTCACCTCTTGCGGCGCGTGTTCAGAGATCAGGCGAAAGGATCGAAACGGATGAAATAGTGAAGATATTTAATGCGACCAGGATTAATATTAATCTGCATTCCTCAACCTACCATAAAGGGGTAAATCCTTTCGGGGATTTTGTTAATCCCAGGACATTTGAAATAATAAGTTCGGGAGGGTTTCAGCTTGTGGACAGGCGTTCAGGACTTGAGGACCTGTTTGAGGCAGGCAAAGAAATTGTTGTATTCGATGACCTTAATGATCTGCGCAGTAAGATTACATTTTATTTAAACAATCCTGAAGAGAGAGAAATGATAATACAGAGAGGCAGACAGCGGGTGCTCAGAGAACACACATATGAAAACAGGATGAATAATATGCTGGAGATTATCGGAAAAGGTCTTAAACAGCCCCTGTGGACCAATGAGGGAGAAGATGTGGAGAGTCTGGTCAAAGAGTCAGGAGAAGGCTCGGATCTGGGAAAGTATTTGTCCCGGTTTTCCGAACGCGGGAAAATATCCCTGTCTGATATTGCTGAGGAAATATCGAACGGCGAAGGAGATATATCAAAAACTGAGGGTCTGTTACTAATAATGAATGAGTTTGTAAAGTAAGCCGCATGAAAGAAATATTGATCATAAATCTGACGCGAATGGGAGACCTGCTTCAGACAACGCCGTTAATGGCCGGTCTTAAAGAGAAGCATGATGGTCCAAAAATCACCCTTCTGGTCAATGCCGCATTCAGCGAAATATGTAAAGGCATTCCCTATGTCGATGAACTCATTGTATTTGACATGAAAGATTATCGGAACAGACTTAAAGGGGACAAATATACTTTAGTGGAGAATTACAATTTACTGGAAGGCTTATTAAGCAGAATAAACTCGAAGGAATATGATCTGACAATAAATGTGACCCATTCGCCTGTCAGCGCGTTATTAACTTCTTTCGTCAGGACAAGGGAAGTAAGGGGCTTTACAATTGATTCTGAAGGGCACAGGCTGATTAAACATCCATGGATGAGATATTTTTTTAACGTTATTCCCAACAGGATGTATAATGCATTTCATCTCGTGGATATGTATTTGAAAATAGGGGCTGTAAAACCGGGCAGTAAGGGATTGATTTATAATGTCCCGCCAGAGGAAGAAGTTAAAGCTTCATCCGTTCTGATTAAAGAAGGGGTCTGCGAAGGTGATATGCTTATCGGATTCCATTTAGGCGCAAGTAAGAGTGACAAGACATGGCCGGTATCATCGTATGCGGAGCTTGCCGATATGATCGCGAGGGCCTTCGGGGCGAAAATACTGCTTTTCGGTTCTCCCGGAGAAGCGGACCTTGCGGACCAATTTGAGAGGAACGCCGGTGTAAAGCATATAAATTTTGTCGGCAAAACCAATCTTGGCGGACTGGCAGCGCTGCTGAGAAAATGCAGGCTTTTTATAAGTAATGATACAGGGCCTCTGCATATAGCTACTTCAGTAGGGACAAAGGTCATCGATATTTCAACTGCAAACGTCCATTTCATGGAAACAGGGCCATATGGAGAGGGACACTATGTAGTCCAGGCAGACTTGCCCTGTGTCCCCTGCGGTTTTGACGTTCAGTGTACGGACATGGTATGTAAGACCGTCATTAAACCCTCTGCCATATTTGAAGTCGTCAAGGCTGCTATTGAGGGGAAAGAGACATCTTTAATGTCCAATTTTGCAGCATGGAAGAATTTGCAGGTTTATAAATCACATTTTAAAGGTGACGGTTATTTAGGCTTTAATCCCCTTATCAAGCATCATCTCAGTAAAGAAGCTCTTTACCGCATTCTTTACAGGCAGATCTGGAATATGGATTCTGCTCCATTAAACGGAAGACCGGATATCTATGAAAATATATGTAAAGAGATATCTGCTTATCACGAATTCAGTCACGCTGATGGGACCATCCTTTCGATACGCAAAGAAATTGAGGCCCTCTCAAATCTTGTAAGTTTATCGGAGGCAGGGCTGAATCTTGTAGGCCTTATCGGAGATGAGGCTGTAAAAGATAATTTGAATGCTAAAAAGATAAAGGAGATATGGAAGAACGTTGAGTCTGTTGACAGCGAAATAGAAGTGGTTGGATATACAACTCCATGTATCAGGCCGTTGACATTAATTTTCATGTACGCAAAGGAAGCATTAGAAGGAAGTGATTTAAGAACATTATCAAAGGCGGCATGTATGATCTATTCGGATTTAAAAACCAGGTCCGGAAACATGCTGCAATTAATGAAGCAGATAATACATTTGCTGGAGGCAAGATCAGAGGGCAGGACCTGTGAATTGACGACTAAATAAAAATCGTTGTTCGTTACAGGTTAATAGTTATTAGAAAAAAACAAATTGCAACTATCTAAACAGGAGGAGAAAATGAATGATTTAAAAAAAGGGACTGAGAATCCGGAGCTTTTTAATGCCATAAAAGAGAGTGTCAAGGATGCGAGATATTCCGCGCAAAAACTATCAGAGGTATTTACGGAGAACATTCAGCCGTTGAGGATGGAAGAAAATGAAAGGGTGTTTATCGATTTTATCCATAATATTAAAGAGCTGGAATGCTTTCTGGATTTTATAAAGCAGCTTAAGGAAGGGATGCGTTTCTTTGAAGGCTTTGGCTTGCCGTCCGATCCTATTATGTCACAGGATTCAGGCATTAACCTCTTCAATGAGATGAATTCAGCTCTGGAATCAAAGGACTGGATAATGCTGTCGGACCTTATAGAGTACGAACTTTCACCTTTGTTAATGAAAGAAGACGAATGGCTCAGCGCGTTGGATGAAAAAATATTGGGGTATAATGCGTAAACCGGTTTGGAATATTTCATCCGGGAAGGAAAATGAGATTATTAAAGATATTGATATTCAGGTCCGGCAGACGGGGGACAAAGGAGATTTAACACAAAGTGGACAAGCGTAAATTTAAAATTCTGATTGCAGAGGATGATGAAATAGTAAGGGACGTTATTTCAAAGTTCGTAACGGGTGAGGGATATGCTGTTGTTGCTGCCAGTGACGGGCTGGCTGCATTGAAACTTCTCAGGCTGGAGGACATAAAACTGGTGCTTACAGACCTTAGAATGCCGGGCGCTGACGGTATGGAAGTTTTAAGAAAGGCGATACAAATCAATCCCAGGATTGCCGTGGTCCTTATGACCGCATATGGAACACTTGATACAGCGCTTGATGCGATGAAAGAGGGCGCGTATGACTATATCGTCAAACCGTTTGTAATGCAGCAATTATTACTGGTAGTCAGAAACGCTTATAAAGTAGCGGCCTTATATGAAGAAAATGACAATCTGACAAATGAGCTGAAAGAGACTTGCCGTATTCTTGAGGCGTTGAAAAAATCAAATAACATCAAGAGCAAGCATGAAAGAAATGATTCATGGGAGAGGAATGAAAAACCGGACAATCCCGGGACTGATGATGCGAATGATGAGTTTTTAAAGGAGAGACTGGCATCGGAAAATGTAAATGGAAATGTAAAAAAGTACAGTAATCTTGTTAACGATCTGAAAAAATAAATAACTGTGACCGACAAGTTATTAATGTGAGGCATATAACTATTACAAAATGTAAGGACAGGAGGCAATAAATGTCGAATGAAAAAAATCGTAAGGGCGGGGCTGACGAGAAACGAAGTTATTTCAGGGTAGACGACATAATATCGGTTGTTGCTAATCCTGTTCATTTAGATAAAGAAAAGACTGAGGAATTCCGGAAATCAGTTGTCGCTTCCAGGATGTTTTCACTGATGGATGTAACGGGGTCATCGGAACCAGCTATAGAAGAAAGCATATCGGACCATACGGGAAACACAAAACTTTACAGCATGATGTCAGAGATAAAGACCAAACTCGATTTTATCATCAATCACTTCATTACTGAAAAAGAAGGTCTTGTTCAGGATGAGAAGAAGTTTGTCAATATCAGCGCTTCAGGCATCAGATTTATGATCAATCATCCTGTTAACGTCAACGATATTATGGAGATCAAGCTTCTTCTGCCTACACACCCGCCTGTCGCCGTATTGGCATATGGCGAAGTAAAAAGAGTCAGGGCGCTGGAAGATAATAAATTCGAAGTTTCACTTGAATATCTCAACATGGGTGATTCAGTGAGAAATGAAATTATTCAATATACCCTGTCCAATCAGAGGGAGACGATCAGAAGGTACAGGGAATCGGGGTCAGATGAATAAAGCCAGCGCCGTAGGAATCCTTCTTGGTATATCAGCAATTCTTGTTGGCAACCTGATCGAAGGCGGAAGGATTAATTCCATTGTTCAGGGGTCTGCGGCATTAATAGTCTTTGGCGGTACGCTGGGAGCAACATTTCTGAGCTTTTCCTTAAAGGACATTATGCTGTCTGCACAGATGCTCAGAAATGTTTTTTATGATGAAAAGCTTCTGCCGGACGACCATTCTATAATCAGAGATATCGTACATTATGCCACTACAGCAAGGCAAAAAGGCATATTATCACTTGAGAATGAATTAAATAATATCAATTATGGTTTTTTCAGGCGCGCCCTCAGGCTCACAATTGACGGAATTGATCCGGAAGTCCTTTATAATTCACTTGAACAGGAGAACAGGACCTTCGAGACAGAAAGGAGCAGGGCGGCAAAGGTGTTCGAAGCAGCAGGGGGTTATGCCCCGACAATAGGAATAATAGGCGCTGTATTGGGACTTATTCACGTAATGGAAAATCTCAGCGACCCGGCAAAACTCGGCTCCGGCATAGCCGTCGCATTTGTTGCCACGGTATACGGAGTGGCTTCGGCAAATCTGTTATTTCTCCCGATCGCAAAAAAAATGATTAATAATATGAGACATGAAATATTTCTAAGAGAGATGATAATTGAGGGAGTGCTGGGCGTACAGGCTGGAAGAAGCCCTTTTTATCTCAGGGAATATCTCAGTTCATTTCTCTCAAAGGAAAAATAGAGTTAAAGAGTTAAAGAGTTAAAGAGTTAAAGAGTTAAAGAGTTGAAGAGTTAAAGAGTTGAAGAGTTGAAGAGTTGAAGAGTTGAAGAGTTGAAGGGTTATGAGGAAAAGACGACGTAAAGAAGAAGAGCATGAAAATGTTGAACGCTGGATGGTGTCCTACGCCGATTTCGTCACTCTTCTATTTTGTTTCTTTACGGCAATGTATGCCATCAGCAACATTGACACAAGCAAACTCGGGAAGTTCGTGGATTCAATGAGGTCCGCTTTTAATGTTGAGGGGGCACGCGGCAATGCAATCTCCATTATAGAGGGAGTGCAGATCTTTGTCCCTGCCGATGTTGAGGTAGAATCAAATGTCAGGGAAATATTAGGGACGTTTATCACAGACACAAAGGGCTCGATTGATGTGAAAAGGGACACCAGGGGCGTTGTAATATCCGTTGCGGACAAATACTTCTTTGGGACCGGCGACTCGGACCTTAAAGAAGAATCCAAAGGAGCGCTTGATAAAATAGCTTCTGCGATTATGCAATATCCCAACATGATACGGATAGAGGGCCACACGGATAATGTTCCCATGAGCAGCGATAAATTTCCTTCCAATTGGGAACTGTCGGCTTCCCGTGGAATTAATGTTGCAAAATATTTGATGTATACTCATAATATTTCACCAGGCAGAATATCCACTATAGGTTATTCGGAATTTAAACCGGTAGCATCAAATGATACGCCGGAAGGAAGGGCAAAAAACAGAAGAGTTGATATAGTAATACTAAATGAAACAGAAAGCAAAAAAGAACCCATATGAAAAAGAAGCATACTAATCCGGTGAAAGAACAAGATGATGATCTTGAGCAGCAATCAAGTTTATTCAGGCAGATATATAAAAGTCAGAAGTGGTGGCAGAACATCATTGATGCTATAACCGACTATCTCTTCGTTATTGATACTAACTATAAAATTATACGGACAAACAAGGCCTTTGCAAATCTTTTCGGCAAGGAACCGGCAGATATAATAATGAAACCTTATTATGAACTTTTCGGCCTGGATGGACCGCATGAATGGTGCATTCTGCCGGAAGGCAAAGACTGCTGCGCTAACCGTTCCGTCGAGAGAACAATGAATGACATGGATTATTTAATAAGCTGCTACCCGATATATTTTGATGATCGCGAGGCCGCCGTATATATAATGAAAGATATTACGGAAACCCGCAAGCTGAAGGACCAGGTTTATCATCTTGATAAATTATCATCACTCGGCACTCTGACATCCGGAGTTGCTCACGAGATCAATAATCCCCTGACGGGTATCATAGGATATACCGAAATGCTGCTGATGAAGAATGAAGATAATACCACAAAAAAATACCTGCAGAATGTATATGATTCGGCTATCAGGTGCAAGAGAATTGTTGAAAACATGCTAACATTTTCAAGGCAGACGCCTGCTCAAAAGAGTCTTGAAAATATTAATGACATAATAGACAATACTATCGAACTCCATGAATACTGGCTGAAATCGACTAACATTGAGATAGTAAGAAACTATGGGAAAACGCTGTATGTTTCGGTTGACCGCCAGCAGATACAGCAGGTGATCCTTAACCTTCTGATTAATGCGGAACAGTCTATATCCGAAACGAAAAGGAGTGGAAGGATAGAGTTTAAAACGTCTTTTGATACTAAATCAAAAATTACTGTTATAGAAGTATCCGACAACGGTACTGGAATATCTCATGAAATACTGCCGAAGATTTTTGATCCTTTCTTTACAACAAAGCCTGTAAACAAGGGGACAGGCCTGGGTCTTTCAATTGCGCACGGCATTATTGCCGAACAGGGGGGTACAATAGAGGCCAGGAGCGTATTGGGAGAGGGCACTTCATTTATTATCAGGCTTCCCCATACGAGTTAACCCGAATGTTGCATACCCGGCAGGGTGCCTTGCCGTAAAACCTTTACGAAGCCAACTGCATAATTGTTGCACAGTTTTGCAAAGTGATATTGACTTTAATGATTAGAAAAATGTTATCTTATACAAACTTGAAGGCGCGTAGCTCAGTGGGAGAGCGCTTCCTTGACACGGAAGAGGTCGCTGGTTCAATCCCAGTCGTGCCTACCATTAAAAAACAGCTTTCAGCGGTCAGCAATCAGCTATCAGCAAAAAAGCTGAAAGCTGATTGCTGATAGCTGACAGCTAATAAAAGGGAGGCATTCAGTATTTTAGAATCATCAGAAAGCGATAAACAATTTCTTGAAATCTATCGTCATAGTGTCTCCCATATTATGGCCCACGCTGTTAAAGAGCTTTTCCCCAACACAAAGCTTGCCATAGGTCCTGCTATTGCCGACGGTTTTTATTACGATCTGGACTGCGATCACAGCATTACACAGGAAGACCTGCCAAAGATCGAAAAAAAGATGAAGGAAATTATTAAATCCAGGAGACCGTTTGTAAGGAAAGAACTCTCAAAAGACGATGCTGTAAAACTCTTCAGGGACCTCGGCGAATCATACAAGGTCGAATTGCTGAATGAATTGGAAAGCGATTTAGTGAGTGTTTATGAAGAAGGTGACTTCACAGACCTGTGCCGGGGACCGCATCTGGAATCAACCGGCAATGTCAAGGCATTTAAGCTGTTGTCTGTCGCAGGGGCTTACTGGCGCGGTAGTGAAAAAAACAAAATGCTCCAGCGCATATATGGAACGGCATTTCTCACTAAAGACGAGCTTCAAGTTCATCTTGACTTTCTTGAAGAAGTAAAGAAAAGAGACCACAGGCGTCTTGGAAAAGAGCTTGATCTTTTCAGTTTAAACGATGATGTCGGCCCGGGACTCGTTCTGTGGCATCCAAGAGGCGCAGCGATAAGGAGAGTGATAGAAAATTTCTGGCTGGACGAACATCATAAAGCAGGCTACCAGATACTTTATACTCCTCATATGGCAAAGCTGGATCTGTGGAAAAAAACAGGCCATCTCGATTTTTATAAAGAGAACATGTATTCACCTATGGAGATAGAAGGCCTTGAATATGAAATAAAACCGATGAACTGCCCGTTTCATGTAGCTATTTTCAAAAGCCATTTGAGAAGTTACAGGGAATTGCCGTTGCGCTATGCGGAGCTCGGAACGGTTTACAGGTATGAACGTTCCGGTGTACTGCACGGCCTTCTCAGGGTCAGGGGATTTACTCAGGACGATGCCCATATATTCTGCAGGGAAGACCAGATTGAAGATGAAGTTTTAAGGGTGCTGGACTTTACACTTTTTGTTCTTAAAACGTTTGGATTTACTGCGTATGATGTATACCTGTCTACCAGACCGGATAAGTATGTTGGTAAGGAAGAAGGGTGGGAAAAGGCTACCGGCGCTCTGGAAAAGGCTCTTATAGATAAAGGACTTAAATATGAAATTGATCCGGGTGAGGGGGTATTCTATGGACCTAAGATTGATATCAAGGTCAGGGACTCTCTCGGCAGACAGTGGCAGTGCAGCACGATACAGGTTGATTTTAATATTCCGGAGAGACTTGATATTAACTACAGGGGCACGGACAGCAAAGATTACAGACCCATTATGATACATCGGGCATTAATGGGTTCGTTAGAGAGGTTCTTCGGGGTATTAATAGAACATTATGCAGGTGCGTTTCCACTTTGGTTATCTCCTGTTCAAATATCTATGTTGACTATTGCCGAAAGACATACAGATTATAGCAAAAGAATAAGGGACTCATTAATAAAAGAAGGAATCCGGGTTGACCTTGATAATGACAATGAAAAAATCAGTTATAAAATAAGAAAAGCCACTATTTTAAAAACACCTTACATGTGTATAATAGGTGATAAAGAAATGGAAAATAAAGCCATAACTATAAGAAAAAGAAACGGAGAGAATGTTGGGGAAATGACTGTTGAAGAACTAACAGCTTTTCTCAAAGATGAAATTCTAAACAGGAGGTAGTTATAAGTAAAGAACTAAGAATCAACCGGTGGATTAAAGCTAAAGAAGTAAGAGTGATTGATTACGACGGTAGCCAGTTGGGCGTTATGGATATTTTCAGCGCCCGAAAACATGCTTTCGACAAGGACCTGGATCTGGTTGAAGTGGCGCCGGAGGCCAAACCCCCTGTCTGCAAGATATTGGACTATGGTAAATACTGTTACCAACAGGCCAAGAAACATACATCTAAACATAAGACTATTACAGTAAAAGAGGTGAAAGTCAGACCTCAGACTAATGAACATGATCTTATGTTCAAGATAAAAAACGCCATAAAATTTCTTGAACATGGACATAAAGTCAAGGTGACGATGTTTTTTAGAGGGAGAGAGATAGTTCATAAATCTCTTGGAAAGAAAGTTATAGACCGGTTTGTTGAAGATCTGTCCGGGATCGCAACTATCGAACAGTCAGCCAAAATGGAAGGCAACCGCATGATAATTGTTCTTGCCCCTAAGTAATAATTTAATTAATCGGACATTGGATTTAGTGATCAGATAGCAATAAAACTGTCATTTTGACCAAGATTTAAGAAATCAAACATCCTTGAAAATCAAGATTCCTTATCACCTGAGATAAGGAGATGAAGCATGAAAACTTGTTAATTTTCTAATCCATTATTTATAATTAACATCTTGCAGTCATAAGATTAAATATAAGGAGAATGAAATGCCAAAATTAAAAACTCATAGAGGAGCTGCAAAACGGTTCAGAATAACTGGCACAGGGAAGTTTAAAAGGAGCAAGGCCTTTATGAGTCATATACTGACTCACAAATCTTCCAAGAGAACAAAACAGCTTAGAAGAAGCGGGTTAGTGGATAAAGCAAATATTAACGCTGTCAGAAAAATGCTTCCTAATTAAAGAAATATCTTGATCGTAATTTTAGCATATAGGCGTTTAGAGCCATCGAAGGACAAGATGTAAATAAAATATTGGTAACATTTCTGATCTTCTAAGTGTTTCAATAATATAAAATATACTGTATAATCAATCGTCATTTAATAAGATAAATTCAGGAGGTAAATATAAATGCCGAGAGCAAGAGGTGGATTCAAAACAAGAAGGAGGAGAAAAAAACTCCTTAAATTAGCTAAAGGCTACTATAGTGCCAGAAGCCGTCTTTACAAGGCTGCAGCCCAGGCTGTAGACAGGGCATTGTTAAATGCCTACAGGGACAGACATAATAAAAAAAGAGAGTTCAGGTCACTATGGATAATAAGAATTAACGCAGCGGTAAGGGCATTGGGAATGTCATACAGCCAGTTTATGAATAAACTGAAGAATATGAATATTCAATTAAACCGGAAAGCACTGGCGGATCTGGCTTATAATGATCCAATGGCTTTTGACAACCTTGTAGAAATGGTTAAAAAAGGGAATGCTCAATGATTTGCACTCCATAAAAAAGTCTGTCCGGGAAGAGGCTGAAAGGGCAGGGTCTCTTCAGGACATTCAGAATTTAAAGGTCAAATATTTAGGGAAAAAAGGGGTACTCACCAATAAATTAAAATTTCTGGGCTCCATTCCAAAAGAACAAAGACCTGAATACGGCTCCTCACTTAATGAGATAAAAAAATATATTGAGGCGCTGCTCAATAAGCAGGAAGATATATTCAAATCTTCCGAACTGAACAAATCCCTTCAAACTCAGCAAATTGATATTACCATCCCGGGATATTATATCCCGTTGGGGCATTTACATCCTATCACTCTGGTTTTAAATGAAATAGTCAGTATTTTTATTTCATTGGGGTTCACTGTTGAAGAAGGACCTGAAGTAGAACTCGATTTTTATAACTTTGAGGCGCTGAATTTTCCAAAGGATCATCCTGCCAGGGACATGCAGGATACCTTTTTTATTAGTGACAACGTAGTATTAAGGACACATACATCTTCCGTTCAGGTGCGCACTATGGAAAAGAATACTCCTCCGCTTCGTGTGATTGCTCCCGGCAAGGTTTATAGGTGCGATGCAGATGTCAGTCATATTCCTATGTTTCATCAGCTGGAAGGATTTATGGTTGATAAACATATTCGTATGAGTGACCTCAAAGGGGTGCTGGAGCTATTTATTCACCGGGTATTTGGACGTAATACCTCTGTCAGATTCAGACCGAGTTTTTTCCCTTTCACTGAGCCTAGCGCTGAGATCGACATATCCTGTGTCATATGCAAGGGATCGGGCTGCAATGTTTGCAAGGGCACCGGATGGTTAGAAATTCTCGGAGCTGGAATGATCAATCCCCGCGTATATGAAAAGGCAGGGTACGATCCGGACCTCTATACCGGTTTTGCGTTTGGCATGGGAATAGAACGTGTAGCGATGCTCAAGTTCAGTATTGATGATATTAGATTATTTCCTGAAAACGATAAAAGGTTTTTAGAACAATTTTAAATAAGCTATAAGCTGATAGCTAATAGCTATTAGCTAAATAATTATGAAAGCATCTTATAATTGGATAAAAGAATTCGTTGACATTAGTATGCCGCCGAAAGAGTTGGCCCATACATTGACAATGGCCGGCTTTGAAGTCGAGGCGATTGAACAAGTTGATGATGACACAATCTTTGATATCGGTATTACACCAAACAGGCCTGACTGCTTAAGCATAAGAGGCATTGCCCGTGAAATATCGGCAATTATCGGACTTCCTATTAAAGACAACCCGGTAAAAATTGATAAAGAAGAAGGGGAGGGGCCTGATATCGATATTGACAATCCTGATCTCTGCCCCCGCTATTGCTCAAGAATTGTATCAGGAATAAAAACCGGTCCGTCTCCCGAATGGCTTTCAAAGCGCCTTGAATCCTGTGGCATAAGGTCGACATCCAATATTGTTGATATTACCAATTATATATTACTGGAACTGGGACAGCCCATGCATGCCTTTGATCTCGATACTCTTTCCGGCAAGAAGATAGTTGTAAGAAAAGCCGGCGAAGTAAAGTCATTTACGACGCTTGATAATGAGAAGAGACCTTTATCAAAAGACACTCTGCTTATATGGGATGGAGAAAAGCCTGTTGCAATTGCAGGCGTTATGGGAGGACAGAACACTGAAGTTTCAGAAGGCACAGTTAACGTATTACTTGAAAGTGCTTATTTTAATCCTGCTTCTGTAAGAAGAACATCCAAGTTGCTAAATCTATCTACCGAATCATCATACAGATTTGAAAGAGGCATTGATTTAGAAGCTGTATCTTTCGCTCTGGACAGAGCGGCACAGATGATTACTGAAAATACCGGAGGTCAAGTAACCGCTATATCTGATAAGTATCCTGATACTTTCAAGCCGCAAAAAATATCCTTCTCAGCAGATAAAGTCAGTTCAGTAATTGGAGTAGATATTGAAAAATCTTTCATTGAGAAAACATTAGTTAATCTTGGATTTAAAATTGAACTGGCAGAGGAGGGCATGGTTGCCACTCCTCCAAGCTTCAGAAATGATGTAGAAAAGGATGTTGATATCATTGAAGAGGTGGCCAGGCTTTATGGATATGATAAAATTCCTTCTACTCTTCCTGTTATGCAAATGAGCCCTGCCTCCGAGCACAGGACACAGGAACTTGTCAAAGCCCTGAAATCTTCCATGGTTAACTCAGGATTTTCAGAGGTTATAAACTATAGTTTTATGAATCCCGACGTGCTTGATAAATTGAATTTATCTTCTGATGACAAAAGAAGGAATCTTATTTATATTAAGAATCCACTGAGAAATGAAGATTCAGCTATGAGAACATCCCTTATCCCGGCCCTGTTTAATAATATCAGCCTAAATTTAAACCGTGGGGAAAAGATGCTGCGTTTTTTTGAAATATCCAGAGTTTTTTTACCAACAGACCGGAAACTGCCTGATGAGATTGTCCAAATGGCCGCAGTCTTCCATAAAAAAAAGGCATCTTCCATCTGGCAAAGCAAACATGACGGATTTTATGATTTGAAGGGCGCGCTGGAAAACATTTTTGCAGAATTAAAATTATCAAATGTTTCTTTTATTAAAGATTCCAATGCTGCTGAAACATATTTGCATCCAGGCAAAGCTGGTTATATTATGATTGATAATAATAAGGCAGGATATATTGGTGCACTGCATCCAGGCGTTGCAGAAGCTTTTGATATTAAGGGTGATATAACCGTTGCAGAGATATATAACATAGACACTATAATTAATATGATTCCTTCAAAAATAACTTATGCTTCTTTACCAAAGTATCCTTATGTTGAAAGAGATGCCGCCATAGTTGTGAATGATGATGTGACGGTATCTGATGTAATGAAAGTGATTCATGGCATGGAATCTGATCTTATTGAAACAGTAAATCTTTTTGATATTTATAAAGGCAAACCTGTCCCAGAAGATAAAAAGAGCCTTGCTTTTTCAATTCGATACCGTTCTGCAGAAAGAACTCTTACAGACAGCGAAGTTGATCAATTAAATTCAGAAATAATCAAACGACTTCAGGATAATCTTAATGTGGAATTACGCAGTTAGATAGTAATTCCTCATCTTAATTGAAAAGCATAATCTGATCTTCTCCTGAATATTACAAATATTAAGAAATCTATATTAAAGCCGATATATAGATGCATATGGAATATAAAGTAATCATTCAGGAAAATCTGAGCGACGGGGATATATACATGCACAATTTTCCTCTTGCACCGGATTATATTCAGGAAGCAATGAGATTCAGAGCATTAGCTTATCACTGCGACTGTGTATTTATTCTGGAGTATGCTCTAAACTAACACCTTCATTTTCTACGTGTCAAAGCCATAACTTGTATCTTATAATATCCATGATGTATCTTCTTATATGAATATCGAAAAAATAATATTATCAGATCCGATAAATAAATGGATTTTTTCCTATGTAAAGAAAGATATATTTCTTGTCGGCGGTTATATTCGCGATTTGCTTTACAGAGGATTTATAAACAAAGATCGGGATTTTATCTTAAAGGCTGATATCAAAAAGATTGCTCTAAAGACCTCAAAAAAATTCACAGGAACGTTTATAGAGTTAAAGAAAAACAAAACCTGCCGAGTGGCATTGCAAGACGGGGTTTTTCTGGACTTTTCATATATTAGAAACGGGTTAGCTGATGACCTGAGTAAGCGTGATTTTACTATTAATGCAATAGCCTGGTCCCCTGAACAAGGTATTATAGATTTATATAATGGATTATCAGACTTAAATCAAAAAATAATAAAAGTAGTGAATCATAATAATCTTCTTGAAGATCCATTAAGAGTTCTGAGGGCTTACAGAATTGCAGCTCAATTAGGCTTAAATTTTAGCGAAGGCACCAGAAATTATTTAAGAAAATATTCTGGCGGACTGAAATACGTATCTCTGAAAAGGATAACTGAAGAACTCTTTAAATTACTATGTACTGAGAATGCTGCATTTTACCTTTATCTAAGTATGGAAGATAATGTATTAGGTAAAATATTGGGATCAAGTAAGCAAGAATTAAAAGAAAATCTTATATTACTTAACCAATTTGATAATTATTTATTAAAACTAAGAAAAAATGATATAAATAAACGTCTTAACATCAGACTGTTAAAGATTTTGCAACAGAACATTGGTCAAGGATTAAGCAGAGATGGATTAATAAGACTGTCTATTTTATTACTCAATTTATACGGAACCTCAGGATATGGGGGAAATTTAATTTATAGCAATACTATAAAAAAGAAATTAATAAAGATCCATTATGGTATGAGGCTTGCTGGGGGTAGAATAAATTGCAATAGATTATACAACATATTTAATGCTGCCAATGATTGTGAATTTGAAATAGCCCTTATTCTATCTGTAATACGTAGCAGAAATGTTAATAAGTATTTAAAAAGGGCAGATGATTTTAAAAAGTTCAAACGAAATAAATTATTAAATGGAAATGAAATCCAAGATATTTTGACTTCAGGTCCATCAGAGATTATTGGAAAGATCCAAACAGATCTTCATAAAAGAAGATTCCTTGGAATTATAAGAAGTAAGAAGGATGCTGTACATTGGATTATATCTAATTTAACATAATATATCTTATCGGACATTGTTACCGTCAAACA
>JACQXG010000093.1 GCA_016208905.1 Nitrospirota bacterium
CGGACGCCGGTATTGTCATAAATTGCGTTTACGATTCTTTCCAGATAGTCAATGCCGGTGATCTTTGCATGTTCACTCGCGCCAAGCAGAAGCCTCTTATACCCTCTGTTTGCAAGTAATGAAGCTTCTTCTACTGCTTCATTTACAGTAAGCGTCTTTCTCACCCCATCTTTATTGCCCTTTCTGAAACCGCAATACAGACAGTCATTCGCGCATTCGTTTGAGAGATAAAGCGGCGCGAACAGCACAATCCTCCTGCCGTAAACATTCTCCTTGACTCTGCGGGCTGTGTCAAATATTTCAAGCCAGAGTTCTTTATCATTTATATCCAGAAGGGCTGAAACTTCGGTAAGGTTAAGTGGCTGTAGCTCCAGCGCCTTTGAAAGGACATCTCTTATAAGGGACATATCAGGTTTTGTCATTTCTCTCTGCTTCATTTTTCTCCAAATAAAAAAACCGCATTCCCTGAGTGACAATGATCAAAAGGAATACGGTTAAGCCATCAATTATTTCCTTTCCTCCGCTGGCATTAACCAGATCAGGTTCAAGGGGTCTCCCGAAACTTCGGGACTCTCAGGCATTGCCTCCCCCAGGGTATTTAAAGTATACCGCCTCAAATATAGGGTGTCAAGGAGGGGAAAATTAAATAATGGAACAGCCAGTCATACTTGTAGTAACGCTCGATAGTTGTTATTATTGAACATTGTGAACGTACAAAATTTTCTGGATAAAATTAAAAATACGGAATCGCCTTTGAAAAAGCAGTTATTGACCGTTGCACTGGTCAACAGCTTGCTCGAAGACAAGGGAAAGGATGTTCCGGTCATTATAGGAGGGTGTGCCCTTTCATATTATTCAAGAGAAGTCTATTTTACGGCGGATATTGATCTGGCCTATGCCGACCGTGAGGCGCTTAATGATATTTTGCTGACTATAGGTTTCAAAAAAGAAGGAAGATACTGGATCAGCGAGTCTCTTAAACTGGCGGTGGAGGTCCCGGCCCCGGCGTTGACAGGGGAAGATTCTCCTCTTGAAATTGTTGAATTTGATGATGGGCTCAGCTGCAGGATAATCGGCGTTGAAGACCTGATTATAGACCGCCTGAACTCCTGCAAACACTGGAAGTATGAAATAGATTGCGAGATGGCTGAACTGCTCGTTCAAAAATATGCAGAAAACCTGGACTGGCAATACCTTGAAAGGCAGGCGGCGAAACCTGACAATAATGTCCTTATCGAGCTTTCAGATATCAGAAGAGAGATTGACAAATGAAAATAACAAGAAAAAAGTTCGAGGATATATCCCCCGTTGATTTTCTTGTTTTACGCGAGAAACTCGGCATTAAAAAATACAGAAAAATGTTTGGGAGAGATCCGGAAAAGAGAAAGCTCCTTTTGTCCCTTGCCCTGAGAAAGATGGAAGAAAAAGAGAAAGACGACTATATTCCTGTCGGCTTCAGACGCCGGAAGCTAAATATTATCTGAAATCAAAGTACTCCCCCTTTCCCTCATCAGGATAAAATCTATAAGGATTACTTTGCTCTGACATAATTAAGCAGGCCGCCCGCGAGAACTATCTTCCTCTGCCTTTCAGTCAGGCCATGCTCCGATCTGTGGGTCCTCCCTGTTTTTATATCCGTAAAGGTAACATCCGAAGATTCTCTGACTTCTTTTGCTAGAGATGGCAGCTCGATCTCAGCGCCCTGATCAATGGAATCATAGACATCTGCAGAAATGGTAAGAGGCAGGATGCCGAAGTTAATAAGATTGTCTTTATGAATACGCGCAAAGGATTTTGCAAGCACCGCCTTTATCCCCAGATACATCGGGGCCAGCGCAGCGTGTTCCCTGCTTGAACCCTGCCCGTAGTTGATGCCGCCAAGCACTATTCCTCCGCCGGACGCCTTTGCCCTTGCAGGAAATGATGCATCCACCTTTGAAAAGACATATTCGGAAATGGCGGGTATGTTCGATCTCAGCGGGAGTATTTTTGCTCCTGCGGGCATTATGTCGTCGGTAGTTATGTTGTCTCCGGTTTTCAGAATCACCTTTGCCCTCAGTGATTCCTCAAGCGCGCCTCTGACCGGCAGAGATTTTATGTTCGGTCCTCTTTCGACAATCACTTTCTCCGGCTTTTTCACAGGAGGGATTATCATTGAGTCGTCAATGATATATTCCTTTGGAAGTTTAACTCCAAGCCTTTGGACCTTTTGCCCCTTTAACCATTCTTTGGGGTCAGTTATCTTTCCGGTAATCGCGGACACCGCGGCAGTCAAGGGACTGCAAAGATAAACCTTGTCGTTTGCAGTGCCGCTTCTGCCGGGGAAATTCCTGTTGAACGTTCTCAGTGAAACAACGCCTGTGGCAGGGGCCTGCCCCATTCC
>JACQXG010000095.1 GCA_016208905.1 Nitrospirota bacterium
ATCTTATTACTTTTTTAACGGGATGCCATCCGGAAGTAATCAGCTATGCATATAGTGAAAAACTGGAAAACGAAAATAGCGGATTTATTGATCTGACTTATAGAAATTTCAGTGTTTCCATAGTATTGCTCAGAAACCAAAAATTTAAAAAAAATATCATAACTTGTGCTGGTGATAAGGGTTTTCTGTTTGCAGATTATTCCGGAAGAGAAGTTATAATTTCGGGCCATCATGAAATCAATGAAATAAAGTGTCCGGCAAGTTATGATTTTGAAATCATTCTTAATAATCTGGTTAAGGCAATTAATAAAAAAGAGAAGGTTATTGCCGATGCGGAAGCCGGACTTCACTCTTTGCAGACAGCCCTTTCAGTATATAAGGCAATCAAGACCGCAACCCCGGTTAAATTACCTCTTTCCCCTTCCCTTCAACCAGACTAACACTGAAAAAATTCCCATTGAAGAAATAAACAAATAGTATGTTCCGTGCAAAACAAATCCCAGAGCGATTGCCTCGCTGCCGCTATATCCGGCTGCATTGAGCGCAAGCGCCCACCAGGCAGCCTGAGTGCCGATTCCGGCAATGCCCTGAACAGGTACAATTTGAAAAATTGCATAAACACCAAAACAGTAGGCGCTTTGAATAAGCGTAAAATCAATTCCGAATGACCGTAATACCAGATGCATCAATACAATACCTCCGATCCACATCAGCGCCGATTGAAACAGTGTTATGCCGAACGAATTATTACCGCGCTGTTCTTCTGATATATTTAACAGTTCAGACAGTTTTTCGTTTACTCTTTTCATCAATGCGCTATGTCCTGGCAGACATAGTAAGAGCTTCATAACAACTTGCCCGCTTGAACGTAGAAGAGAAACTGACGATATAAGAAGCAGGGTACCTGACAACCAGATAGCTGCTTCACGGTAAGATGTATCACTACGCATCATTAAAGCAGCAATAAAAAACAATGATGATAATGCAAATAGGTCCATCAATCGTGAAAGAAGAAGTATCCTTAACGCGCCTAATATATTAAACTTTGAGAATCGCTTTAAAACATAAGCTGTGGCTGCTTCACCTGAACCTCCCGGCAGTGTTGCGGTTATGAAGTTATAGAACACATTTATATACCACCAGTCTGAAAGTTTTTTGTCCATATGATCCAATTTATAAAAACGGAAAGTTCTTATAAGATTACCAAATAAAAACACACAATAAGCTGCGATTAATTCTTTTATATCCAATCTGCCTGCAATCAAAGAAAAATGACTCCAATCAACGCGCAAAAGTAAAAAAATCGTGAAACCTATGGAAAATAAAATCGCACACAATAACCTTTTTTTAATCTTAATATCCATACACTAAATGAGCAAAGCGGTGAAATTGCAATGTTTCAGTTCCAATGTGCGAGTCCGAATATGAAGTTTGGGAGGCATTTTTTTATTATAAAGCATAATGTTATTATTAGTGTACACATAGCAGATGGAGGTTTGCATATTGTCATTCTCCTGTGATTCCCGAGAAAATAATCCTTATTATCTTCCGCTTCTTTTAATAATTTCGGTTTTTTCCCACTTTCCCTTTGTATTAAATGGATTTGGTGAAATCGATGCTACAAAAATTGCAGTCAGTGTCATTGACATGCTAACTAACGGATCAAATGCAGCATTTGCGAATTTCTATTTTTCTGATGTTATCCCCTTATATATTTTATATTTGAAATGGTTCATGAGGCAGCTGAACTATGACTATTCATATTTACCTTTAGTGATGAACTATACTAATGCTGTAGTTGGAACATTGATAATTATCCCTGCCTTTTTTTTAATTAAACAAATCTTCAGAAATCCTGCCATTGCCTTTTGTTCGGTACTTGCACTTATATTTGCGCCATCTTTTTATCAGTCCACTATTATGGGTTTCCCTCATCTCATAGCCTTGTTCTTTTTACTGGTATCGTTGAATTTCTATCTTTCAGGAATTGATAATGTCCAGAAAACCCGGGGATATTTTTTCATATTTCCGGCAGGGGTATCCCTGACAATCGCATTTCTATTTAAATCTGATATCGTCCTGGTTACAGGGATTTATTTCGGTCTGCTTATTATGAGGAAGGTCAGGGACAAGGGAGCAATTGCCGGCTCCTTTCTGATGATTTTGATGTCCGGGGTCCTGTTTTTATTCTTGAGGAATATGATCCTCGGCCCGTCAAGCGGCACTACTATGTCAAAAGAAGGCCTGTCCAAATGGTATGCATTCTCTCTTATCCTCCCATCGGCGATAGGTTATTACATAGCACAGGCAAAGCCTATAGCATATGGAGCGGGGATAGCAACTTTTTGCATGGGGTTGATCTCATTTATATTTTATCTTTTCAAAAGAAGAAGCGATGTTCTGGCCTTTATAATATCATGGGCTGCGCTGCCGACCGTTTTCTGGCTGGTCATGATAGGGAATAACGCGAGGCATAATATGATTACTGTACTCCCTGTTTTAGTAATAATCGTTGTCCTTTTCTTTGAGAAAGCGCCAAGATACGCAACAGTCCTTACGATACTCCTTGTTTTATGCAACTTCTTTTTGACCGCTCCTTCATTTTCAATTCTGAGACCCAGTGGCAGCCTGTTTAAAAGCAATACTCTGCTTGAAGACAGGATGGATACATTTCAATCTCTGGCCAAAGAAATTACTAATATCGATGAAAATAAGATTGCGGTGCTGGGTACATTTCATAATCCCCACGTTATTATTGAACTCATGCGTTCAACACCTTCTTATAAAGCGGTCAAGATTGGAAGGGAGAATTATAAGATGCAGATCGGCGACAAAGAATATGTCTTTATTTACTTTGTTGTTGTTAAACCGGAGGATATGGAGGAAGGCATTGATGATGTTATAAGAGAATATCATCTGGAGAATCATATTTTTGTGTCAGTAACATATGGTCTGGAGTCTCTTAAGCAGCGAGGCCTTAAAACAAGAACAATGGATATGATAAAAAGATCTACTTTATGAAAGAAAACAGTATACTGCACAAGAATATCAAGACTGCGGAAATGTGCAAACATTAACTAAGTTGCCAACCACATCCTTTTCACTCTGCGTAATATGTTTTTCAGGTGTTCTAAAGACTGTATTTCCGCCAGCAGACCGAGAATGATTTTGGGTCTGAAATAAAATTCAAAGTAAGCCTTTCGAAGCAATTTCTGAAGTTCACCCTCGGTGAGGTTTTCAGGGACATAGTTTATCTGGTTTAAAACGACACTGCTTAAGTTCTTAATGTTCAATTTTCCTTCTTCTTTAAGCTTCTCCGTCATCTCACTACCGGGAACGGGAATCCAGATAGTAAACTGAGCCCTTTTTAAAGGTAGTTTTTTGGCAAGTTTGATCGTCTTGAGAATATCCTCTCTCTCTTCAGCCGGGTATCCCATTATAAAAAAGCCTGTCATTCTGATTTTAGTGACACGTGCAACAAGCTCAACCTTTTCCTTGATTTTTTCGAGGTTCTGATTCCTTTTCATGTGGTCCACAATCCTCTGGGAACCGGACTCAATGGCCATTCCTATGGAATAACACCCCGCCCTCTCCAATAGTTTAAGAAGCTCTTGATCAAGGGATTCTACTCTTACGCCATTAGGGAAGGTAATATTCAACTTCCATCCTCTGCTGATTATTTCATTGCAAACTTTAATGGCAAGAGAACGTTTTGATGTAAACGTGTCATCTATAATCTGGTATTCCTTTACCCCGTATTTATTGTAAAGAAGATCGATTTCTTCGATGATTGACTCCGCGCTCCTTGCCCTCATTCCCCTCCCCATAATCAATTTATTGGCACAGTAGGTGCATTGATGCGGACAGCCCCGTGAACATGATATTGTTGCAAGCGGGAATGACTTGACGAACGCGCCTATTGGGGCGTTCGGATATTCGTTGGGGTTGATCAGGTCCCAGCTGGCAAGGCCGAGCGCTGTCACGTCCATAATGGGCTTTAACTCGTTCCGAAAGATCTGCCCGTTTTCTCTCCAGATAAGGTGGTGAATGTCTTTATATTCACATTCTTCTTCACCGCGTATTTTTTTAAGAAGCTTCGGGAGGCCTATCTCGGCTTCTCCCCTGAATGCATAGTCCGCATCCAGTTGGTCAAGGGCGTTTTCCGAGTCGCCTGAAACATGAGCGCCGCCGATGATTCGCAAGACCTTCGGATCAAGCGATTTAACAAGTGTTAAAGTCTCCTGGGCTTCCTCTATGCTGCACGTGTAAACCTGTACCCCAACTACCTCATAATCAAGCCGTTTCAATCTTTCTTCGAGTTTCTTTCTGGTCATATCTTTCTTCATGCCATCCCAGATGTCGGCTTCAAATCCGCTCCTTCTTAGCGCAGTTGCAAGATAACCCAGCCCAAGATTCGGGGTGCATGCAAACATGCCTCGCTCACTGGTAATCGGGTTTATTAAGAGAACTTTCATAATGGATTTTCCTTTGACAGATTATATATTTTATAGACGATTCAAATCATTGCTGAACAGGGAAGCATTGATTTTCATTATAACATAATAAACCTTTTAGCCGATTAAAGCCGCAATTCCCTGTTTGAGCAAATTACGCCGTATGCATCTGCACAATGAGTGCACTCTTTGGGGATTATATGTTTTTTCAGCATACTTCTGAACCGGACGCTTTTATCGCTTCTCCAGATGGATGCAGCGTCAGAGTCAAAAATATTTCCGAAAATTACAGGCCCGACCACGGCTGAATCACAAAAAAGTGTGAGAGGCGTCTTTCTGGCCAATAGAATGCACGGGGAGACATTTCCCTTTTCGTCAATTGTCATAATCGACGTATATCCGCACCCCTGCGGTCTGGCCGTCAGGGACGGGAGTTCGACCTCTATATTCTCTCTCTTTGCAGTTTCATAAAATCGTTTGAATATTTCATGAACTTCGCTGTTTCCCTGTCTTGAATACAGGGCTAAATCAGAAAGTTCCGGCAGAAAGCTCATGAATCCATTCACCAAAATTCTGTCGACCCCCAGGCTTTTGCAAAATGCAACGTAGTCGACAAGCTCATGAATGTTATTTTTTGTAGAAACAAAGACGACATTAAGTGCTATTCTGCCGCCGCTAATACGCTTAAACCGGCTGATATTGCTCACCACCGTGTCGAATTTAGTGTTTGTTTTAAAAGATTCCACCGTCCTCGCAGTGCATCCGTCCAGCGAGACAGTAATTGACGAGACATTCCTTTTCAGCAGCTCTTTAACGTTTTTTTCGTTTAACAGCATACCGTTTGAAAGGATGTTATATTCAATTTTATTGTTATAAACTGAAACATAATCCATCATTTTGAATATATCTTTGTGAAACAAAGGTTCTATCGTCGAAAACTGAAATGAGGTCGCTTTTTTAACGAGAGGGGATATGCGGTCAATGATTTTCGTAAAAAAATCGAATTCCATAAATGCCGGCACTACATCTTCAATCAAACTCCCGTGATAGGTCACCCTACAATGTTTGCATTTTAAATTACACTTCGTCATGATTTCGACGCTTATCATATCGGGATACCAGGTCCGGATCTTTTTTATGTAAGTCGTGGTGATAAACTTTCTAAGGCCAAGAGCTCTCAGCTTATTAATGTAAGTACTTATTTTTTTCATTCAAAAACCTCTCGTTTTCACTTTTGTTGATCTTGTCAGCATCTTGCTTTTCTATTTACTTATTTCTCCAGAAGCATTATTCATAATTTGAAGATCTTTAATCTTTTTTGATCTTAAACAGTCTGATCAATTCCGGAGATTTATCCTCATAAACCATTTCAACGCCAGGTAAATGCTCCTGCATATTTATTAGTTCATCATAATAGTCCCACATACCCAGAAGTCTTTTGTCGATTACAATATAATCAACATTATGCAATTTCCCGAAATTGATCACATCTCTGCTGTTGGCATAAGGCAGCATGGTAAATCTCGCATCGCAGTAATAACTTACATAAGGCCTTGCAGACATTATATTGAGCTTTTCATATTCTGCATTAACACTTTCTTTCAGGAAGATGCCCGCCCTTTTATGTTCCACCGTGTCCGGGCTGTTATCGAATTTGGAATATTTTAAATATGACATACTGCTCAAAACCAATATAAAAACTATCAGGAATTTAATATTATTCCCTGCAAATTGAAGTGCCCTGTTTTTTTCTAAACCGTAATAATTGATCAAGTCTGAGACTGCCTGCTGTGAATTTGAAAAGCCTCCTGATGAAAAATATATGAGGAAAACAACGATTAGCAGTGTCTGCTTTTCAATTATGATAAACATAGGGTACATGAAAAAAAACAATAATGGAAATATGATGAATATCAAACGGATTCTCTTTCGGAACATCTCTCTATTAAAAAAAGCAAAGAAAAAGGGCAATAAAATCGGGATGAGGAGTTTATTCAGTGTTTTTATTTCACGCAGGACATTCTTCTGGTATCTTTTCGCAAAGGTAATAGGATCTTTTAAAATGTATTCCTTCAATGACCGGTTTTCCCGCCTGTTCCAGCCCTGCAGCTCGCTTTTATCTTTTGTCAAAGCAAAGGCTGCTCTGTCATAGAGGTTGTCAGGGGAGTTTACTACCTCGTGGTATTCCCGCTCATCGCTGAGTTCACCTAGCAATATGCTGATATTGGCTTTTCCTGTCGGGCTGAACTTGCCCGTATAATTCTTAAGAAACAGCATATATGGCGAGATAATAAGTCCAAAGATCAGGAAAATAAAAGCAGTTTTAAAAAGATATTTTCTGTTGAAAGAAAATTTATCGCTGAACACGCCAAATATCTGCAGAAGCGGCAGCAATAACAGGAACTGGCCCTCAGGGCGGGTGAGATAGGTCGCAGCAAGGGATATCCCGATCAGGGCTGACATGAAATAATTGTCTTTCTTCAGCGATATCAGGAACAGATAAATTGACAGCAGAAGGAAGCAGAAGAACAATGCGTCCGAATATGCGTCAACGGAAACCATTAGTATGACCGGATACAGAGCATAAACGAAGGCTGCAAATAGGCCGGCTTCCCTGTCGTACAGCTCTTTCCCAATAAGATAAGACAGGACCATGGTTAAGGAGCTTGAAATAAGAGATATGAGTTTGGCCGAAACGAAAAGGTCTTTGACTATCAGATTGAGAAGGCCTATGAACAAAGGGTATCCGGGCGGGAAGAAGACACCCATATTATAGTTTTCACCAAAAGTGTATCTGCCGTATTCAACAAAGTTCTTCCCCAGACGCGAAAAGGCAACAGTATCCAGTACAAAGGCCGGATCATCAAACTTGATTATTCTTGCTATTATACCGATGAGCAAAATACCGGCGAGCACTATTAATTCTCTTTTTGTTTTCATAGCTATTTTAATGTTTATCGGTTCTTCCGCGGTTTTCCTGATTATTTAATGTTCCGGATATCAGAGCGTTTATTTGCATTATTATTATGAAACGGGAATATAACGGGCATAACAAGTAGTTTCTTTATAAAATTATCCCTCTCTGTACTTTCCAATCAAAAGTTTCCAAGGAATGTCATGATGAGATATTGACTTCCAGAGATAAACCGTAAGGGCAACAAACAAAAGAAAATGGTGTCCAATATAAAAACCACTGTAGCTGAACAAGAAGTAAATTGCCGCAATTACAGCAATAAATACGATATCAAATTTTATCCCTTTTGCCAAGGTAAGGATAGACAGTCTTTTGTGGATAATAAAAATGCAGATGATATCCACCATAATAAGACAGAATGCAGTTGCCGCCTTTATCATCTGTCCGATGGTAAGAATTACAAGAACTGCATAACCAGCCTCAAATTCAGGACCGTAGAAATATCTCAGGATATATTTCCCTTCTATAAGCAGTATCAGAATTATCGGCATTGCCGTGCTCAGAATCCATCGTGTACTTTCACTTACAACCTTTTTCAGTTCAACGGTGTCTCCGGAGGCATGTATCGATGATATGAGAGAAGGTATGACGGCAGCAAAGGCCATCATTGGAAAGTAAACGAGCAGAACGAGTTTCGTTGCTATTCCGTATATCCCGACGATTTCCGTGGATTTAAACATACCGAGTATCCAGACATCGGCCTGGGTATACAGCAGAACACTCATCCCGGTAAATATAATCGTATATGCGACATCCATGATTTTTCTCTTTTCACATTGTCCCTTGACCGGTTTTAGAGTGCGCAGTCTGTTCTGAAGGAATTTGAATGCAACGATTACGGAAAGGATTTCTCCGGTAACAAACGCGATAATCGCATAGAAAGGGTCTGTCCCTTTAAGGGTCAATAATAAAAAGACCGCTATCTTTAAAAAGGGTGAAATGAACGATTCCGGGATCAATGCCCTGAAAGCATCTTTATATCCTCTCAATATGCCCCCGATTACGTCCCTTATGACCCATGCAGGGATTGCTATTACCACGACAGGCATCAATTTTAACAGCCCCTCGGAATGGAAAATATTAATCGCGATAAATTTTGAAAACACGAGTACGAACAGCATGAATATAACCGAAAAGAAGAGGCAGAATTTTAGAGCAAAAGAAATCGTCCCCTTTAATTTAGCATCATCATTCCGCTCAATATAGAGAGGGATGAATTTCGTCATGGTCTCTTCCATCCCGAACTTTGCAATCTGGATGGATATCCTCACCACGGTTACAGCGAGTATGACCTCGCCGAGCCCGCCGGCGCCAAGAACCCGGGCCAGGATGACCTGATTTAAAAAACCCAGGACTGTGCTGGATATTTTCAGGATAAAGGCTATGGCCCCGCCCCTGGCCCCTTCGGCCAGATTATCGGTGTTGTTTTTTTCTGTCTCTGAAAGGTTCTCCGCCATATAATTTTTATTTAGATACCTTTTGAGTAATGGAAAAAACTCAATTTTCTGAAGGGACTTGAAAGTCGGATTCACCCGGCAAAGGGTTTTTGATAAGCTTTTTAATCTTAACAGTAAAAGTGAAATCATCCATATGTATTTTCAGTAAAGCCGGGTACCAGAAACCTTCGTTGTTTACAGGCTCATAATACGTTACCTGTATATTTTTATTTAAGACTTTGATCCCCTGTTTCAGGGGCAGGAGCGTTGTCTTGTCCAGATGAATCTCCCTGTCTCCAGTTCTTATGATGTATGTTTCTCCCCCCACGGACATTTCACCACGGCTGTAACCGTCCCACCAGTAGATTGCATTGTACAGTTCCCTGCCGAGCTTTTTGAGATTATCGTCATTTTTCCCGGATAGAACATAAAGCGAGTCATCTTTGATAACAAAATCTCGTACCAGAATGCCAAGCTGATACATCCTCATATGCACCCAGCCGGGTTTTTTAATAAGCATTGATGCACTGATAGATGAATAAGGTTCATTATTTTTTTCTATATTTATATCTGCTATTGTCTTGAGAACGTCTATATCATCACTGACTTTTGCGATAACCTCTTCAAGGGACAGATCTCTTTGCTCATAAAGCGGGAGAGGCGCTATCTTCGGCGTTGGAACGCAGGCAACAAAAACAAAAAGAAGGCTAAAATAAAAGCATCTCAACAGCTTCTTCGACATTCTTGACTCCTATAATATTAATATTTTGATTTTTGTTGTTATTGCTGTTACTGAGGGGGACTATCCCTTTCTTAAATCCAAGCTTGGCGGCCTCATTGATCCTGATATCTGCCTGGCTGATTGCCCTTAATTCACCGGACAATCCCGCTTCGCCGAATGTGAAAATACCCGTATCAATGGACTTGTTTTTAAAAGAAGATGCAATAGCAGCTATAATGCCCATATCAATTGCCGGCTCATCAATTTTCAGGCCGCCCACAACATTTACATAAATATCCATTCCGCCCAAATGCAGCCCGAGACGCTTATCAAGTACAGCTACCAGCAGGTTGATCCTGTTATAATCAACCCCGATTGCAGTCCTGCGCGGCACCCCGAAACTCGATGCAGTGACAAGCGCCTGAATTTCTACGAGCAGGGGCCTGGTCCCTTCAAGACTTACCGTAACTACGGAACCGGGAACATTTTCAGGTCTTTCAGACAGGAAAAGTTCCGAGGGATTATCTACCTCTTTTAGTCCGGATTCCTGCATTTCAAATACGCCGATTTCATTTGTAGAGCCGAACCTGTTCTTGACAGCCCTCAGAATTCTGAAGGGATTGCCTTTGTCCCCCTCGAAATAAAGCACGGTGTCAACGATGTGCTCCAGCACCTTTGGCCCTGCGATCGCGCCTTCCTTTGTAACATGCCCGATGATAAACAGAGGGATGTTATGTTTCTTTGCCATAAACATCAATTTTGTAGCGCATTCCCTTATCTGACTTACGGAACCGGGAGCAGAAGGCAATTCAAGAGAGAAAATCGTCTGAATTGAATCAATGACTATTACTCTGGGATTAATCTTCTGGGCCATGGATATTATGCCTTCAAGGGAAGTTTCAGGAAGGAGAATTATTTCATCTGATTCAATATGAAGCCTGTCGGCCCTTATCTTTATCTGTTCCGGTGACTCCTCGCCGGAGACATAAAGTATCTTGCCTAATTTTGCAAGTCCTTTGAAAGACTGGAGGATGATCGTAGACTTTCCGATTCCCGGGTCTCCGCCTATCAGGACCACCGAACCCATAACAACACCGCCGCCAAGCGTCCTGTCAAGCTCTTTGATTCCCGTGGAATATCTGACGCCTGTTGAAGCCGATATTTCGGAAAGCACGACAGGTTCGGCGGTCTTTTGTCTTGTGAGTTTAGCGACTCTCTGTTCTTCGGTAAAGCTGTTCCATGCTCCGCAGTCAGGGCACTTCCCAAGCCACTTCGGGCTCGAATGACCACAGCTCTGGCACTGATAGAGGATTTTAGAACGGGACATGGGGTATTTTAACAAGATTGAAATTTAAAGTGTTAACTGCTGGCAAGCAGGGGCATGGCGCGCCATGCCCCTGCGAAAAAGTTGACTTTAAAGCCATAATTCTGGTAATTTGAATGTCCCAAGCCTGATAATATTCCCAGGCGGTGTAGCTCAGTCGGTCAGAGCACGCGGCTCATATCCGCGGCGTCGCTGGTTCGAGTCCAGCCACCGCCACCAATTCCTGTCAAGTCTGTTGTAATTCAATATTCACCTGTCCGTAATTATCAGCGTTTGAATATTCTTCTCGTGAATTTACCTGTTAATGTCTCATATGTGTGTAGGGCGCCATGCGGACATACCTCGATACAGCAGTAACATCTGATGCATTTGTCGTAGTCAAAATGGAGTTTTTTTCTCTTATGTGTAATTGCTGCGGCAGGACAATAATTCCAGCATTCACCGCAGAGCTTGCACAGGGAATCATCACATTCCGGTCTCTGAACAAGATGCCGGCGCATAAAGCCATGCAATCTCTGCGGACCGAACACGACAGGCGTTATCTCCGGAAACCTGAAATCCTTTATATCAGGCAAGGCGCCATCATAGATAATTTCATCAGGCGCCAGTCTCTGTTCCTTCGCTATCCTGTTTGTTAATAAATCATCGGCGTTAATTCCAAGCATTCTGCATATAACAATATCAACCGCCACTGTGTCCCTGCTGCCTATGATTACCCCGATCTTTTTTGGGATGCCGCCTTTACCGGGACCCTGCCCTTCCATTGCCAGGACACCGTCGATAACAGTCAAGGAAGGTTTAACAGCCTGATATATCTTTACCAGAAGCCTTGCGAACATCTCCCTGTCCACTCCGGCCCTGACATGCCATTCCGGTTTTTTTAATCCCACAACACAGCCGAACAGATTTTTGATCCCGAGGGTCAGGAGCATTTGAGTATGAGTTTTAAGCTTCGGGAGGTTTATGATGAAATCCGCATTTATCGTGTCACTGGCGATCTCAATTTTTTTAAACGGTTCTCCGACATCGACTATTACGGATTCCTTAAATTCCCTGTATTCGACGTCCATCCCTTTAAGCGCGCTTTTTATACCGCTTTCTTTTAATATCTTTTCAAAAGAACCTACTGCCGGGCTGTCGGAAATCTGAGGTATGGCCCCCTTATTAAGGACGTATTCAACTGCTGCTTTTACAACCAGGGGATGAGTGACAATGGCCTTTTCAGGAGATGCCGGAGCAAGGAGATTCGGTTTGATGACAACACGGCTGTTACTTTGAATCCGGTCTCCTGCAAGTGAATCCATGATCTCAAAGATTATCGGCCTGAGCGCAGCGTAGTTATATTCCGCATTTCTGATTAAAACTTCTGATATATTTGCCCTACTCATATCTCAGCGCCTCGATAGGCTCCATTAACGATGCCTTGCGGGCAGGGTATAAGCCGAAGATTATGCCTATGAGCACGGAAAAAAAGAATGCGAGCAGTACAGAGGTTGGGGTAATGATAGTGTCCCATGTGCCGAATGAAGACACCCCATATGAAATCAGGATCCCCAGGGCCACACCGGATATTCCGCCCATAACAGATATTACTAATGCTTCAATGAGAAATTGCAGGAGTATGTCCCTCCTTCTGGCCCCCACCGCCATGCGGATGCCTATCTCCCGAGTCCGTTCAGTTACAGAGACAAGCATGATGTTCATGACACCTATACCGCCGACAAGAAGTGAAACAGCCGCGATGCTGCCGAGAAGGATGGTGAATGTCCGGGTCGTCTCCTGAAGAGTGGCAATAAATTCGGTATAGTCCCTGACATTGAAATCAGCGTCCGCTGTTCCTGAGATGCGGTGCCTTCTCATAAGGAGCTTCTCAGCAGTCTCCTTTACATCCTGAATGTATTCCTGTCCCTCAACCTGTATATAGATGCTGTCCACATAATCCTGTCTGAACATCCTTTTTTGAGAAGTCGTAATGGGGATGAATATCTGATCGTCCGGGTCATGCCAGGACGTCTGCCCCTTTGTCGCCATAACGCCTGTGACAAGGAAGTTAACGCCTTTGATCTTGATATAGTTGCCTATAGCTAAGCCTTCGCCGAAAAGGTTCTTCTTTACGGTGGCGCCCAGGACAGCTGTCTTTTTCATCAGCTTGACGTCCTTTTCGTCAATGAACCTGCCGGTTGCCACTGAGAAATTATTCACAATAGTAAATTGGGGCACTGTCCCTGTAATGGAAGTTGAGGAGTTATTGTTTCCGTATTTGATCTGGGCCATGTTCCTCACCTGGGTGGCGACGTGCAGTATATGGGGCACATCTTTATTTATGGCCTCTGCATCCTCTATAGTAAGTGTCTCAACAGCCCCTGTCCTGACATGTCCCATCCTGGCAGCCCCGGGACTTACCCTGAGGAGGTTTGTTCCGAAGCTCTGGATTGACTCCGTGACCTGCTTTTTTGCCCCTTCGCCAATTGATATCATGGCTATGATGGCGGCCACTCCGATTATAATACCGAGCATAGTGAGGAATGACCGCATCTTATTCGCTATAATACCCCTGAGGGCGGTTTGAATGATTTTCCAGAGTAACATTATTTATCTGTTTCACCCGTGTCTTTCTGTATCAACCCGTCACGGATATAAATGGTCCTCCTGCACATATCAGCTATCTCCTGCTCGTGAGTTACAATAATAATGGTCGTGCCTTTTTCATTCAGCCATTTAAATATATTCATGATTTCCCCGCCTGTCCGGGTGTCGAGATTTCCGGTGGGTTCGTCAGCCAGGATTATAGCCGGGTCAAGAATGATGGCCCTTGCGATTGCGACCCTCTGTTTCTCCCCGCCTGAAAGTTCATTGGGTTTGTGGTTTGCGCGTTCTGCCAGCCCGACTTCTTCCAGTGCCTTCAGCGCCTTTTCCCGTGTATCGCTTAGACCTGCATAGAGGAGGGGCAGTTCCACGTTTTCAACGGCCGAGTGCCTGCTTAAGAGGTTGAATGTCTGAAAGACAAAGCCGATCTTGCGGTTCCTTACCTTGGCAAGCTCATCCCCGTTTAATTTCCCAACTTCAAACTCATCAATCTCGTAAGTGCCTTCTGTGGGGACATCAAGACATCCGAGGATATTCATAAGGGTGCTCTTTCCGCTGCCGGAAGGCCCCATAATGGCAATGAGTTCACCTTTATCCATATGGACGCTCACGCCCCTGAGCGCGTGCACCTCCAGTTTTTCGGAATAATATATTTTTTTTACGTTACTGACCTTTATCAAATCAGCGCCTGCCTCTCCCTAAAAAGAACGGGCTCCTGTTTTTTGAATTTGATGCCTTCGTTTTATCTTCCATACTGGAGATAATAACCTTGTCTCCTTCGCTGATATCACCCTTAATCTCTGTAAGGACGCCGTTGCTTATTCCCGGATTGACCGGGACCCACAAAGGCCCTCCAACAGCAACTTTATAAATTCCGGACTCCTCTCCTTTTGCCCTTACAGCTTCGGAAGGCACAAGGAGGACATCTTTTCTGAGGTCCGTCAGTATCTCCACATTTGCCGTCATCATAGGTCTGAGCATAGACTTTTCTTCATCCTTTACTTCTATGGTTACCTCAAAGACAGTAATGGTACTGTCTACCTTTCCTTTGGGAGCAATCCGAACAACATTCCCCTTAAATACCTTATTTGAATATGCGTCAACCGTAATGGTTACCGTCTGATCATTAATGACTCTGCCGATGTCAGTTTCATCTACCGACGCCTTAATATATATTCTGCCGAGATCAGCCATTGTGAACAGGGGAGTGCCTTCCGAGGCAGAAGATGTAGTGGATGATATTACCTGTCCTTCTTCAACATGTTTCGTGAGAATCGTGCCGCTCAGGGGCGCCTTTATCTCCGTGTCCTTCAGGCGGTCGTTTGCTTCCTTTAAGGTCTCTTGCGCGCGGATAAGGCCTGCGTCGGCGATCTTTACGTCGCTCCCCGCTTTATCAGCGGCGATAACGGCGTTGTCCAGGTCCTGTCTTGATATGACCTTGTCCTCAAACAGGCTCTTCTGTCTTTTTAATTTGAGCTCCTCATCTTTCAAGGTGATCTTTGCCTTCTCCACTCCTGCCTCAGCAATCAGGAGGTCCGCATGAGCCTGGTTCAGCCTTGATTTTTCTGTCGCAGGGTCGAGTCTGACAGCCACTTCACCTTTTTTCAGGCTGTCTCCTTCTTCAAAGGGAAAGCTGATGATCTCACCGCCTGCCTTTGACTTGAGCTCTACCTCTACATACGGGGTAACTACTCCCGTAGCTCCCACAGTCAGCATCAGGTCATCTCTTTTTATCACCGAGGTTTTAATTTCTACAGCAGTGTCCTTGTCATTTTGCGACCGGGAAAAATAAAAGAGCGCGCTAACAACTATTATTCCCGATATTATCCATGTCCATTTCTTCACCGTAACGTCACCTCCTTGAGACTATCTATGTTAAACCGCAATTACGCTGTTTTTCTTCTCCTGACTTTTTCCGGCCTGCTTAACTCTGTTCCAATAGTTGCATGCAAGACGGTGGAGGGCGAATTTAAAAAGTCATCTCGATACATTAAGAGCAGCCTTGAAGCGCCATAACTGATTTTTGATCAGCGAAATATAAAGGACAATGACTGGCAATATATAATTTAATGTCTTATCGAATTATGAATTTTTAAATTTGGCCTCCATCGTCTTATCATCAAAACATCTTAAATACTTTTAATAGTTTGCATCCAAACTGATCCCTTCCTCTTCCAGGATGGTCCCTCTCACCCGAGAAAACTCTATCAAAGATTTATTGTAAGCTATGACAGCACTGATTTCACGGGACCTGGCCTCTGCAAGGTCCTCTTGAAAATCCAGGACATTATGGCTGGTTGAAAGCCC
>JACQXG010000041.1 GCA_016208905.1 Nitrospirota bacterium
GGACATGCGAACTGGGCTCCGATTGCGGCCGGGAATCCGTACCCCATTGTGCCAAGCCCGCCGGACGAGATGAATTTCCTCGGCTGATCATATTTGTAAAACTGCGCGGCCCACATCTGGTTCTGTCCCACTTCGGTGCAGATTATCGCGTCGCCCTTTGTGACTTCGTATAACTTTTCCACGACAAATTCAGGCTCGATGATATTTTTATCAAACCTGTAAGTGAGCGGTCTTTCTTCTTTCCAATTATCAATTTGTTTTAACCATGAGCTTCTGATCGCGCCCCACTGCTCTTTTGACTCCTTGAGTACCTTCAACAGGTCCTTTAATACATTTTTCACATCGCCGACTACCGGGAGGTCTACCCGTACATTTTTTCTTATTGACGTCGGATCAATGTCGATCTGGATTATCTTTGCGTGAGGGGCAAAGGAGTCGGTCTTTCCTGTGACTCGGTCGTCAAATCTCACGCCGATACCTATAAGGAGATCTGAATTCTGAACGGCTGTGTTGGCATAGAATGTGCCGTGCATGCCGAGCATTCCCATTGAGAGTTTATTGGCTCCCGGGAATCCGCCAAGTCCCATCAGTGTCATCGTGACAGGTATTTTGGTGAGCTCTGCTAATTCCTTCAGCTCTTTTGACGCGCCTGATAAAATAACACCGCCGCCGGCCATAATAACAGGTTTCTTCGCGTGCGCTATCATCTGTGCGGCCTGATTTATCATGTACTTGTTCCCGTGATACGTCGGGTTATAACTTCTGATTTTTACTTCCTCGGGCCAGACAAAATCGGTTGAACCGGCTGTCACGTCTTTTGGAAGGTCTATCAAAACAGGTCCCGGTCTCCCCGTAGATGCTATGTGAAACGCCTCTCTCACAGTCTGTGCAAGGTCCTTCACGTCTTTTACAAGGAAATTATGTTTTGTGCAGGGCCTTGTGATCCCCACTATGTCCGCTTCCTGAAACGCGTCATTTCCGATGAGCATAGTCGGCACCTGTCCGGAAAACACCACAAGCGGGATGGAATCCATTGCAGCGGTGGCAATGCCGGTCACCGTGTTGGTTGCTCCGGGGCCTGATGTAATAATCACGACGCCGACTTTACCGCTTGCCCTTGCATAACCGTCTGCCGCATGTACTGCCCCCTGCTCATGCCTCGTAAGGATCAACTCTATGTCCTTTTCATCATAAAGAACATCAAAGATATTGAGAACCACGCCTCCGGGATATCCGAAGATATGTTTGACCCCTTCTTTTTTCAGACATTCAATTAATATTTCAGCGCCGCTCTTTTTCATTTGATCTCCATATATAATTTTGAATCGGGCGAATGACCCATTCGCCCCTACACCGATCTCTGCATAGGCGAGGAAACCTCGCCCCTACGTTTTCATCACTGCTCCTGTGCTTGCCGATGTCACTAATTTAGCGTATCTTGCAAGCCAGCCCTTATTTATTTTTGGCTTAATGGCCTTATGTGTTTTAAATCTCTTTATTATTTCTTCCGCACTTACATGCAAATCAAGTTTTCTTTCCGGAATATTAATACTGATTACATCGCCGTCTCTGACAATTGCAATAGGTCCGCCCTCCATTGCTTCGGGCGATACATGGCCGATACACGGGCCCCTTGTCCCTCCGGAAAAACGCCCGTCTGTTATTAATGCCACGGACTCGCCCAATCCCATTCCTGCAATAGTTGCGGTTGAGTTTAACATCTCCCGCATGCCCGGCCCGCCTTTGGGGCCCTCATACCGGATGACTACAATGTTGCCGGGTTTGATCTTGCCTGCGAGGATTGCCTTCATCGTGTCTTCCTCTGAGTTGAAGACCCTTGCCGTGCCTTTAAAACGCATCATGGTTTCAGTGACAGCCGTCTGTTTTACAACGGCGCCGTCAGGGGCCAAAGAGCCTCTTAAGACCGCGATACCGCCTTCTTTATGATGCGCCCGGTTAAGCGGCCTGATGACTTCCGAATCTATGATCTCGGCCTTATCGGCAATATCAAATGTTTTCATGCCTGACACGGTGTTGACATTATTCAGGCTGGATTTTAATCTCTTAAACACCGCCGGGATTCCACCTGCGTAATCAAGGTCCTCCAGATAATGAGTCCCGCCCGGCAGCATATTGGAAATATGCGGGGTCTTGCTGCTTATTTTATCAAAAATCTCAAGAGGCAGAGAGACCTTTGCCTCGTGCGCGATTGCTGGTATATGCAAAACCGTATTTGTGGAACCCCCAAGGGCCATGTCAACCATTATGGCGTTTTCAAAGGCCTTTTTCGTCAGAATCTTTGCAGGTGTAATTTTCTTTTTTACCATCTCAACTATTCTGCTGCCGCTTTCAAATGCCATCCTTCGTTTATTGGCCGAAACCGCGAGTGCGGTGGCGCATCCGGGAAGGCTCATGCCGAGGGCCTCGGTCACACAGGCCATTGTGTTTGCAGTATACATCCCCTGACAGGAACCTGCTCCTGGACAGGCGCACATTTCAAGCTCGTCAAGATCGGAGTTGGTCAGCAGGCCTTTTTTATATTTCCCTATAGCTTCAAAGGTGTCATTTACGAGTGAGAGTCTTTTGCCTCTCAAATGACCGGATATCATGGGCCCGGCTGTGACAACGATTGACGGTATATCAACCCTTGCCGCTGCCATGAGCATCCCGGGTGTGATCTTGTCACAATTAGTCAGAAGCACCAGACCATCGAGCTGATGGGCTTCTGCGATAGTCTCAACCATATCGGCAATAAGCTCCCTTGAGGCCAGGCTGTAATGCATTCCGCGATGCCCCATGGCAATGCCGTCACAGATGCCGGGAATGCCGAAGAAGAACGGATAACCGCCTCCAGTGTGCACGCCCTTTTCAATAAACCGTTCAAGATCGCGCATTCCAATATGTCCGGGTATGATGTCCGTAAAGCTGGTGGCAACCCCTATGAAGGGCTTATTCATTTCGGTACGCGGGATTCCTGTTGCGTACAGCAGCGCCCTGTGCGGCACTCTTTCCAGTCCTTTTTTTATTAGATCGCTTTTCATTCTATTTAATTTAATACGGGCGAGATGCTGTCCTGCCCATACCAAAGAAGGGCGGGGACACCCCGCCCCTACTTAACTCCTTGCTTAAAGTCTCTGATTATCTGGGCCATACGGTCTTTATATTGAAGCTTTTGTTTCTGGATTTTCTTTTTCTCTACCTCTTCATCCGGGGTGAGATATTTCTTTTTAAGCATTTCATCGAGAGACAGTTCTAACTTTTTGTGCTCTTCCTCGAGTCTCTTAAAGTCGTCATTCTCATTTCTTAAAACACTCATTGTTTCCTCTTCTTTCATATGGGCTCCCCCTTATATATAATAAGTTGAAAAATTACCATATTCTACAGAAAATTACAAGATCATAGCTTTGACAAATCCTTAATATATCACTAACATAAAAAATAGAATCTGAAAGCTTGTGAATTAATTGCATAAACGGAAATTATAACGAAGCCCGACTCTTCTATTTAAAAAAGCACCTAATTATATCGTGAGGGAGGAAATAACTTAGTGAAACCTGTGCTTATAGACACTCATTGCCATCTTGAAATGGATGCATTTGATGACGACAGGGCTGATGTTGTGAAGCGGGCTGAAGAAGCAGGCATAAGATATTTGATAAATGCAGGTTCTGACAGAGACGGGAACATAAGAGGTCTGGAGGTATCGAAGGAGTTCCCTAATGTGTATGCTTCAGTAGGAATTCATCCGCATGATGCAAAGACTCTGGATGAATCATTGTATAAGGAAGTGAAGAAGTGGGCGAAAGAACCGAAGGTGATAGCAATTGGTGAAATAGGCCTTGATTATCATTACCTGCATTCTCCCAAAGGGGTGCAGATAGAGGCTTTCAGGAGGCAGTTGGCTCTTGCAAAGGAGCTTGGTCTGCCGGTAATCGTTCACAGCAGGGAAGCAAAAAATGACACTATGCGCGTGCTTAGGGAAGAGACGGCTGACACGCTGGGTGTTCTCCACTGCTTTTCAGGAGACATAGATATGGCTAAAAAGGCAATGGAGCTTGGTTTTTATATCTCTATCGCAGGGCCTGTCACTTTCAGGAATGCGGCTGAACTGCGGGAAGTGGCTAAATTTGTTCCTGATGATTTTTTACTTATAGAAACAGACGCCCCTTATCTAAGTCCTGTGCCTTTAAGGGGGAAACGGAATGAACCTTCTTTCTTAAAATATACAGCAAAGGTTGTGGCGGACTTAAGGGGTGTAGGTATCTCTGATCTGGCCCGGATTACGACTCACAATGCAATGAGGCTCTTTAAGATAGGAGCGATCTCTGAAAAAGGAGAAATAGCCTACAGGATAAGGGACTCACTTTACCTTAACATTACAAACAAATGCACCAATAAATGCGGGTTCTGTGTCAAGTTCCGCACGAGCTATGTAAAGGGGCATAACCTGCGTCTTGAGAGAGAACCCACGGCTTTGCAGATAATTAAAGCAATAAAGGACCCGAAGGCGTATAAGCAGATTGTATTCTGCGGCATAGGGGAACCCCTCTTGAGACTTGACGTAGTAAAAGAAGTTGCCAAATGGATCAAAGGGCAGGGCGGGAGCGTCAGGATCAACACGAATGGTCACGGCAATATTATTAATGGCAGAAATATAGTTCCGGAGCTGAAAGGTCTTGTTGACAGTATTTCCATCAGCCTTGATGCGGAGAATGAGAAGAAATACTTGAAAGTATGCAGACCCATGATCAAGGGCGCTTTTAATGGCATGCTTGACTTCGTAAAAGAGTCCGTAAAGTGCATACCGGAAGTCAAACTCACTGTTGTTGAAGTTCCGGATATAGACATCGACAAGTGCAATGCTCTTGCAAAAGATTTAGGCGTGGAGTTGAGAGTCAGAAAGTTTAATGTAGTGGGGTAAAGAACCGTTCAACCATTCAATGTTTAATAGACTATCTTTTCCAGAAACAATCCACGCGCAGGAGCTGTCTTACCGGCCGCCCGGCGGTCTTTGGCTTCCAGAATCTCTTCCATCTTTTCCGGCTGGATTCGGCCTTTTCCAATATCAACAAGTGTCCCTGCGATATTTCTTGCCATGTGCCTGAGAAAGGCATTCGCCTGTATGCGGATTCTTATAACAGGGGCATTAATCTTGAAGCCGAAAAAATCGGTTGAACCGGATTCGGTTATTTCTATTTCTGTGACCTCTCTAATGGGGTTTTTTGCGCTGCATCCCGAACCCCTGAATGATGAAAAATCATGTTTGCCTGTCAGAAAGTTTGCTGCATTGCTCATTACAGAGCAATTTAATTGATAAGGCATTTGCCACGAATATCTTTTAAGGAAAACAGAATAAGCACCGCAGCGGGAAATTAAATAAGAATATGTTTTGCTTTTCGCATCGTAACGCGGATGAAAATCCGGAGAACATTCATCAGACTTAATTATCCTGATATCCAGTGGAAGATGCGCGTTGATGGCCCGAAGAAAAACCTGAGGCTCTAATTTACTTTTAGTTATGAATGATGCAACCTGCTCAAAGGCATGAACTCCTGCATCAGTCCTTGAAGCCCCTGTGACCCTTGCTTTCTCACCGGTTACAGCAAATACTGCATCCTCCAGAAGCCCTTGAACCGTGGTATTATTTTTCTGGATCTGCCAGCCTGAAAAAGCAGTGCCGTCGTATTGGATGGTAAGTTGAATTTGTTTCATTTAGATTGGATACCTGTCTGTGAACTATTGAACATTCCCGGCAAAACCATCGGTTTTATATTAAATTAATAACTATGGAATTAACAAATTGCAGCATGGCACATAAGTGTGACAAGGCGGTATATTGAGGCACACTTTTTATGGATATTATTGAGAGGGAAAAAGTGTAGAAATTGCTTGTAACCGACTGTCTAATAATGAGAAAACAAACTCCATTTACCCGCCAGTAATTCGGGCATAGATCTTGCGATTACATATCCTGATTCAGCTTATTTCTTGAAGTTTGAATCAATTCTAAATCATCAATTTGCAATATTTATGTTGCTTGAGGAACTACTTTGTATTCTGTCAGGCAGCTGAAAAAATACCTAATCGCTGGCTGTCGTTAGCGATCAAAAGGAGTGTATAACGAAATATGAAAGCAAAGGGATTGAGATATTTGTTGATTACATTATTGGCGGTTTTAACGGCCTTTGCGGTAATCGGATGCGGCAGCGGTGGAGGGGGAGGCGGCGGCGGCGATTCCAGCAGTGCGCCTGCGGGTCAAGCGTCAACAGTCTCAGGTGTTGCTGCAACTGGCGCCGCAATGTCAGGAACAGTTTCTTTAAAGGACAGCAGTAACCCGGTTGTTACACGTGGTCCTGTCGCTATTAATCCCGACGGCAGCTTTTCATTAGATGTTACCGGACTGACACCGCCGTTTTATCTTTGTGCGGACGATGGTGTGAATAAACTCTACTCGGTTGCAATGGATGATGGACTTGCCAATATCAATCCGGCTACAAATATAGTCTTTGCAAACCTTAGTGGTAATGATCCGGCAGCTTATTTCAATGATCCCTCCGCTCACCACATCGATCAAGCCAGCCTTGATCAGGCTTTAACTGATCTCAGGACTTTTATGAGCGCCTTTCTTAATGCTTATGGTGTTTCCAATGTCGATCCTTTTACAGACCCTTTCACAGCAAACGGGACAGGACTTGATGGACTCTTCGATGACGTTCAAGTTGAGATTTTGAATGGAATAGTAACGTTTAGAAATGGCTTGGGTAATGTGTTAGGACAGCAGTTTCAGGTGCGGGGTATATCCAGGCAACACAAGTTTCCAGGGCGGACATATCGCTGAACATAGACGACTCATCACTGGCAACAAGTTCTCTAGGCTATTCATACAGGGGTATTACTGATTTTACAAGTACATCAATTACACATGTGACGGCTAATTCAGGCACTGTAACTATCAAGGGGACTTGTTCGATTAGTGGGTCCAGCTACGACTTCACCGCAACTGTGAGTAACAATCCTGACAAAATGGGAATGCAAATTGAAGATGCCGGCGGAACGGTTCATCCGGACAGCGTAAGTTTGCAGGCTTTAGACGGCGGTAGTGGGTTCACAATGGCTATTCAGTAAATTTTGATTTAGATAAATAATTTAATGAGGAGAAGTTTATTATGAGAGTCAAAAATCGTTTGATAGCATCAATTGTTTTTGCTGCGTTGTTTATGTTTTCATCCATGGCGATTGCATCTCCCAATGCCAATTTTCTATATACGGAAAATTATTCAGGGGGTTTATGGCATTATGACTACACGTTTTATAATATGTCGGACGCCGGTGAAAATCTTTTCAAGGTATATTTTGATTTTGGCAGCGTGATAACTGTGACAGGTTCACCTCTTCCGGCAGGCTGGTCCGGTACAGTTTGGCAGGGGCAGCATGATAATACCTATATTAATTCTATGAGTACTAATGCACTCAATGATATAACTGCCGGCAACGAACTAAGTGGATTCAGTTTTACTGTTGATCATCAAATAGGCAATATTTCATATTGGGCTGAGTTCAGGAATAATTCAGGGTACACAGCTACTTCCGGTACTACCGCTCCCCTTGCACCTCCTGTTGTTCCTGAACCGATCAGCACTGTGCTTTTTCTGACAGGCGGTTCGTTATTGGTAATCAGAAACCGGTGGAAAAGAAGAAGAGTATAGAGTTAAGAGGTAAGAAAGATACAAAGGCAATGCCCGTTAATACGCATTGCCTTTTTATTTTAGACTATTAAGCCTGATCGCTTTTCTAACCTGGACCATTGTATCAATGGCAACTGCCCCTGCTTTTTTAGACCCGGAGGCAAGTATATCTTCAAGGGTGTCAGGTTTATTCAGGAAGTGATCGCGTCTTTCCCAAATCGGCTCCAGCACGGCAAAAATATTTTTAATCAGGATTTTTTTACAATCTAAGCATCCTATGCCTGCGGTGCGGCATCCCTCGGCCACTTCATCCTGCTCTTCTTTTGTTGAAAAAATTTTGTGGAGCTGAAAGACAGGCGAAAGCTCAGGGTCCCCTTTGTCCGTGCGCTTTATTCTCGCGGGGTCCGTCATCATTGTCCTGATTTTTTGTTCAGCCTCTTTCGGTGTATCAGAAAGAAAAATGCAGTTATCATATGTCTTGCTCATCTTTCTTCCGTCAGTGCCGGCTACTTTAGGGAATTGCGTCAACAAACCTTCCGGTTCGGGAAAGACCTCGCCGTAAAAATTATTAAACCGCCTGGCGATCTCTCTTGTGATTTCAAGATGGGGCATTTGATCGACCCCGACCGGCACATAGTTGGCCCTGTAAATCAATATATCCGCTGACTGAAGCAAAGGGTAACCGAGGAACCCGTAGGTGTGAAGGTCTATATCTTTGACCTCAGTCTGCTTCTCTTTATATGTTGGCACACGCTCAAGCCAGCTTAATGGAGTTATCATTGAGAGCAGCACGTGAAGTTCAGCGTGTTCAATAACGCGTGACTGTGCGAAAATGGTGGCCTTTTCAGGATCGAGTCCTGCGGCAAGGCAGTTAATCAAAACATCTTTAACATATTCTTTTAACTGAGATGTATCTGCGTACTGAGATGTAAGCGCATGCCAGTCGGCAATAAAATAGTAACACTCATATTCATCCTGCAGCTTTACCCAGTTTTGCAAGGCCCCGACAAGGTTGCCTATGTGAAGCTTGCCGCTTGGCTGTATACCGCTGAGTACCCGTTTCCCTGACATAATCCGCTCCTTTAAAGAATTATTGATATTAAATGAAAAAGAAACATCATAAGGGGATATATAAAAAAATTTGCTATGCCGGTCATAATGAGAAGAATCATGATCATCATCCCATATGGTTCGATTTTACTGTAAGCAACGGCTTGTTTGTGAGGCAGGAAACCAACAAGCACGCGCCCTCCATCCAGAGGCGGAACAGGGATAAGATTAAACACAGCGAGAAGGACATTCCACTTGATGCTGCTTATTAACATTAATGATAGAGGCTCAACAACAGCATGAGAAAAATTTCCAGGCAGTATAAACGCAATTAAGGGGAGTATAATTTTTATCATCAATGCGCTTACAATTGCTAACGCCATATTCGTAATCGGGCCCGCTGCAGCTGATATTGCCATATGTTTTTTCGGATCTTTGAAATTGGCAGGGTTAATAGGGACCGGTTTAGCGTAACCGAATACGAACTGACCGTTAGTGAAGATAAGCAGCATTAAAGGCATGATTACAGTGCCGATCATATCGATATGAGCTATAGGATTAAGTGTAAGTCTCCCCATAAACTTGGCGGTAGAATCGCCCAGCCTGTATGCAACATATCCGTGGGAAACTTCATGAAATGTAATTGCAATCAAGAGGGGAAGCGCAGATACTGCTATTTGTCTGATAATATTTTCGAATTCCATTTTAACCTGGATATTGTACCTTAAATTGAGAAATTAATTCATGATGAACTCCGTTCGGGAAATGGATATTTTAATGTAACAATTTGTATAATTCATCGTAGATATTTTATATCCGGCAATCAGGTCAAGACCGTTTCTTATTTTTCCCGTAAAGTTTTGAAAAATGCGATTGATAGAAAAAGAGGAAATGGAAATTAAAAGGAGTGAATAATATGAACGTTACCGTGAAAAATAAAAAGCTCAACCTCTGGATAAAGGAAGTTGCTGATCTGTGTCTGCCTGACGATATATATGTGTGTAACGGGTCCAGAGAAGAATATAATGCTATGCTTGAAAAACTGATTAAAAGCGGAATAGCGATACCTCTCAAGAAACGTCCGAACAGTTATCTCTTCCGCTCTGACCCGAGCGATGTGGCCCGTGTTGAAGACAATACATATATCAGCACGACTTCAAAGGAGGAGGCAGGCCCCACAAATAACTGGATCGCTCCCGAAGAGCTGAAAAAGACCATGCTGGGTCTTTATAAAGGATGCATGCAGGGACGCACGATGTATGTTATTCCTTTTTCAATGGGCCCGATAGGCTCGCCGATCTCAAAGATCGGAGTTGAGATTTCAGACAGTCCATATGTCGTAATTAATATGCACATAATGACCCGCGTGAGTTCGCGCGTCCTGGAATTGTTAGGTACGGATGGTGACTTCATACCGTGCCTGCATTCTATCGGAGCTCCGCTTGCTCCGGGACAAAAGGATTCGAAATGGCCATGCGCCCCAATAGAGAAAAAATATATCAGTCATTTTCCGGAAGAGAACCTGATCTGGTCTTATGGTTCAGGATATGGCGGCAACGCCCTGCTTGGAAAGAAATGCCTGGCGCTTCGTATTGCCTCTGCGATGGCAAGACGTGAAGGCTGGATGGCGGAGCATATGTTAATTCTTCGTCTGACCAATCCTGAAGGGAGACAGTATCACATTGCCGCGGCCTTTCCATCTGCATGCGGGAAGACAAATCTGGCAATGATGCTGCCTTCCATTGCCGGCTGGAAATGCGAGTGCATCGGCGATGATATTGCATGGATGAAGGTCGGCGATGACGGACGCCTGCATGCTATCAACCCTGAGAATGGTTTCTTCGGAGTTGCTCCAGGCACATCATACAGCACAAACCCGATGGCAATGGACACATTGAAGGAAAATGTTATTTTTACAAATTGCGCCCTTACCGATGACGGCGATGTCTGGTGGGAAGGCATTGACGGCGATGAACCCTCGCATGCAATAGACTGGAAGGGCAAGGACTGGACCCCTGCAAGCAGCAGTGACGCGGCCCATGCGAATGCACGCTTTACTGCTCCCGCATCCCAGTGCCCTGTGATCTGCAAAGACTGGGAAAAGCCCGAAGGCGTTCCGATTGATATCTTCATTTTCGGCGGCCGCCGCACAAGTGTGGTCCCGCTTGTGTATGAAGCATATAATTGGGACCACGGTGTCTTCATGGGCGCTACCGCAGCATCTGAGACAACTGCCGCAAATATCGGCGCAGTGGGCAATCTCAGACGTGATCCATTTGCGATGAAGCCTTTCTGCGGTTACAATATGGGAGACTATTTCCAGAACTGGTTTGACATGGGTGACAGGCTCGGAGATAAAGCCCCGAAGATCTTTCATGTCAACTGGTTCAGAAAAAGCGAAGACGGCAAGTTTCTGTGGCCCGGGTTCAGTGACAACAGCCGCGTGCTGAAGTGGATGTGCGAGCGCGTTGAGGGCAGGGCAGGCGCACAGGAATCTCCCATAGGATTATTGCCGCATGAAGCGGACATTGACCTCAGCGGTCTTGAGATATCATCTGATAGCATGAAAAAGCTTATGCACATAGACGTGGGCGCATGGAAGGCGGAGATTCCCGATATCGAAAAACACTTCTCTGCATTTGGTAATCGTCTGCCGGACAGACTTAAGAGGCAGCTTAAGGAATTCATAAAGCGTTTGGGATAGTTTTATTCACAAAAGCCCCGGCTTCTATCGTCCGGCCCATATCATTCATTCATAAGCCATCAGGACAGGTGGTCCCCTGAACATCACGGAGGCCTGAAAAAAAGTAAAATGACTGATTTACCGGGAAACTATTCCAGTGAAACGCTGAATAAAAACTTACAGGCCATTAAGACAGTCAATCAGCTTCTTTATGAGCGCATCTGCCTGCCGGTTGACGGTTCACATATAAAATTTGAAAATGATGAAATGTTCTATAGAATCCATAAAACCTGGTATCATGTTTCAAAAGAAAAGATGATATTCAGCGGCGCTATTGACAGCTATCTTGAGAAGGAGACTGTCTTAATTTTCGGGTGCGGATTCGGCTTTATCCTGGACGAATTACTTGAAAAGAATTACCGGGGGGAAATCACCGCATGGGAGAGGGACCCATGGTTACTGCGCCTCCTCTTATTGAAACGGGATTTTTCAAAAGAGATCCTTGGAGGAAACCTCATTTTTTGTCTTGGCGCTGATATTTTTGAAATTGCGGACCGCAAGACTTCCCCGTCAAAGATAGCAACCAATTCCTTTCTGAAAGAAATATATTCCTGCGAATATAATCTGATAGAAAAAGGCGTAAAAGAAAAAGTCGCCTTTTTGTGTGCCGGAGAGCTGTTTGTTGAAGATATAGCCGGATCTTTTCAGGATATGGGTTACTCTGTTTATACGTGGGAGCATGAGAAAATTGCTGTTGAAGAATCCAGCTATCTTTTTACCGGAAGAAAACCGGATGTTGTTATAAGTGTGAATTATTATCTTGGGCTCGCGGAGTTTTGTCACCGGCAAAACGTTCCATATATATGCTGGGAAATTGATCCCTCTATTGATATTTTGCCGCCGGTGAAAACACCGGCTGCGAACAGTTTTATTTTTTCATACCGCAGAAGAAATCTTGACGAATTTAGAAACAGCGGTTTTTGCAATCTGTATTATCTTCCCCTGGCGGCCAATATAAGTAAGCGGAAACCTGTAAAGCTGTCTCAGGAAGATCTGAAAAAATACGGGGCCAAAGTATCTTTTCTCGGAAGTTCCATGACTGATACTGCAAAAAAACAAAAGCAGGCCTTTATCGAGACCTTTACGAGGCAATCACTGTTAGCCGGAGAGGAAGCGGAGCAAAGAGCCGGCGAACTCTTTGAGCTTATGCTGGAAGAGCAAAGGAAGGATTGGAACAATTTTATTATTGATCGATTATGTGAAACATATTTGAAAGATAATCTTGCTTCCTTTAAAATTTCCGAACAGGGGAAATATGACTGGACCATGCTGGTGGGTGAAAGCGCGGCAAGCGAGAGGCGGCTGCATTTCGTAAAAAAACTCCTCCCTTTTAATATTGATGTCTGGGGTGATCAGGGATGGCAGGCATTGGGAAAAGACGGCTTAAATTACCGGGGATTTGCCGGTCATTTTATCGAGCTTAATAAAATCTATAATGCGACACTGATCAATGTCGATATCGGCCGGTTCTACCAAAAAGATATAATTACGATGCGGGTATTTGATGTTCTTGCCTGTGGAGGATTTATCATTGCTGAATACAGTGAAGAACTCAATGAACTCTTTACAATAGGAGAAGATATTGAAGCCTATAAAACATTGGATGAACTGATCGACAAGGTCGCTTATTATATCGGCAATCAGCAAAAAATCAAACAGATTGCCCAAAAAGGCAGAGAGATTGTTATAAAGAGACATTCAATAAAGAAGAGGCTGGAAGAGATGCTTGAGATTATAGAAGGGAAACAGAAGTTAAAATAAATAAGTCGGATTATAATACGTGACAGCCGAAAAAAATAAAGGTTAACATCAGGACCAATTTTAAATGCAAAAAAAGACATTAGTTAACGTATTGGGAGTTGTATATGCTCATACCAGGACCAGTGATGGAGGGGACCTTTATTTAACAAGATTTGCGGAGAAATACCAGGAGCATTTCGAGATTCATAACTGGTATGAAGAAGAGTGGTTCAATAAACATAAAATCAGGCTTAAAGGCACAGGTTCCGTCTACAAGGCGCCTACAAGAGAAGTAGCCGGCATAAGCCTTGATCTTGTTGTCAAGAATTGCCGTGTAGGCGAGGATGTTCCTTTTGACACTCATACCCTGCAGGAATTTTGTGATGCTGAGTTTAACAGCCCGTGGGAAGAATTTTCATTGGTCGAGGAGATGCGGGAAAGCCGGTATGGCCCAAAAGATTTGCGAATAATGACACAGCTTCCTATGGCAATATATGTGCCGCCGGAAAAGATGCAGCTGTGGCAGAGCGGAAGATCGAGGTCGAAAATAAACCGTATCCGGGCAAAACACCCGGGGATAGACCTGGATATATTAAAGCAGTACATGCTTATTTACCAGTGGATAGAAGGCCGCAATCTCCCTGAAATTTTCGAACATATTAATGTCGGAAATGATGTCCTTGTATATCATCTTAAAACACTTAATAATCTCGTGATGTCTGATCTTAATAAAAAGGGATATCTAGTAGCTGATATGAAACCGGAGCATGTTATTATCAGCGAAAATGATACAGAACGGATTAAAGAAATCGGACAGGCACAGACTGATTCAACCGAAGATCAAATATACTATCTGTATACACTGATCAATATCGGAAAATATTCAGTGGTCGATTATGAGCTTCTGCTCCGCACTCCCGAATACGAAACTGAAGTTAAAAATTCCAGAAGGCATTCTTATCTGGATGATCAAAGGGACCGTTTAACGCCAACCCCCCTGCCTGATCATTTATCGAATATGGAAATTTTCGGGGTCCCTTATATTTATGGCCATGCGGAAAGCACCGGGGGACATCTGTGGGTTGTTGGAAAGAACGCCCGCTTATTCGACTATTTCCTCCCTGAAAGGTGGAGGAAAACCCCTTCTATTAAATTATCTGAAAACAAGGATGTGTTCTATACTATTACGAAAGACAATATTCGTCTTGTATGGGAAACTTCAAGGGTCGGTGAAATACCGGATGAAGTGGAAGCGAGGTATAATCCCAGAATACGCGAAATGGGCATAAACAGCCCTTTTGAAGAATTCGCCATAGCCCATCATTTGAACAAGATCGGGATACCATGTGTTTATGTAAGGGCTATCTATATGACGGGCACTTCAAAGATCGAGTCCTCGGCAGACATCAGGAAATATGAATCACACAAGAAAATTTTAGACCCTGAAGGTAATCCCATCCTTCATGAAAGTCATAATTATATCACCATCCGGGGTTATTATAACGGCCCGGACCAGTGGGTGGCTCAGCAGACAGGACCGTTGTATGTGCCTCTCGATCTCGAAAGGGTTCTCAAAAGAGGGCTTATTGATGAGACACAATGCAGGATGCTTTTAAGACAGGTTAAAGAGAATCTCAAGGATGTAGGCTATGACGGGGCATTATTAAAACTCAATGATCTGCTTCTGGCGCTCGACAGCAAAGATGAGATAGTCCGGGACAATTCCGGCAACCCGCTGGTTATCATTTGCAATTTTGAACTCATATGGAAGTGACCTGAGATCCCTGCTGTCAATTCATGAATAAAAGCCACCGAGGGGAGTTGAACCCCTAACCTATGCATTACGAATGCATTGCTCTACCAGGTTGAGCTACGGTGGCATTATTCGTTTTTGGATTAAGCCTATTTATATTACAATACAAATCATTTACTCTTCCACCTGTAAAAAATAAAAAACCCTGCAGCGAACCGCAGGGTTTTATTGTAAAAGTTATAGAATGTTATTTATCCGCCTTCAGCTATTCTTTCTTCTTCTTCCTGCCGTGTTTTGCAGTCGATGCATAATTTTGTAACGGGTCTGGCCTCAAGACGTTTAATGCCGATTTCATTTTCGCATTCTTCACAGATGCCGTAAGGCCCGTTGTCAATACGTTCTATAGTTTCTTCTATTTTTTTCAACAGCATGCGCTCTCTGTCTCTAAGCCTGAGCATAAAATTTCTGTCAGCTTCTGCAGTAGCCTGGTCCCCCATATCCGGAAAGTTCAGTTCTGACGGAAGATTGCTGAGAGTTTCTTCGGCTTCTTTTAATAATGATTCTCTTTGAGATAAAAGGTCCTGTTTTATTTTCTGTATTACTTTCTCTCTATGTGATAAAGTCTGTGACTTTTCCGTTTTTACGGATTTTTTTGAGGATACCGCTGCAGTTTTATTTTGAGGTTTAGCGGCCTTGATCGCTGCTTCAGTGCTGGTCTTTACATTTTTCTTGACCGGCTTAGTCGCCTTGGCTGATTTTGCAATTGTTTTTTTAGTTGTTGTTTTCTTTGTCATTCATTAATCCTCAGGAACATTAATTTGATTTAAGTAAGCTGTAAGTTAACAAATTTATTACAACTTAGTCAAATCGTTTTTAATAGTATCGCAGCTTGACAAATTTCCTTTGTTTAAATTAAGTTATCCAATAAAAATATGCCCGAAGTATCAAGCTTTTATTTAATTAATGTTATTCGGTTTGGAGGTAATTATTATGCTTCTTGGCGTAAACGTTGACCATGTTGCTACTGTGAGAGAGGCGAGGAATGGAACTGAACCGGACCCTCTTTTGGCTGCTGAGCTGGCGATACGTGGAGGAGCAGACGGTATTACCGTGCATCTGAGAGAAGACAGAAGGCACATTCAGGACAGTGACTTAAAGATTATAAGACGTAAAATATCAGTCGAACTGAATCTTGAAATGGCTGCTACAAAAGAGATGATAAATATAGCCTTGAGGGTCAAACCGGACATGGTAACTCTTGTACCTGAGAAGAGGGCCGAGCTCACTACGGAAGGCGGCCTTGATCTGATAAAGAGCAAAGAGAAAATTAAAAGGGCAATTAATGCAATCCAGGACAAGGGGATTCCAGTAAGCCTTTTTATAAATCCCTCATTTACGGATATTGAGATGTCAAAAAAACTGGGCGCACAAATGGTTGAAATTCATACCGGACTTTATGCCAATGCAAAGGGCAATAAACAGACCAGGGAACTAAAACGTGTAAAGGATGCTGTAAAGAGAGGAATCGATATCGGATTAAAAGTCAACGCAGGACATGGGCTGAATTTTACGAATATTAAAAAGATTGCCGCTATTGATGGAATCAGAGGTTTTTATATTGGCCACAGCATAATAGCAAATTCAATTTATACTGGAATCGAAAAGGCAGTAAGGGAAATGAAGAGGCTTATTAGAGAAGGAGAAAGACGTTAAGCAGTAGGCTATAAGCTGTAAGCAAGAGAAGAATTATGTGGCATAGTTGCTTAATGCTTTCAGCCTATAGCTTATAGCTTTACATCATGATTTACGGCATCGGCATAGACATCGTAAAAATACAGCGCATGAAAGATGCCTCTGAAAAGTGGGGCAGAAAATTTTTTGAAAAGATTCTGTCGGATAATGAAATCTCATATTGTTACGAAAGAAGCGACCCTTATCCTTCTCTGGCTGTAAGATTTGCAGCTAAAGAAGCGCTTATAAAAGCCATAGGCGCGGAAATAGCTTTCAGCATGAAGGACGTTGAAGTTGTAAATAATGAAAAGGGAAGGCCGACAATTTTAGCCAAGGGTAAGCTCGAAGAATTTCTCCGTGACAAGGCAATAAAACACTGCCACTTGTCTCTCAGCCATGAAAAAGAGTTCGGCGTGGCGTGCGTGGTACTGGAGAGTTAAGAGGAAACTCCAGTTTGGAGTATATTGACACAAAGGGGATTGTCACTCTGTCATATTTTCAGGCCTTCTTCAATATTACATCTACCATTGTCTTCTGTTCCTGATTGAAAAGCCCTTTGATTTTCTCCCTGAAAGCCTCAGGTGTCAGAGCTGACTTATGAGTACCAACGACAATCTTGATATCAGGGAATGTCTGTTCTAATGCGCTCTTGTATTTTTCCTTGAAAGGGCAAAGGACCTTTATGCAGTATGTGAAATGGATTGCATCAACCTGAAACTCAGTCAATGCCCTGATTCTTTTTATTAGCTTGTCGGGGCCTGTAAGGGTAGGGCAGCCGGGACAATTTATAATGCCGACCAATGTCAGATCTTCATCATTAGAATAAACTTCGAATTCGCCTCCGCGTTTCTTGAAATCAGCAAGACAGTTTATTGATGAACACCCCAGGTCCTGTGTTACGTTTGAGCAGGTCAAAATACCGATTCTCGACATAATTGATTCTCCTTCCGGATTGTAAATTTAAGAGGATATAATTCTGTTGATAATTGCAATATAATTACATTAAGCTAACTAATAAAAAAATATCAAGAAATGCCGGGTTAAAGAAGTTTGTTATGTTAAAAGTCGCTACTGCAAAAGAGATGCAGGACATTGACCGTATTACTATTGAAAAGTATGGTATTGCGGGAACTATTCTAATGGAAAGGGCCGGGCTTGGTGTTGTTGCGGAAATCAATAAATCATTTCCGGACCAGAAAGTTATTGTGCTGTGTGGCGGGGGGAATAACGGAGGCGACGGCCTTGTCATCGCAAGGGTCCTGCATAATCAGGGAAGGGATGTGGAAGTATTTCTTTCAGTTGGACCTGATGATCTATCGGGTGATGCAAAGGTCAATTATGTTGCTGCAAGAAAATTTGGCGTCAAAATTCGTTCTATTGAAAATTTCCTGGCCCGGCACTCATCACTCAACACTCGACACTGTTTGATTGTAGATGCACTATTGGGCACCGGATTAAGCAAAGAGGTAAGAACTCCGCTCTCTGATGTCATCAGGAAAGTAAATAAAATGTCGGCCCCGGTTATTTCCGTAGATATGCCCTCAGGTATTTCCTCTGATACAGGACAGATAATGGGTTGTGCTATAAAGGCACGGTGCACTGTCACATTCGGCCTGCCCAAGAGAGGGCATTTTCTCTATCCGGGCGCTGAGCATTGCGGACAGATGTTTGTTGAGGAGATCGGCTTTCCCCGGACACTGCTTGCATTAGAAAAGATCAGGATTAACCTGGTCCAAAAAGAAGACATAAGGTCGTTAATCCCTTCAAGACCGAAATATTCTCATAAGAGTACGTATGGTCATGTACTGATAGTTGCCGGATCAAGGGGGAAAACAGGAGCGGCATTGATGGCCGCAAAGGCGTGTTTAAGGACTGGAGCGGGTCTTGTGACAATCGGTATTCCTGATACACTTACTAGCACATTTCAATCGAGAGTAACCGAAGAAATGATTCTCCCGCTTCCTGATAAAGGCAATGGTACACTTTCTTATAAAGCTGCCGAGGGTATCCTTGATTTTCTCGGAAAGAAGGGAAATGTCCTTGCAATAGGGCCCGGTCTTTCAGTAGATAACGAACTGTCCAAACTTGTAAATTTACTCATACGGAAGTCTGGGGTCCCGATGGTCGTTGATGCGGACGGATTGAATGCCATTGCGGATAATATTGATGTTTTAAATAAGAGCAGGGCACCGGTAATTCTTACCCCTCACACTGGAGAAATGGCAAGACTGATAAAGAAGGGGTCAGGGGTCAGGGGTCAGGGACCAGAAAAAGATAAGCTCCTGACCATGATAGAGCAGGACAGAATTAATACGGCGCTGTCATTTGCGAAAAAGACTAAGACATATCTGGTGCTTAAAGGCGTTCCGACTATTACGGCAACGCCACAGGGTGACGCATTCATAAATTCAACAGGCAATCCTGGAATGGCCACTGCCGGTACAGGCGATGTGCTGACAGGCATGATCTCCGCCTTTCTTGCACAAGGCATGTCTCCTGCGAATGCATCAATCGTTGGGGTATTTATGCATGGGTTTGTTGGTGACATTATCGCTGAAAAGAAAGGGCAACGCTCTTTAATAGCCTCAGATATTATTGAAGCAGCGCCGAAATTATTAAAATTAGTCAGCTCCGGGTAATTATCAGGCAAAAAATAATTATATAATTAATGAAAACAATAATAGGACCTCCTAATATCATCTCAAGTAATGTCAGGGCTTTTTTTACGACAAAGATTTTTTTAAATGAAAATGAACGCATTGACGAGGTTATTGCTAAAGAGTTGAATATCCTGCAAGATAATATTTACTTGCCGGTTCAAAAACACACTAATAAAATTCATGTGCTCGAATCGGGCCGTGAACCGGTAATTGCAGATGCAGTTGTTACTGCTAAAAAGAACATTTTTATTGGCGTATTGGTAGCCGACTGTGTTCCTGTTCTCATGCATGACAGACATAAAGAAGTAATAGCCGCTGTACATGCCGGATGGAGGGGGACGGCTCAAATGATATTAAAGAACACAATTAAGACAATGGTGAAAAGATACGGCAGTTCAATTAAGGATATATCTATTGCCATAGGGCCAAGCATCAGGCGCTGCAGTTATGAAGTGGGAGAAGATGTCGTAACAGAGGTGCATAGGGCAACAGGGGAAGGAGATTACTACAGTAAGATGGGGGACAGATATTATATTGACCTTTCATCGGCTAATAAAATTCAGGCATTATCATCGGGCATTCCGGAGGACAATATCTGGCAGTCTGAGAAGTGTACTTTCTGTAATCCGGATGATTATTATTCTTACAGGTACAGCGGCGGAAGTACGGGAAGACAGGGTGGTTTTATTGGCATGTGGTAGAATAATAGACCGTAATCTGTTATATGTTAAGAGTGAGATGAGTACTCATCACGATTTATTTAGGAGGGAAAATGTTAAAGGCAAAGGATATCATGACTCCGGATGTTATCACGGTTCAGGCTGAAGCAACTGTTGAAGAACTTGCAAGGATATTGATAGAGCACAAAATCAGCGGCGTTCCTGTCGTGGATGACAAAAAAAAGATTTTAGGAATTGTGACGGAAAATGATCTTATAAGAAAGAACAAACGTTTTCATATTCCAACAGTGATAAGGCTTTTTGATGCTTACATACTTCTGGGTTCAGGCAAAGCGGAAGAGGAAATCAAGAAAATGGCGGCTACTACAGTTGACGAGATATATATTAGAAAGGTTGTATCAATAAATGAAGAAACATCCATGGAGGACATAGCGACAATTATGTCTGAACAGCATGTCCACTTGCTGCCTGTTCTAAAGGACGGTACTGTCGTTGGAATTGTTGGAAAGGCCGATGTAGTCAGAGCTATGACGTATGAAGATTCAAAGTAGCAGTGATGCTGAGACTAAGGCTATAGGTCACAGGCTGGGAGAAAAGCTTAATCGCGGGGATGTTGTATGTCTTTATGGTGAGCTTGGCGCAGGAAAGACGACAATGACCAAGGGAATTGCTTCTGCTTTAGGTATTAATGAGCGGGACATAACCAGCGCCAGCTTTACTATCATAGCAGAATATAATGCCGGCGTACCTTTTTATCATATTGACCTTTACAGAGTAACTCGTGATGAAGTATCGGAGCTTGGTTTACAGGAATACCTTGGATCGAATGGTATAGCTGTAATTGAATGGGCAGAAAGGGCTGAGGGAGAAATCCCTGATCATAGTATACAGGTCAGTCTTCGTTATAAAGAAGATAATATAAGAGAGATAGAAATAAATGGCATTCAGATCGGATCACATGATTTTCCGGATTACGAAAGGACCAATGAAATGGATAAATAATAATCCGTGTCATCATAGCCATGCCGGATATGATTGTCTATATATCAGAGTGAAGATTGTAAGATGAAGAAAATCGGAATAATCGCAAAAAAAGGTAACCCTGAAGCTATTAAGGCTATCAGGGGATTTATGCGTTTGTTAAAAGGCAGGGAATGTAGTTTTTTTGTTGAGAAGGATGTAGCAGATGTCCTTAAAATTGATGGTTACCCAAGAAAAAAAATTCCTTCGAAGTCAGATATTGTCATAGTATTCGGGGGTGATGGGACTCTTTTAAGTGTCGCAAGACTTGTTGGCAATTCAGAAGTTCCAATCCTTGGAGTTAATCTCGGAGGCCTCGGGTTTATTACTGAATTAAGCAGAGATGAGGTCAGCGATAGTATAGACATGGTTTTTTCTGAGAATTATTGTTATGAAGAAAGGATTATGCTGCTGGCAGATGTTTACCGGGGAGGCAAGAAAATAATACAGAACAACGCTTTTAATGATGTTGTGTTAAATAAAAGCGCCCTGTCAAGAATGTTTGAGATTGACATACGTATTAACAATCAGTATGTCACTACATTCAGGGCTGATGGACTGATTGTATCTACTCCTACCGGTTCTACAGGGCATTCGCTTTCAGCGGGAGGCCCGATTATGTACCCGACACTTGAATCTTTTCTCTTGACACCCATATGTCCGCACACACTGACAAGCAGACCGATCGTACTGCCGGATACATTTATACTCGAGGCAAGTATTAAGAGCGGTGACAATATATATATGACACTTGACGGTCAGGAAGGCTTTCCTCTAAAGGTCAGGGACAAGGTGCAGATTAAAAAGGCTGATTACAAGACAAAGTTTCTTGTTTTACATGACAAGGATTATTTTAAGATATTGAGGACCAAGTTGAAGTGGGGGGAGTGAGTATTGAGAGTTTCGTGTTATGAGTTATGCAGGGGCGAGGCGGCGCCGCGCCCGTAATAAATTATGAATAATAGAAACGAAATAATTACAAATCTTCAAAGAGCTATGGAGCTTTACAGTGAGCTGGGGTTTGATTATTTACCTGTTAGAAGCAAGGATATTATTAATTTAATATCAGAAACAACTTTAATTGATGAGCCTTGTCTTCCAGCTTCTATTCAGCAAGTTGCAGAAAAAAAAGCCGGTTATAATTTAAGTAAAGATGATGCACTGGAAAGCCTTAGAAATGAAATAGGTTGCTGTCTCAGATGTAAACTTTCAAAGGGCCGTAAAAACATTGTCTTTGGCGAAGGTAATGCCGGCGCAGATCTCATGTTTATAGGTGAAGGGCCGGGCAGGGATGAAGACATGCAGGCAAGGCCTTTTGTTGGTGAAGCGGGAAAGCTTCTTACGAAATTAATTATAAAATTAGGATTCAGGCGGGAAGAAGTCTATATTGCCAATATTGTAAAATGCAGACCTCCGCATAACAGGGACCCTGAGGAAGATGAAATATTAACATGCAAACCTTTTGTTGTCAGGCAAATCGAAGCAATCAAACCGAAGGTAATTGTTTGCCTGGGCAGGATATCGGCACAGGTTCTTCTAAAGTCAACAGTTCCAATCAGCAAACTAAGAGGGAATCTATTTGATTTTAATGGTATCCCTGTAATGCCGACGTTTCATCCAGCGTATTTATTAAGGAATCCCAAGGATAAGTGGCTGACCTGGGAGGATATGCAAAAAGTGCTTGAAAAACTTAAAAATAGTAATTAGTTGTCAATTGCCGGTAGTCAGCAACGAATTAAAACAGTCATGTCTTAATGCTGATAGCGTTATTATGGAGGTTAAATGAAAAGACTGTGGGCGCCGTGGAGGATGGAGTATATACTTGATGATAAAAAGCATGAAATCTGTTTATTCTGTGATGTATCCAAAAAAGACGGGAATAAGCCAAAAAAAAACAGAGACAAGAAAAATTTAATATTGCACAGGGGCAAGCACTGTTTTGTTATTTTAAATCGATATCCGTATAACAGCGGTCATCTGATGGTGGTACCTTATTTCCACACACCTACTTTTGACGGTCTGTCCGATGATGTACTTTTTGATTTAATTAAAACTGTTAATAAATCAGTAGTGATATTGAAGGATGTCCTCAGACCGGATGGTTTTAATGTGGGTCTTAATTTCGGCAAAGTCGCAGGAGCAGGTATGGAATCTCACATGCATATACACGTTGTTCCTCGCTGGACGGGAGACACCGACAGTATGCCCATTATCTCTGAAACGAGGGTCATGCCGGAGCATTTAACAAAAACTTACAATAAAATATTGAAAGCATTTATAAGTTATATGTGAACTTTTAAGATAAAATTTATCTGCGGTTCTGCACTTTAACATCGATGACATAAAAAATTCTTTTAATTCTGATTCAGCAACAATAATAAGTCATGGGTTATTTAACGCATATAACATATTGAGTTATTAGCTGTTACCGATGTAATCAGGTAGAAATTACCAAATTAATATGTTAGACTGTAAAGCTAAGTGTCAATAAGGGGTAATGTATGAAAGAAAAAGATGTTTTTGATGAAATAATAGAAATTGGTAAAAGACGGGGGGTCCTGACTTATGATGAGATAAATGAGGCCCTGCCATCTGAGTTTTTCACTCCCGATGAGATAGAAGACTTAATGGATCTTCTCAATGATATGGGGGTCCGGATAGTTGACTCTGAAGAGGCGATCCCTTTAGAGGAAGTGGAACCTCAGGAATATGAAAAAACTGAAGATCTTGTACAGGCTTACTTTCATTCAATGGGAGACATTTCTATACTCACCAAAGATGAAGAAGTAGAGCTCGCAAAAAAATTGGAAGAAGGTAAAGAGATTATTGCAGAAATCATTCAGACTATTCCATTAACAAAGAGGATTGAACAGGATTTTCTAAGTGATGAAGATGTGCTGGAAATGGAAGAAGACGAAAGAAAAGCGCATATAATCGAACTTACTTTGTACAGACTTGAAATGCTTGTTGAGGTAGTTAATGACTTTTATATAGAACTTGATAAATATGGCGGTTCCCTTAAATCATTGAAGACGCTCATAAAGAATGAAAAGAGCAAGAAAAGAGTACGGGGCGCAATACTTACTGCAATGGAGGAACTTGCTAACAGGGCCCAATTGACTTTCAAGAAAATTGAGGGAGAGGCCGGACTTAAAGTTGATATTGTAGTAACACTATGGGAGAGAATCAGCAGAGTTCAGGCGTTTGTACTTGAGGCCAAAAATGAATTGATTACTCGCAACCTCAGGCTTGTAGTAAATATTGCCAAAAATTATGTAGGCAGGGGGCTGCCTCTGCTTGATCTCATTCAGGAAGGCAATATCGGCCTTATGAAGGCTGTGGATAAATTTAAACATGAAAAAGGGTTTAAATTCAGTACATATGCCACATGGTGGATAAGACAGGCGATTACGAGGGCGCTTATTGACCAGACTAAAACTATCAGGGTGCCTGTGCACATGATGGAGTTTTATAACAGGGTCACAAAAGCATCCAGAGAATTGACACAGGAATTAGGTAGAGAACCTACTGACGATGAAATAGCAAAAAAACTCACTGTTCCTACAAGAAAAGTTGAAGAGGTTTTCAGGGCAATTCAGGACCCGATTGCGTTACAGACACCGGTTGGCGATGAGGACACTGAACTGGAAGATTTTATTGGTGATAAGAACAGTCCATCACCTTATTCAGATGCTGAAGAAAAAGAAATATCGGGATATATAAAAAAGGTCCTCGGTACCTTGACCCCAAAAGAAGAAAAGGTCATAAGGATGAGATTCGGTATCGGCGTTGACAGGGACCATACACTTGAAGAGGTAGGCAGGCATCTCACAATTACCAGAGAGAGGGTACGGCAGATCGAGGCAAAGGCGCTGAGAAAATTGAAACATCCAAGCAGATTAAAGGCCCTCAAGGCATTGGTCAGCACTTAACTTTATTTTTTTTGGCCCCATTTAGTACCTATTGTAATCTCTTGAGTACTATCTACAAGAACAGCTCCGGATGTTGAAGGTTGAAGGGAGACGATTTGTATTTTACCTATAGGGCTTTCTGACGGTGGCTCTGAAAGAACTGAAAAAACATCGCCTATCTTAAGCCCGTCTTTTTCCCCTTTATCTAGGAAAACAACAGCTCCTTCGCCCAGTAAATAACTGTTCATATGCGATTCTATGATGTACCCATGTAAATCGGGTGTTCTGGCAGTTTCAGGGATAAGCGGCGGCTCCATTTCCTGATACGGCAGTAGTCCATCGCCTATCTGAATATCTTCAAAAGAATTGATTACTTTTGCTTTTGTCATATTTTGGTCCATTCCGATAACTTCTAAAATACCTGTTATTCTTATCTGGTGGCCTATTTTTTTTTCAGATATCGGATGCTTGACGACCTTTATATCTCTGATTGCAAAGAACCGTTTTTCAGATTTTATGTCACCATTATATTTTATATATACAATATCGTCCATGCCTGTGATATTACGGTCCATAGGTGAAAATGTTAATTTGCCGACACTCGGAAACTTGTCTGCAATCCAGCCGCTTGCGATATAAAGATTTTTTTCAATAATATATTTTTTCTCCATTAGCGGGGCATATTCCCAAACATTTTTAGGTTCGGATTCTTTAATCTTATGCCCCCTGTGCTTCCTGGCAATCGGAATTGTTTTAGTCTCGATGGCAGGCATACGCATCAATTCTTCTCTGGAAGGGATTATTATTCTGGTGCCTGGATAAATAAGATCCGGATTTTCGATATGAGGGTTTACATTCCATAGTTTAGGCCATAGAAAAGCGTCTTCGAGTTTTGTGCTGGAAATGCCCCATAGCGTATCAAATTTTTCTACAATATATTCTTCTGATTTTGTATTCTGCGCGTTTAGAGATGTAACAAAAAAGGCAATAAATAGGAGAAGGCAATATAGTGTTTTTTTCATCTTTTACTCCCTCACATATTCAATGAGTATTTATGTATATATCTTACAATATAGGACTGATCAGCTTGTGTCAAGATCATGAGTTATATTCGATCTCTGATTACACAGTTATTCCCGCGAGCTTGGGACAAACTGTTTCCAATATAAGAAATCAGAATTAACTAGAAATATCAGGTGCTATAATGGGCATTAATTTTTATATACCCTTCTGTTAAATCACACGTAAGGGCTTTAGCAGTTTCTTTGCCGATTCCCAGGTCAACGGTAATGATAATATTTTTTTTTGACAGAGTTTTTCTTGCGACTTTTTCTTTGTTAGTTCCAAGTCCTTTGCGGACCAGTTTAATTTTATTCAGACTTATATCTAGTGTATTCTCATTGACTTCTACACCTGAATAACCGATTGCTGCTACGATTCTGCCCCAGTTCGGGTCTTGTCCATATATAGCGGTTTTTACAAGCATTGAATTTGCAATTGCTAGTGCAATTTTTTCGGCATCAGCTTCTGTCAGGGCCCCTTTAACAATTACTTCAATGAGTTTTGTTGCGCCTTCCCCATCTTCAGCAATCATCCTGGCAAGGTCATAGGTTATCTCATTCAATGCATTCTTGAATATATTGAACTCTGCAGAGCGTTTTGTTATAGGTCTATTCTGAAGATTGCCGTTTGCCAGAATCATAACTGTATCATTAGTACTCATGTCATTATCAATAATTAATCTGTTAAAGGAGCTGGTTACTGCTTCCCGCAATGCTGAATCAAGCGCCTGCCGGTTTATTGCAATATCAGTAACTATAAAGCATAACATTGTGGCCATATTGGGGCAGATCATTCCAGCGCCCTTGGCAATTCCGGTAATTGTTCCTCTCTTTCTGCCTATTTTTAATTTTCTGGAAGACATCTTTGCAAAGGTATCAGTAGTCATCATTGCGGAAGCGACCTGCCTTAAGGATGATGGCGATAATTTATCAACTAATCCAGGCACTGCATTATTTATTTTTTCCACAGGAAGCGGCTTGCCAATAATACCGGTGGATGATACGTAAACAAGTTCAGAAGGAATACCGAGTTCTTCGGCTGTCTTTTTATTTACTTCTCTGGCGTCTTTAATGCCTTTTTTGCCGGTACAGGCGTTTGCATTTCCGCTGTTTATGATAATGGCCTGGGCTTTTTGAGATGTAATATTTTCGATGGCCAGTTTAACAGGGGCTGCCTTGATCCTGTTTGTAGTGAACATGCCGGCAGCGATAGCGGGGCTCTCTGAATATATCAGGGCCAGATCTCTATCACCGGACTTTTTAATTCCGGCTGATATCCCGGCAAATTTGAAACCTGGAACAATAAATTTCCGATTAGCGGGGACTCGCTTCATCAAGGGGATGCAGAGGAGGACACTAGCCCGGCTGTTTCGTCAAAGCCATGCATGATGTTCATATTATGCACGGCTGTGCCTGAGGCCCCCTTTAATAGGTTATCAATTACACTCAATATGATAAGTGTCTGTCCCTTGCCGGAGCGTTTATCAAGAAAAACGGATATGTCACAATAATTGCTTCCTTTGACAACTTTCGTAGACGGATACATTCCGTTTTTCAAAACCCTTACAAAAGGCTCATTCCGGTAAAATACGTGATATAATTTATGAATATCAGAGAGACTTATTTTCTTTTTTAATCGAACATAAATGGTGCTGAGTATCCCTCTGTCCATGGGAATAAGGTGAGGAGTAAAGATTATATTAATTCTTTTCTTTGAAATAGAACTCAGTTCCTGTTCAATCTCAGGCGTATGGCGGTGGGCTGTTACTGCATATGCCTTCACTGATTCATTGACCTCGCAAAACATAAACGGCTGAGCAGGACTTCTCCCGGCGCCTGATGTTCCTGATTTTGAGTCCACAATAATAGAATTTGTATTTATAAAATTTTCCCCTATTATTGGCGCAATGCCAAGTATAGCACTTGTAGGATAACAGCCGGGGTTTGCTATAATTGATGCGTTTTTGATTTTCTTCCTGTAAATTTCCGGCAGACCATAGACGGCTTTTTTCAGGAGAGGTGAATATAGATGGGGAATTTTATACCACTCCTTGTAGACCTCTGCGCTTTTTAATCTGTAATCTGCAGAAAGATCAATAACTTTTTTCCCTGCATTATAAAGGAACGCAACTGTTTCCTGAGAAGTCTTATGCGGCAGACACAGGAAAAAGAGGTCGGCCTTTTTTGTCAGGGTTTTTAAATCCAGGGATTCGAATTTTAAAGACGTATTTCTGAAATGGAGAAAAGTATCTGAAATTAACAAACCGGACAAACGTTCAGATGTTACGGCAGTTACTTCAGCGTTCGGATGCGTCAGAAGCAACCTTAATAGTTCAGAACCTGTATAACCACTTCCGCCTAAAATGGCAACTTTTAACATAACAGATGACAGATATCAGATGAAAGATAACAGACTTTAAGATTTGTTTCAGTCTGGATTCTATGTTCTGACTTCTGAATTCTGGACATTATCTCTTCGAGAACTGGAAACGTGCTCTTGCGCCTTTTTGTCCGTATTTTTTCCGTTCTACTACTCTGGGGTCTCTTGTTAACAATCCTTCTTTTTTTAACTTACCCCTGAAATCCGCATTGGCTGATACTAACGCTCTTGAAATGCCGTGTCTTATTGCAGCGGCCTGACCGCTGTATCCGCCGCCTTTCACTCTAACAGTTATATCATATTTACCGGTAACAGCAACAACATTTAAGGGCTGCTGGATAATCATTTTCATTGTTTCATGAGGAAAATACTGGTTGAGAGGTTTTTTATTAACAATTATATTGCCAGTCCCCGGCTTTACGAACACTTGAGCTATGGACGACTTCCTTCTGCCCGTTGCACTGTATTGAATTTCTGCCATTTTTCAAAAGCTCCTTATTAATTATTAAGATTTAGAATTTCCGGGTTCTGGGCCTTATGAGGATGGTCCGGACCGCTGTATACTTTCAGCTTGGTTAACTGCTGTTTGCCGAGTGTATTTTTTGGAAGCATGCCGCGTACTGCTGAAACAATAATTCGTTCAGGATTATTTTTCATTATGTCCTTGGCCATCTCCTCTTTGATCCCTCCCGGATAACCAGAATGACGGTAGTATGCCTTTTTCTCGAGCTTATTGCCTGTAAAGCGTACTTTATCTGCATTTACGATAATGACAAAATCCCCGGTATCAACATGGGGTGTGAAAATGGGTTTATTTTTACCACGCAATATTTTTGCGACCTGTGAGGCCATCCTTCCAACAACCATATTATCTGCATTTATTATATGCCATTTCTGCAGCACATCTGATTTTTTAGCGAATATTGTTTTCATATTACCTCTCTATGTATGTAATGCAAATTAATTTGAACATAAAATGATAATGGAAATTGATTTAGATTGTCAACACTTGGCCTGAAAAATAAAAGGCAAATAAGAAGCCCAATCGATTACAGATTTATACCCTATCGCATGAACGGTGGGACAATTGCTGCCAGAATTCGGCATCCATTTCATTGATGTATTCTTCTAACGGATAATTCCTGCTGCAATCCATGCAGAGAAGAGAAACACTCTTTCAACCGATTCTTAGAGTTAATTTACCGTGACACTCTTTACAGTTTAATCCTGATTTTAAACTCATTAGATATTTTCCTTTATATGTTTACAGTAATTTTTAATAAATACATGATACGTTATTTGTTCATGGAAAGTGAATCATCTTTAAATATAAAATTAAAATCAATACAGCCAATAGATTATTAATATTAAGACCTAATATGTAAATTTGCTTGATTTTTTTAATTAATATTGTTAATAATTAAGGCACTGTATTTTATTTTACATTTCTACTTATATAGTTATAGTGTTTTTTATACTACCAAAATGACTATTGTAATTTATGATAAATAATTTCTTGATTATCAAGAAAGCCCCAATAATATTTTTTTCAATTAGTAATTGCCTGTATCAATCTTTTTTAATATTGAGTTTTGCGAACAAATCAATTCTAAGGCAGGTCCAGATACCTACTTCTGCTATGGCTTACGCTGTTTTTAATAAAATTAAAATTGGATTTGAAGGGGAATGCAATGGTTTGTATGATTAATAATAGAACAGGTAAAGATGTCTAAAACAGATTAACCGAATACCAATGATAACAAAATACGTGTTCAAGAATGACTCACAATAAAAAAACGGCAATTATCAGTGGCGCTTCAAGAGGGATTGGTCGTGCTGTCGCTGTTGAATTAGCCGGTGAAGGTGTGAATATCAGTTTTAATTATCTGAAAAGCAGCAACGATGCGCTTGACCTTGAGAAAGAGATCAACGATTTAGGTGTTAAGGTTAAGTCATTTCAAGTGGACATTAAAGACTATAAAGCTGTTAAGTCCTGGGTAGATGATACGAAAGAATTGTTTGGAGGCATAGACATTATAATTAATAATGCCGGTATAGTTAAAGATAAAGCGCTTGCTCTTATGGCACCTGATGACTGGCATGACGTCATTAATACCAATTTAGACGGGACATTCAATCTCACCAGAGCTGCAATTGTAGGTCTCATAAAACAGAAGGGCGGCGCTATTATTAATATTACTTCAGTCAGCGGCATTGTAGGTATCCCCCGGCAAACAAATTACTCTGCCTCAAAAGCCGGCATAATAGGGTTTACAAAATCTCTTGCCAGGGAAGTTGCTTCTTATAACATCAGGGTCAATGCTGTTGCTCCGGGTTTTATTGAAACAGATATTCTCAAGGAATTGAAGGAAGACTATAAAGATCAGCTGGTTAAACAAATACCATTAAACAGGTTAGGCAAGTCTGAAGAAGTTGCGAAGATTGTTAAATTTTTGGTGAGTGAAGATGCAGGTTATATTACCGGCCAAACATTCGTTATAGATGGCGGACTGAGCATGGTTTAAGTCAATGGATACGAGAAAAATAGTAGTGACCGGACTTGGAGTAATTGCGCCGAACGGAATCGGGAAGGAAGAATTCTGGAGTTCTTTAAAAGAAGGGCGGTCCGGGATCAAGCCTGTTAAACGGTTTGACACTAGCGGGTTCAAGTGCAAACTGGCAGGTGAAATTCAGGATTTTAAACCTGAGGAATTTCTGGAGAGTAAAGGACTGAGAGACCTTGAAAGAACATCAAGATTATTATGTTCTGCCGCTAAAATGGCAATAGAAGATGCCGATCTGGACATAAATGAAAAGAATACTGATGATATCGGAGTCTGTACTGGAACCACTTTATCTTCTCTATGGAATGTTGCTGAATTTAATAAGGGGGCAATACAGGACGGCCCTCGTTTTACTGATGCTGCTCTATTCCCCGGGATGGTAATGAATGCTGCTTCAAGTCAAGTTTCAATCCGGTACAATATTCAGGGATTTAACACAACTATTTCTACAGGGTATAGCTCGAGCATAGATGCATTAAAGTATGCCATAGATTTTATCAACCTGAGGAGGATTAAGGCAGTATTGGTGGGAGGAGTTGAAAGTCTTTCTCTTGTAAACTATAGCGGTTTTTATCGTCTGGGGTTTTTTGCCGGTATAAAGGGCGAAGAATTGTCCTGTCCTTTTGACAAAAGGAGGAATGGCATTCTATTAGGAGAGGGCGCATCGGTTGTTGTAATAGAAGATGAAGAATATGCTCTTGAAAGGGGGGCAAATATTTACGCTCGTGTAAACGGTATTGGCAATTGTTTTGATACCTTTAAGATGGGTAAATATCATCCTGAAGCCACCGGTCTTAAAGAAAGTATAAAAGAGGCAATGAGGAATTCTGATTTGGACGTTTCAGAGATAGATTATATCCCTGTTAGCTCTATAAAATCCATGATAGGCGAATCGTTCAGCGCAGGCGGGCTTTTTCAAATAGCTGCTTCTGTTGGCAGTATGTATGAAAGTTTTATCCCGCCGACAATTAATTACGAAGTGAGAGACGATGACTGCGATCTTGATTATGTAGCAAACAAATCACGCATTACCCGCATAAATAATGTATTAATAAATAACTATGGGCCAGGAGGAAGCAATGCCGCATTTATTTTATCCAAATGGAACTGAGGAGGATGGAGCATGATCAATAATATCGAGGATGAAATAAGAGAGATGGTTTCAAAAATTCTGGAGGTACCGGTTGAAGAACTTGCTCCGGGTGTAGATTTCTTTAAGGACTTGAATGTAGATTCATTAAAAGCGATTGAAATTGTGGCTGCCTTTGAAAAGAAGTACCGGATCATTGTGCCTGAAGATGACATCCCAAAGATCAGAAATCTCGGGCAGTTAATTGAATATACGAAAAATATAACAAGCTGATATATGATCTGGGACCAGGAAAAGATCAAGGCTGTTTTGCCGCACAGATATCCGTTTCTTTTCCTCGATGAAGTCATTGAAATCGAGGGGACACAAAGGATCGTAGCAGTCAAATATATCGGCGAAGATGAAGATTACTTTAAGGGACATTTCCCCGGCAACCCTATAATGCCGGGTGTGCTTATTACAGAGGCAATGGCGCAGTCTTCAATAATTCTCTATTCTGTTGCTAAACCGGATATAGCTGCCAGACATCCCGATTACTATTTAGGGAAAATCAAGTCAGAGTTTTTTTCCCCGGTTTATCCGGGAGACAAACTTTTCATAGAAACAACCAAAGTGAAGTTTTCAGATTATGCCGGGATAGCAGATGCCGTAACAATGGTAAACAACAAGATCGTAGCAAAAGCCAATATAGTTTTCAGCGTAAAGGATAATGAATAGAAGACGCGTTGTGGTGACGGGGTTAGGAGTTGTTTCATCTGTAGGGATCGGCAAAGACAAATTCTGGGAAGCTATCATTCATGGCAGGTCCGGGATCAGTCCGGTTTCGTCTTTCGACACAAGTGAATTCAGATGTCATAATGCCGGTGAGATTAAGAATTTCAATCCTGAAGTTTTTATTCCAAAAAGGAAAATACCTTATATAGGACGTACATCGCAGTTGTCTATAGCAGCTGCAGATCTGGCATTACAGGATGCCAAATTTTCCAGTAAAGAAATCAACGGGGACAGAACAGGTATCTTTATTGGAACTACTATGGGGGAAAAACCGCTGGAAGAGTCTATTGATTCATGGGTAATGGCAGGGACCGAGCATATGAGCAAGAGAAAGCTATTGCAGTCTTCAGCTAATAATATTCCTGCAAATATAGGACGTTTTTTTAAACTTGGCGGACCAAATTATTTGATTCCTACAGCCTGTGCCGCTGGTAACTATGCAATTGGCTACGGTTTTGATTTTATAAAAAGAGGGGACCTGGATTATGCAATCGTAGGCGGTGCGGATGCATTCTCCAGGCTTGCGTTTACCGGCTTTCAACGCATTTATGCGATGGCACAGGAACAATGCATGCCTTTTGACAAGAACAGGAAGGGCATGCTTGTCGGCGAGGGAGCAGCAATTCTTTTTCTTGAGTCGATGGATTCTGCATTGCGCAGAAATGCCAATATATATGCTGAAGTGCCGGGTTACGGCATTAGTTGTGATGCATACCATATGACGGCCTCCAAATCAGAAGGGATAGAGAAGGCGATGCTGAAGGCACTGGAATATACCCGTACGATGAAAGAAGAGGTTGATTATATCAATGCCCATGGCACCGGCACACAGGGCAACGACAAAACTGAATGTTCTGCGATAAAAAGGGTTTTTAAAGACAGATATAAATCTATTCCTGTCAGTTCAATAAAATCAATGCTCGGCCATCCCATGGGCGCTGCATCGGCGATTGAGGCATTGACCTGTTGCCTTACAGTCAAAGAAAATATCATTCCACCTACAATAAACTTCGTGACGCCTGACCCTGCTTGCGATATAGATTGTGTTCCAAATATCGCAAGAATTAAAAGAGTAAACATAGCATTAAATAACGGCTTTGCCTTTGGCGGTAATAATTCATGTCTTGTGATCAAAAAGTTTTTGGTAAATTAAAGTAGACACTGAGGACAATCGGGATAGTGAATATTTAATGTTGATGGGGAAACAAAAAAGAAGAGAAATCCTTATCTTTTAATCTTGGAACTCTCCTTTTCTAAAAACTACTGCGCCATCATATCCTCCAAATCCAGAAGCAATCTTTAGAATGGTGTTTATTCTTTTTAAATAGATACCTTCTTTGAGAACTTTAATGTTTAGTTTTGGATCCACTTCATCACAATTTAATACAGGGGGCACAAAGTTTTTTTCCAGGGCAATTAACTGTAAAACAACTTCTAATAATGCGCAACTACCCAGGTTATGGCCTACAAAAGGTTTAAGAGTAGTAAGATAAGGTTTCTCAAAATTTTCCCCGAAAATGCCGGTAATGGCTTTTGCTTCATATTGGTCACTAACTCCAGTCCCCGCTCCATGCGCATTTATCACATCGATATCTTCCGGCCTGACTTGACTCGCTATTAATGACTTATAAATTGCATCCCTGTAAAAGGTATCCGCCACGGCAGGCAATGTGACTTTCCAGGACTCAAGAGCAAATCCGCCACCTAAATATTCAGCATATATATGCGCTTTCCTTTCAATAGCGTGATCATAATCTTCTAATACTAATGCAGCCCCGCCATCTCCAAAAATAAATCCGTCCCGATTCTTTGCAAATGGTTTTATTCTGCCGTCTTTAGTACAAAGCCCTATATCCCCAAGCCAGATGTGCTTATATATACCTGGATAATCTGATCCGGCAACAATGACAATTTTATTTTTTCCACTCTTTATGGTCTGAACAGCTGTCTCTAACGCATATAATCCAGAAGCACAAGCATTATTAATAAATAAAGAGAACCCGTGTAGATTGAACGTTTTTGCTGCATGAAAGAGAAACATGAAGGTTTGCAAATCATAAGCGCTTCTATCGCAAATCTCATATATTTTTTTAAAAAATTGTTTTTTGGTGATTCCATTTGCTGCTTTTGCGATGTCAAATGAACTATCTATCACCTTGGTCATAAAATGCTCCAATCCGGGATTTTCATGTGTAATGACTAAACCAATATCTTGCCCGTCGTTGCAATCAACGTGACCATCATCTAATGCCAGTTTTATAGCAGCCAGTACAAAGTATAAATCGGTTATATCTTCCCCTTCTTTCCAATCTTTAATTTCTTTAAGCCGGTCTTTATTTATACCCGAATTATTTATGTCAAAATTATTTATCTTATGTTTGTAAAAACTATCAATATACTCATCGCCGATATACACTTTATCAAGTACGACATTTGTTCTGGAATTGACCAAAGAGTCCCAAACCTCACTCTTACCCTGTCCAATTGAACATATAGGTCCCAAGCCCGTCACAACAATCCTTTTGTCTTTATTCATAACACCCTTTCTAATTTTTATTTCTGTCCTTTTATAACGAGCATAAAAACAGGATGAATCCTGCTTAATGAACGCCCTATGTCGCAATCAGTGTTTGTAATTAATTCTATATTTTTAAAACCTGCCATCTCAAAAAATATTCTCCATGTTTCCGGAGTAAGAAAACCATAAGTTTTCCTCAAGAGAGAATCGGTTTTTACATTATAGTAGCTGTCCAATAAAGTAAATATGATTTCCTGTGGCAGCACATGATTATCTGACATTCTAATCAATTCAGAAATAACCAGGATGCCATTTTCTTTTAAAGCGGTATAAATTTCTTTTAAGGAAAAAATTAAATCATGTGATGTATGCAGGGCATTAACTGAATAAACCGCATCAAAACTTTCCTGTTGTATTTTTTGTGCGCTAAAAGATTTATTGAAATCTAGAACCTTAAGTTCAACTTTATCTTCTATTTCCTGAAATTGTTCTGAAATTATTCTATTCCCTATTCTCAAAAAAACAGGAGACACATCTGAGAAGACATATTTATCTACTTTATCCAGAATGTGAGCTCTCTTAAAAGCATCAAGCACCTGAATAACCGCTCCTCCTGTACCTCCACCTAATTCTAAAATATTACCTCTGTCTTTCTGAGAAAACCATTTGGACAGTCCATAAGCTCCGCAAAGATTAAATACCGAATAGCCGCTAAAATTATTATTAAAGTAATTATTCCACAATTGCATCTTTTCTTTATAGAAAAGGACTTCTATTCCACTTTTATTTCCATTCAAAAACGATTCGTACTCAGCAGCAATACTGTCAACCAACTTCAAAAAAGGCCCCCAATTTTTATCTAATCCTAAAATTTCTTTAGCGATCTGGCCTGTCTGACTAAAAGGAATATCCACTTCGCATTTGTATAATATATTATTATTTTCTACATTCTTTTCTACATATCCGGCTTGCTCTAAAAAATCCAACATCCAATTAATCGAGCATTTCACATGAGCAGGGGAATTAAGCCGCTTTATTAGCTCTTCGCAGGATATAAAATTCGATTTCAGATGATCTATGATTCTTGATTTATGGATAATCGAAAAAATTATATTTAATGTATAAAGGGTATGAAGATTATAAATCTTGTAATAGTTGTCTGTGAAAATTGACTTTAAAAAAAGGTCGTCTCTGTTTTTCATTTTATTTATAGATAAGCGTACGGGAATACCGGCTTCATATAAGTTTGCAATTCAATTATTCTATATCCACTGTTGTCATTATGTTTAAGCTTAAATTTATATGTATTATCTTTAAAAGAGCAATGAAAAATCAAAATGAACAGGTCAATGAAAATGTAATTTGCCTCTGCGGTCTATAATGCAGTTTAATAAAATTGGCTCAAATATCGGATTAATTGGAGTATAATACTATAATTTTAATTTAATCTGAGCACATATTTCTTTAAGACGGAATATAAGGGAAAGATATTTTGAACCTATTTGCTTTATCAGGAGCATTTTTATTTTCAACAGGTATTATATTATTAGTTATTATTTTTATTTCCAGCAGATCCAGGCTGCATTATATATGGGGGTTCTTTAATGTTGCTGTTACTATTTGGGGCACGAGCGTCTTCTTTATCGGGAGAAGTGAGGATTATTTATACTCGCAACTTTGGTGGAAAATAGCACATGTTGGCATTATCCTGATACCTGTTTTCTTCTATCACGTTATTCATCTTTTATGCAGGTTACCAGGCAAGAAAATTATTTTCTTTGTATATGCGCAGGGAGTTTTATTTCTTGTGTTGAATATGACAGGGATTAAAGACCTGTTTACCTCACAGCTGATATTAGTTTTTCAATCTTTCTATTATTTTACTCCGGGGAAATTGTATCATTTGTTTTTTGCGTGTTGGTTAGCCATTGTGTTTTATGGTATTGCTATGCTTTTTATCACTTATCGTAAATCTTCGGGCATCAGAAGAAATCAACTTGCATTATTTCTTATTGGATTAATTGTTGGCTTTAGTGGCGGTATTACGAACTTTTTCCCAGCCTATGGCTTAAATTTATATCCACTTGGGAATTATGGTATCCCTCTTTATTGGATTATTGCAACGTATGCCATACTCCGTTATCGCCTCATGGACGTAAATCTTATATTCAAAAAAAGCATGGTCTATTCGCTTTCCGCAGGAATATTGACCAGCCTTTTTGTTGTGCTTGTTCTTACCATGACTAAATTCGTATCTAATGTGACCGGTATTACCTCGTTTACAATCACCACTATTGCAGCCCTCATTATTGCTGTTCTTTTCAATCCTCTTAAAAACAGGATTCAATCACTTATTGATAAGCATTTTTATAAAAGAACTTATGATTATTATCCTACTATACGTGATATAAGCCGCAAACTTACTTCAATGTTTGATCTTGATGAGTTGTTCAACTATATTGGAGGCGTTATATTTTCCACGCTGGGCTTATCAAATATTTATCTCTTACACACTATCCCCGGCAGAGGTTATGAAATTGTCTGTCATAAGTCACATAAAAAGGACAAAGACAAAAAGACAGAGGGAAAACCTGAAAGTGACAGCGAAGGCAAGATAAGAAAGAACTCTGAGCTTATTAATTATTTTAAAAAATCTGATGAGGTACTTATCAAGGATGAACTGCCGGGATTTCAAAGAGCGCTTGGACTGGAAATAATAGAGCGTATCAAAAGTGATCTTAAGCCATTCAGCGGTGAAGCAATGGTCCCGGTGTTCATTGATAAAAAACTGATGCTTCTATTAATACTCGGTGAGAAATTATCAGGTGATATGTTTACCAATGAAGACATCAATTTGTTAAACATTATTTCTAACCAGATAGCTATTGCAAGAAAAAATGCCGAGCTTTATAAAGATAAAGTCCGTAGTGAAAGACTTGCATCAATGGGTATGATGTCAGCTACCTTTGCCCATGAAATAAGAAATCCTCTTACTTCTCTTAAAACGTTTGC
>JACQXG010000097.1 GCA_016208905.1 Nitrospirota bacterium
CACCAACGCAAAAGGCAATGTTAACACCCTGAACTACTATCCAAATAACATTGATGTGCAAAACATTAAACTCGATCTGGTCACTACGCCGGGGAATGATGATATTACACTCAAAACATTTACTTACAACGGAATCACACATGATGCAGCATCGATTACCGACAGACTGGGTAACATAAGCGGACTTACTTATACAACAAACGGACAATTAAGCTCGATTACACAGGCAAAGGGCACAGCCGTTGAGATGAGAACGGATATGATCTATGACCCGGCAACTCATGAGCTTACAGAGATAAATAAAAGCAGCAATACAGTCGCATCATTTACCTATGATAATGTCGGCAGGGTCAGGACCTCAACTGATGACAAGGGGTTGCTGCTTACCTATGATTACGATAACCTGGACCAGATAACAAAGATAACCTATCCTGATAGCAGGGTTGATACGTTCAACTACGCTGCATGCTGTCCGCACATGATTGACAGCATAACCGACCGGGCGGGATTGACAACGATCCGCATTTACGATTCTTTAAAACGCTTAACTGAAGTGCAGGCCCCCGGAGGCACTATTAAATATGAATATGATATAAACGGCAACCGTACGAAACTGATAGATGCCGACGGCAAAGCAACATCGTTTCAATATGACCTCGATAACAAGCTGGTTAAGAAAATATATGCAGATGGAAATTTTGAACAGTATGAATATGACCTGGCAGGGCTTCCGACTAAAATCACAAATTCCAGAGGCATAGAAAAGATTTATTCATACAATGCAAATCATAATCTTGTGAGCATTAATTATTCGGATACCACACCTGATATCACTTTGACCTATGATGCCTATGACCTGCCGGATACCATGACAGACGGAATCGGTGTGTATGACTATGGCTATGATAATTTGAACAGATTAGCCAGCATTGACGGGCCATGGGTTGATGACACTATTTCGTTTCAGTATAATGATCTTGGACACGTAAAAAGCATGTCTCCTCAGAATGGACAGGCAATAACTTATAACTATGACTATGACTCCGGGTATGCAGATTTGGATATTGGAAGGTTAAAAGAAATCCAGGCAGGGACGAATATTTATACTTACGGTTATCCTGGAGTTAATCCGCTTGTTCAGAGCCTTACAAGGACCAATGGAAGTTTGACTGAATATCTCTATAACGATCCTTTAAAGAGGCTGACAGAAATAAATAACAAAGACTCCGTACAGCAAATTATAAATAAGCACGCATTCACTTACAACAATCTGGATGTTATAGATACAGAGACGATAGAGACAGGGACACAGCTTGATTCGTTTACCGCAGGATTGACAATTTATAACTACAACAATCTGAACCAGCTTTTAAGCTCGACAAATCCCTCTCAAACATTCCTGTACGATGCCGATGGTAACATGACTCAGGGTTATACGCCTGATGGGTATGTTATGGCTATGACATATGATGCTGAAAACAGGCTGACAGCGGCTGAATATACTGACAGCAGCACTGTTGTTCACAGGACTGAGTACTACTACAGCGGAGATGGCTTGCTTGCGGAGTTAAAGAAATTTGAGGATTATACGATAACAAATATTATACGTTTTGTTCGAGCGGGGTTTCTGCCGATTCAGGAACGGGATGAAAACAATCAAATTGTAAATGAGTACACATGGGGACTTGATATGGGCGGGGGCATCGGGGGGCTTCTTAATTTGAATCAGTCTGGACAGGACTACTCCTATCTTTATGACGGCAAGGGGAATGTGATGGCAGTGATTGACGGCAATCAACAAGTGGCAGCCTCGTATAGATACGATGTCTTTGGGATGCCTTTGAAAAAAGTTGCGACATTGGACCAGCCGTTCAGATTCTCAACTAAGCAATACGATGAACGGACAGGATTATCATACTACGGCTATCGATTCTATAATCCATCTATCGGCAGATGGATAACACGTGATCCGCTTGGGGAAGCTGGCGGGATTAATCTGTATGGGTTTGTGGGGAATAATCCGGTCAACTTTGTTGATCCGTTGGGATTGGAGAATCTTCGTCGACCAGATTCACGTTACTACTTTGGAAGGCTAGGATCATGGATTGAACCAGGAAGAGCTGTCGGCTCCTATTTGGAAGACCATGTAACACATGCACATCAAACTGCAAAAATTCATGATCGTTGTGTGGATACACTCCATAATCTTGGAGTTCCTGATATTATTGCTAATTATCCAACGATGATACCGGCATTCGGGGCGGCAGTTATTTATAATAATTTAACTGATTATAGTCAGCCACAACAAGACAATATCATTTTTTTTCAACTGAACTGGTAAGGAGAATAGCATGAAAGTTTTTTATATGGTTTGTGTCATATGTATCTGTTGTAATAATAGTTATGCCTTGGGAAAAAAGCTGTCAGCACTCGACTATGCGCAATTGGGATACGCCAGTGACGAAGATGGGAAATATGATGAGGCTATCATGTACTACACTAAGGCACTGGAAATCAATCCGAAGTTCCACGAAGTTTATGTTAATCGGGGAATTGTATGGGATGAAAAAGGCAACTTTGATAAGGCAATAGAAGATTATACAAGTGCGATTGATATTGATCCAAAAGATGATAAAGCTTTTGCACAGCGAGGTCTTGCTTGGGATAGTAAGGGTGAATATGATCGTGCAATCAGAGATTATAATATGGCACTTGATATTAATCCACACAACCAGTTGGCTTATCTAGCCCGTATAGATACATGGGCGCACATGGGAGAACTTGACAAAGCAATTTCAGAATATACTAATTCATTAAATCGTTACCCCAATAATGCGATCACTTATAACAACCGCGGTTTTACTTGGAGTAAGAAAAATAACTATGAACGCGCCATTGCTGACTACAATAGAGCGCTAGGAATAGATCCAAAATTGGCAGAGGTATATTTCAATAGAGCTGAAGCCAGAAAATCACTAAAAGAATATGAATCAGCTTTAAAAGATGCCGAGCGCGCATTAAATTTGAAGCCGAACGAGTCAAGATATCAGAATCTTGTAAAAGAACTTAAAGTAGAAACGGATAAGTACAGGAAGGAATAGGGTCGAAAGAACAGGGTCAAACCTACAATATACATTTAATGAATGATTTAAAAGGGGGATTTGGAACATTGGGACATGGCAAGGCAACTGAGAATTGAATATGAGGGGGCGTTTTATCATGTCACCTCAAGAGGCAATCAGAGAG
>JACQXG010000102.1 GCA_016208905.1 Nitrospirota bacterium
GCAATTGATACCGTTTAATCCGGGCAAGCTCTTTCATGATAATGATGATTCACAAAATATCCTGCTGGAGCCGCAGGATTCAGTCTATATCTTTTCCAAATGGTTGTTCAGGGACAAACCGGCTGTAACCATTGAAGGTGAGGTCAGAAATAAAGGGACCTTTGCCCTTCCTGAAAATTACAGGATCAAAGACGCCATACTCGAGGCCGGCGGACTCACAAAAGACGCCAGCCCCGGAAAAGGCGAGATATTCAGGAAAAGCGGGACAGGGGACATTTCTCAGATATATTTCAGCGTCGGTTATGCAATGTCCGGAGACCCGGCGGAAAATTTACTGCTTAAGGATGAGGACACGATCAGGGTCCACTCTATATGGGAGGAAAGGCAAAAGCAGGTAGTATCAATAGACGGGGATGTGAAAAGTCCGGGGCAGTATACTCTTGCGAATGATATGCGTGTCAGTGATCTTATATTTTCTGCGGGCAATATCCTTGAATCAGCTTATCTGGATGAAGCTGAGATATCTTCCTTAATCATTGATACCGGTAAGAGCGTCAATACGGATTACAGAAAAATAAACCTGAGACGCGCGCTGGACAATGATCCGGCGCACAACATTGTTTTGAGACCTTATGACAGGGTATTTGTAAAACGCATACCGGAATGGAAGGAAGACAGATTTGTTGAAATCAACGGCGAAATTAAATTCCCCGGCAGATACATCATAAAAAGGGGGGAGACCTTATCATCTGTCCTTGAACGCGCAGGCGGCTATACTGATAAGGCGTATTTAAGGGGGGCCGTATTTACTCGTAAAGAGGTCCGGAAATTACAGCAGGAGAACCTTAAGGCATTGGTCCTCAGGCTTGAGAGGGAATTACTGATCGAGGGGTCCGTGCAGATATCGACATCATTGTCAAAAGAAGAAATCGAAGCAAAAAAGGTCGAACTCGAACAAAAGCGCAAGTTCCTCGAATCATTGAGCAGGATAGAGGCAACCGGCAGGATGTCGATCAGTCTTACACATATAAGATTATTAAAGAACGGTCCGTACGATATTGAGCTTGAAGACGGGGACCGTCTCAATATTCCAATGAAAAACAATGTGGTCAATGTTGCCGGGGCGGTGATGTCCCCGGGCAGCTTTATATTCGCTGACAATCTGGACTATAAAAACTATATAAATATGTCCGGCGGATATTCAAAATACGCGGATACGGGCAGCGTCTATGTCCTGAAAACCGACGGCACTGCAAAGAAGCTGCCAAACGGATTCTTTGAATGGAGTAATTCACGGGACAGATGGGAAATGACCGCCTTTGGTGAAGATATAAAAGATATAGAGCCGGGTGACTCCATTGTTGTACCGGAAAAACTGGACCGTATCGCGTGGATTAGAGAAATTAAGGACATAACGCAGATCCTTTACCAGATAGCGGTTACAGCCGGAGTGCTCGTCGTTGTGTTTTAGCAGGCATATTGCATGGCGCGTATGGCTGACGACCCCTTGTGTATTCCTTGCCTGCCTGTTCCTGTTTTTTACCTCAGCGGCATTTGCCTCCGATGGGCCTTTCACCTACCCGTCCAACTGGGGCGGGACGGGTCTGATGGAAATTCCAACAGCCCGTGTGATAAGAGAAGACAGCTACCGTGTTGGTTTCAGTCAGATAAGGCCTTACAAGTATTATTACAGCGCCATTAGCCTGTTAAAAGGTCTTGAGCTAGATCTGAGGATTACTGAGGTCAGCGGGGTCTCTTCTCTTTCAACAAAATATGGTAATTTTAAAGATAAGGCAGTTGACCTTAAATATCAATTTCTCTCCGAGGGCAAATATTTACCTGCGCTGGCAATTGGTTTTATGGACCCTCACGGCACGCGTATTTATCCATCCCAGTATATAGCGGCAAGCAGGCAGATATATCCCTTTGACTTTACGCTTGGCTTCGGCAACGGAAGATTCGGTAAAAAACCGCTCCAGGACAAGAGAGAAGGTCTGGAACTGGAGATGTTCGGAGATACGAAGGAATGGATAAGGGATTCACAAATATTCTGGGGCATTCAGTTTGCCCCCAATGAAACATTTGCGCTCATGTTTGAATACAGCCCGATAAGATATCACGAACAGACAAGGGACCCGGCACAAAAGGAATATTTCGGGGGGCCCGTTCCGTCAAAATATAACTTTGGTCTCAGATATAAACCGGCAGAGTGGTCTGAACTTGACCTGAGCTACCAAAGGGGCAATGAAATAGGGTTCAATGTGTCATTAGCATTTGACATTGGAAATCCGCTTGTTCCTGTATACGATCTGCCTTACAGGGAGAAAGCGGCCCACAGTAAAGACCCTTTATCTGAAAGGATAGCGGCAGCATTGTATTTCTCCGGTTTCAGCGATATAGGTGTTGATGCAGAAGGGGATGAACTCTGGATAGAGTCGCAAAATGACAAATATTATTTCAGCACAAAGGCAATCGGGGTGGTCCTGGATATTATCAATAAAATTGAACCTGATAATATTAAAAAGGTCCACATCATAATCAAACAAAACGGCATTGTTCAATATAAGCTTAGCGCTGTTAAGGAGGACATAAATAATTTACTCAATGAAAAACTCACAATTGCTGAATTTCTTTATCTGTCAGAGATCAATACCGCTTTCGCAGATAAGCGGGATATACCCGCATGGTACAAAAAGTCATTCAGATACGGCATTAAACCGTCTCTTGAGACATTCCTGAATGATCCGTCAGGGTTCTTTAAATACAGATTAGGACTTATGGGATGGGTAAGTTATAACATCTGGGATGGCGCAACAATTCTAACAGGGCTTGAAGGCTATCCTGCCAACAATATCTCTTCATCCAACGAGCCGTTATCAATACCGGTGAGGAGCGATCTTGTTTTATATAAAAAGGAAAGACTGTCGCTCGGGAGACTCTTATTTAACCAGATTTATAAGACCGGACATGAACTTTACGGAAAGGTGACAGCAGGATATTTAGAGGTCCAGTATGCAGGACTTGATGCGGAGATTGCAAAGCCGGTCCTTGACGGAAGGATATTGCTGGGCTTAAGCGGGAGTATTGTGAAAAAGAGGGACCCGGGCCAGCCTTTACAATTCAAAAAGGAAGATGTGAAAGATTATTATACTACAGCATTTTTAAACGCCAGACTTAATATATCAGAAATGAATATTGCGATAGACGCGAAGGCCGGCAGATTTCTGGCAGGTGATCATGGCGTGAGGTTTACTGTATCTAAATTTATTAACGGTGTAATCCTCAGGGCATGGTATACTGTTACGGACACATCGTCCTTTACGGATGAATTCAATAACGGGTATAACGATAAAGGAATTAGTGTGACTATTCCTTTAAGGCTGTTCACAGGCGCTGACTCAAAAACCGCTTATGACTATTCTCTTACTCCCTGGACTCGGGACACAGGACAGGACATAGACCACTTTGATACATTATTTGACATCATAGGAAGAAATTTGAAAATCTTTATTAACAAAGACAGGAACCAGTTGCAAAGATAGAATTTCATTCTATCTTTGTCTGGATAGCTAATGCATAAAATGCCAGCAATAATCTCAGTTTTCATCCTGAGTCACTTTTTAATATTCACCGGTTATGTTTACGCTGAAGATCACAGTAAGTCTGTCCCTTTAATCCTGCAGTCAGCGGAAAATTTTTTTATTTTTCTGGATGAGCGGAATTTCAGAGCGGCCTGGGAATTAATGACAGAAAAATCACACCAGACAATAATCAATGATATTTATGAGATATCGGCGGACAGAGGAGCAGATATCTCAAAGGATGATATATCAAAAAATATAACCAGTAATGGAATTATATTTAATAATTATTGGCAGGCCTTTATGACTAATTTCGATCCTGACGTTATTTTAAAAGACAGGGTATGGGAATTTGAAAAAATAGAATCAGACTATGCTGTAATACTTCTTAAAAAGAGGAACGTAACGAAATTGAAGATATATAAAGAGAACAATCAATGGAAAGTCGGCCTTGTCGAGTCATTCTGGACAAGAAGGCATCTAAAAAATATTTATCGTATACAGTCGTTTTTTTCAGAATAGATTAAAGATTACGTCTCAAAAAAGAGGGACAGGCAATAGAACCTGTCCCTCTTTAATTGTATGGTTTTGTTAATTAATACCTGTAATGCTCTGCTTTGTAAGGGCCTTCAACAGGGACCCCGATATAATCCGCCTGTTCCTTTGTAAGCTTTGTCAATTTAACTCCAATCTTTTCCAGGTGAAGCCTTGCAACTTCCTCATCAAGGACCTTTGACAAGCGGTATACCTTCTTTTCATACCTGTCTTTATTTTCCCAGAGATCAATCTGCGCAAGGGTCTGGTTGGTAAAGCTGTTTGACATTACAAATGAAGGATGACCTGTGGCGCAGCCGAGATTGACCAGTCTTCCTTCAGCAAGCAGGAAAATGGAATGCCCTTCAGGGAATATGTATTTATCAACCTGGGGCTTGATATTGACCCTCTGAATGCCGGGATAGGCAAAGAGCTTATGCACCTGGATTTCATTATCAAAGTGCCCGATATTGCATACAATGGCCTGGTCTTTCATTTTGGCCATGTGCTCGATTCTTATAATGTCTCTGTTGCCGGTGGTTGTAACATAAATGTCCCCTTCTCCAAGGGTGTCTTCAACTGTAGCGACTTCATAACCTTCCATTGCGGCCTGAAGGGCGCAGATGGGGTCAATCTCAGTGACGATCACCCTTGAGCCGTATTCTTTCAATGACTTGGCGCATCCTTTGCCAACGTCTCCATATCCGCAGACAACCGAGACCTTACCCGCGAGCATGACATCAGTTGCCCTCTTGATCCCGTCTGCCAATGATTCCCTGCATCCGTAGAGGTTATCAAATTTTGATTTCGTCACTGAGTCATTCACATTGATGGCTGGAACAAGCAAGGTCCCGCTCTTCATCATTTCATACAGCCTGTGTACTCCTGTCGTAGTTTCTTCGCTTACGCCTTTCCACTCTTTAACTACTTTGTGCCATTTCTGATTGTCTTCTTTCAGCAGCTTCTTCAAAAGACTGTTTATTATCTGCAACTCCGTATTGTCTGTAGGTTCGTCAAGAATGGACGCTTTATTTTCAGCTTCGTACCCCCTGTGAATAAACAGGGTGGCGTCACCTCCGTCGTCAACTATCAACTGCGGTCCGAGACCGCCGGGAAACGTTAAGGCCTCATTTGTACACCACCAGTACTCTTCAAGTGTTTCACCCTTCCAGGCAAAAACAGGAACACCTGCCGCTGCTATTGCCGCAGCAGCATGGTCCTGAGTTGAGAATATATTGCAACTGGCCCATCTGACGTCCGCGCCCAGATCAACGAGGGTCTCGATCAGGACCGCGGTCTGGATAGTCATATGGAGAGAACCGGATATTCTCACCCCTTTTAATGGTTTGTCCGCAAAATACTTCTCCCTGATGGCCATAAGGCCGGGCATTTCTTTTTGAGCTATCTCAATCTCTTTTCTTCCCCAATCCGCCAGACCCATATCTGCGACTTTATAATCATTTATTTTTCTCTCTGCTGCCGTTGTAGACATCAATAACCTCCTGAATAACTTTTTTTCTAATCATATAATTCTTGACCTCTTCAGATTACAAGATATTATATTTTAGCATCCTTTCTCAGTGTCTCCGCCAGGTCAATTTTTTCCCAGGGGAAGCCTTCATTCTCTCTGCCAAAGTGGCCATAGGCAGCAGTCGCGCTATAAATAGGCCGTAAAAGGTTGAGCATTGTGATCAGACCGCGCGGCCTGAGATCAAAGTGTTCACGTACTAACTCTATAAGGTTTTCTTCCTCAATTTTGCCTGTGCCGAAGGTCTCAATACTGATGGAAGTAGGTTCGGCAACACCTATGGCATAAGAGACCTGGATTTCGCAACGGTCTGCCAAACCGGCTGCAACAATGTTTTTTGCCACATAGCGGGCGGCATAAGCAGCAGAACGGTCTACCTTGGAAGGGTCTTTACCTGAGAAAGCGCCGCCGCCATGACGGGCAGCGCCGCCGTATGTATCTACAATAATCTTGCGGCCTGTGACGCCGCAATCTCCGACAGGCCCTCCAATGACGAAACGGCCGGTAGGATTGATGTGAAACTTTGTGGTTGGATGAAGCCAATCTGCTGGTAAGACCGGCAGGATAATCTCATCCATAACAGCCTCTTTAAGGGCCTTATATTCTATGTCAGGCGCATGCTGGGTCGACACAACAACTGCCTCTATGCTGACGGGTTTACTGTCTTCATAGCGGAATGTCACCTGGCTTTTGGCATCAGGACGCAGCCACGGCAGAGTGCCGTTTTTACGGACTTCGGCCTGGCGCTGCATAAGTCTGTGTGCGTAGGTAATCGGGGCGGGCATGAGGACTTCAGTCTCATTGGTGGCGTAGCCGAACATTATCCCCTGATCGCCGGCCCCCTGTTCATGGTCATTCGTTTCATTAACTCCCATTGCGATGTCAGCCGATTGTTTATCGATGGAGGTCAGCACAGCGCAGGACTCCCAGTCAAAGCCCATGTCCGAATGGTTGTAGCCGATACGTTTAATTGTCTGGCGTACTACATTTTGCATATCGACCCAGGCAGTGGTAGTAATTTCACCGGCTATTAGCGCCATCCCTGTAGTGACCAGGGTTTCGCATGCTACGCGGGAAGCAGGATCTTGCTCAAAAATTGCATCAAGTACAGCGTCTGAAATTTGATCAGCGACTTTATCCGGATGTCCCTCTGATACGGACTCAGATGTAAACAGGTAATTCCTTTTTTTCATATTTTCCCTCCATTTAAATAAATAAGTTTTTTATTATAAAAGCATTAAGGTTACTAATTCAAGGGAATGGATAATTATTTTATTAATCCAGCCTCCATTTGAATCATCTAACTTTGATGAGTTATAGTTAAAATTCTAACAATTCAAGGTAGATTTTATGTTGAATGAAATAGTAATTAAAGGCGCCAGGGTCCACAATCTTAAAAATATAGATGTGAAAATACCACGTGACAGCCTTATTGTCATTACCGGTCCCTCTGGCTCCGGCAAGTCCTCTCTTGCGTTTGATACAATCTATGCCGAGGGGCAAAGGCGTTATGTGGAAAGCCTCTCTGCATATGCAAGGCAGTTCCTTGAGCAGCTTCAGAAACCGGATGTGGATTCTATTGAAGGGCTTTCGCCTTCCATTGCCATTGAGCAAAAGACAACAGCCCGGAGCCTGCGGTCCACAGTCGGCACTATCACCGAGATATACGATTATCTAAGGGTGGCATATACAAGGATCGGGGACCTGTCATGTTATAAATGCGGCAGTCCCATTGCAACCCAGAGGACCCAGCAGATAATTGATTCTATCGCCACATTTCCTCCTAAGACGCGCATTCAGGTGCTATCTCCAATCGTGATCGGAAGAAAAGGGTTATATAAGAAAGAACTGTATGAGGCAAGGAAGAAGGGGATTATACGCGCGAGGATAGACGGTGAAATGGTCGATATTACCAGGGAAATAGAATTAAGCAGATACAAGATACATAACATAGATATTGTTATTGACAGATTAATTATCAAGCCCGGCATTGAGAAACATATTTCAAGGGCTATTACACATGCAATGGGTTTCTCAGATGTTGTAATAATAAATATCATCGACGAAGGAAAGGACCTTTTCTTCAGTACGAAACTCGCGTGCCCGAACTGCGGCGTAAATTATCCTGAGATAAGCCCCAGGTTTTTTTCCTTCAACAGCCCTTTTGGGGCCTGCCCGAAATGCAGCGGCCTTGGGTTTCACAACATAAATGAAGATGATGAAAATCCCCATACCCTTATTAAATGTCCGTCCTGCAATGGGTCAAGGCTGCGAAAAGAGGCGCTCTCAGCAAGGATCGGCGGCTTAAACATCGGCGAGTTGTCTGCAAAACCCGTCAGTGAGGTCATCGATTTTTTCAAGGATTTGAAGCTGTCCAGGACTGAGCAAAACATAGCGTCAAAGGTCTTAAAAGAGACAAAGGAAAGACTCGGTTTTCTCAGTAACGTAGGGCTTGGCTATCTTACGTTAGACAGGCCGGCCGTCACACTCTCAAGCGGGGAGGCGCAAAGGATCAGGCTTGCCACCCAGATCGGCTCGTCTCTCACCGGGGTGCTTTATATATTCGATGAGCCCACTATAGGACTGCATCCGAGAGACAGCGGGAGGCTGCTTGACAGTCTCTGCAAGTTAAAGGAAATGGGCAATACCGTTATAGTGGTTGAACACGATGAAGATACTATGAAGAGGGCAGGCTATATAATCGACATGGGGCCGCGCGCCGGAGCAGACGGAGGCTATATTGTGTCAGAGGGCAGTCTGCAGCAAATAATGGATGACAATAAATCCGTTACAGGCCCTTATCTGAGTGGACATTCGACAATCCCTGTTCCTGATAACAGGAGGACATCCGGGGACTTCATTACTATAAAGGGCGCAAAAGAATTCAATCTTAAAAATATTAACGTTAATATACCTCTGGGGGTATTAACGTGCGTTACCGGGGTTTCGGGATCGGGTAAAAGCACGCTGATAGTTGAAATCCTGTATAAAGCTCTTTCAAAGAAGCTGTACGCTTCAAATGAATTTCCTGGTAAACATGAACGTATAGAGGGGATTGAAAAGATAGACAAGGTCATAGATATAGACCAGTCTCCGTTAGGACGGACCCCTCGCTCCAATCCGGCAACGTATGCCGGAATTTTTACATTTATAAGGGACCTGTTTTCACAGCTCCCCGAATCACGGGTCAGGGGATACAAACCTGGCAGGTTCAGTTTCAATATTGCAGGGGGCAGATGTGAGACATGCAAGGGTGACGGACTGATCAAAGTGTCGATGCATTTTCTCCCTGATGTCTATGTGCAATGCGAAGTGTGTAAAGGCAGCAGGTATAACAGAGAGACCCTTGGGACAAAATATAAAGATAAAAACATTTCGGATGTCCTTGATATGACTGTAACCCAGGCCCTGGAATTCTTTGATTCAATTCCCCCACTAAAACGTAAACTATCCACGCTTGAAAAAGTCGGTTTGGGTTATATAAAGCTCGGACAATCGGCAACAACGCTGTCAGGAGGCGAAGCGCAAAGGGTCAAGCTATCGAGAGAACTGAGCAGAAAGGCCACGGGGAACACCCTCTATATCCTGGATGAACCGACAACAGGCCTTCACTTTGTTGATATTCAGAAGCTTCTTGATGTCCTGAATAAGCTTGTAAACGCAGGCAACACGGTCCTTGTCATAGAACACAATCTTGATGTAATAAAGAGCGCGGACTATATCATTGATTTAGGCCCTGAAAGCGGTGAAGCAGGCGGCACAATAGTGGCATCAGGGACACCTGAGGAAGTCACGTCAAATCCAAAGTCATTTACCGGAGCTTTTTTGAAGAAGAAACTTTTGCCCCATTTGAAAGATAACCGGGGAGCTTAATTCAGGTTGATCAGGTATAATGAACCAAAATCCGGAGAATTCTCATGGCAGAAGTAAAAGTACAAAAAATACATTATGGCGGCTGGGATAATTGTGTACAGATAACCAATGGTATTGTTGATCTTATAGTAACAGCTGATGTAGGCCCCCGAATTATCCGATACGGTTTTGTCGGACAGGAAAATGAAATGTGCGAAGTCGGGTCAACTTTGGGTTTAAAAGGAGGAGATGAGTGGAGAATATACGGGGGACATCGCCTCTGGCACAGCCCGGAGGACAAAACCAGGACATACGAACCCGATAATTCCCCTGTTGCCTGGGAGGAAATCCCGGATGGCGTTTTAATTTCACAGAGCATTGAACCGGCCACAAGGATCAAGAAAGAAATGGAAATACGTCTTTCTCCCGGGGGAACTAACGTTAGAATTCTTCACAGGCTCACAAATGCAGGCTTATGGCCTGTAGAATTATCAGTATGGAGTATTTCTGCAATGTCAACCGGGGGCAAGGAAGTTATTCCACAAACAAGTACAAATACTGGCTTGCTTCCAAACAGGATAATAGCCCTTTGGCCTTATACTGACCTTAACGACCCTCGAGTAATACTTGGTAACAAATATATTGTTATACGCCAGGACCCTGAAATTCAACAGCCGATAAAGATCGGGACTTCCAATGAAACCGGGTGGGCAGTATACTTCAATCATAATCATTTATTTATTAAATATTATTCCCACCAAAACAATGCCAGATACCCGGATTTTGGCGTATCATATGAAACGTATGCAAATGATTTCATGCTTGAGATGGAGACACTCTCCCCGCTTGCAAAACTGGGACCAAATTCTTCTGTCGAACATACGGAAAAATGGGAACTCTTCGATAATGTCCCGATGCCTCCTGATGATGAAGATGAAATTGACAGGATGTTAACCCAAAAAATGCGTTAAAAATAATGCGGATGTTGGAAAATTATTTGTTTTTCGATTCCTTATACGCATTTTTAATCAAGGTTAGGATGCATATTTTAATTCAAAGTCCTATGCATAATTCAATAATAAATTTATCGAGTTAAACAAATTATTTTTCAATGTCTGCATTATTTGGGTTGACCTGGATACCCGGCAACAGGGAAATAATTGTATCGACTGCGTTTCTAATTCTCAGTTTTTATAGCTTGCTTATCTTGCCAATCTTTACTTGTAAATCCTTAAGTTAGAGCCTTTGCAGGCGCTACTGCCAATCTGTTTTACTCTTTAGCTTTGATAAGACTTTGCCGAAAAGATAAACGTAATAGTGAGATTCTTGCGCATTGAGATAGAAATCACATTAATGTCTTGAATTATTTGATATAAAAAAAAGTCAGAGGTTAATTGCATAATGGCTGAAAAATTAGGACAGCTGCTTGTCAATAATAATATTATTACTGAAGAGCAGCTGAACAAGGCCCTTGAATTACAAAAAAAAGATGGCGGCCGTGTAGGTTCCAACCTCATTAAGATGGGTTATTTAACCGAAGAGTCATTGGTAAAATTTCTCAGCAGACAGCATGGGGTACCTGCTATTGCTCTTTCAAGCCAGGAGATAGACCCTGCCATTATTAAATTTATCCCTTATGATGTAGCTCAAAAATACCAGATATTCCCTATCTCCAAAAACGGCGCTTCACTGAAACTCGCAATGACGGACCCCGCTAATGTCTTTGCAATCGATGATGTAAAGTTTATGACCGGTTACGATGTGGAGCCTGTTGTCGCCTCGGAATCCGCAATTAAAGAAGCCATATCCAAGCACTATGAGCAATCAGACCTGAAAGATGCTATCAGCGGCATAGATTTGAACAATGACGACTTAGACCTCATACAGGATTCAAATGATGACGTTGATATGAGTGAACTGAAGAGCGCTGTGGAGGAAGCTCCTGTAGTAAAACTCGTAAATCTTATACTTAGTGAAGCCATATCAAGAGGCGCCAGTGATATTCATCTGGAACCCTATGAAAAATCTTTCAGGATCCGATACAGAGTTGACGGCATGCTTTATGATGTTATGCAGCCTCCTGTCAGGTTAAAGGCCGCACTTTCATCACGATTAAAGATTATGGCGGAACTGGATATCGCTGAGAGGAGGCTTCCCCAGGACGGCAGGATTAAATTAAAAATAAAAGACCGGGCAATCGATCTTCGTGTTTCAACGCTGCCTACGCTCTTCGGTGAAAAAATCGTTATGAGGATCCTGGATAAAAGCAATCTGAATCTTGACCTTACAAAACTCGGTTTTGAAGAAAATGCCTTAAAAGACTTCACTAAAGCAATACATTCGCCATTTGGTATGGTGCTGGTAACAGGGCCTACCGGAAGCGGTAAAACCACAACACTTTATTCTGCCATGAGTACGGTTAATAAGGTTGATGTAAATATTATGACCGCAGAAGATCCTGTGGAATATAATCTTTTAGGCATAAACCAGGTACATGTCAGGGAAGATATCGGTCTTACGTTTGCAGCCGCGCTCCGATCGTTTCTGAGGCAGGACCCTGACATTGTTATGGTCGGTGAGATCAGAGACTTTGAGACGGCTGAAATTGCAGTCAAGGCAGCGCTTACAGGTCACCTTGTGTTTAGCACGCTCCATACCAATGATGCGCCAGGCACTATATCAAGACTTTTAAATATGGGAATTGAACCGTTCCTTATTTCAGCCTCAGTTCTTTTAATATTGGCCCAGAGGCTTTGCAGGAAAATTTGTGAGAAATGTAAGGAAGAAGTGAAAATACCTGAAAATACTCTCTTGAATATAGGTTTTACGCAAGATGAAGTCAACACCTTAAAATGCATGAAGGGTAAGGGTTGCCCAGCTTGTGGCGACACCGGATATAAAGGAAGGATAGCGCTGTATGAGGTCATGCCTGTGAATGATGATATAAAAGAAATGATTGTTAAAGGTTCAACTGCCAATGATCTGAAAAAAGCTGCAATAAAATCAGGCATGAAAACACTGAGAATGAGCGGATTGACAAAAGTTAAGGAAGGGATGACTTCTGTTGAAGAAATTCTAAGGGTAACATTTGCTGATTGATAGGGACAATGGAACCATATATAATCATATTATTAAAGATGGAAACAATAAATGTCGTTGAAGTATATTATTGAAATTACCATAGGAGAAGGCGATGGCAACTTTATATGATTTACTGAAAACCATGATCGAAAGAAATGCGTCAGACCTTCATATAAGCACCGGTACGCCTCCGCGAATAAGGGTTGATGGAAAACTTGTTCCCCTCAATGAGCCGAATCTGACCCCGGCAGAGACAAAATCATTGTGCTACAGCATTCTTACCGACACCCAGAAGCATAAGTTTGAGGAGAATAATGAGCTTGACCTTTCTTTTGGGGTTAAAGGTCTCAGCCGTTTTCGTTCTAACATATTTATGCAGCGGGGAGCAGTTGCCGGGGCATTCAGAATGATCCCATTTCAGATAAAGACCTTCAGGGAACTGGGGCTTCCTCCTGTTATTAATGAACTTGCAAAGAAACCAAGGGGCCTTATTCTTATAACAGGCCCTACAGGTTGCGGTAAATCATCAACATTGGCAGCCATTATTGATAAGATCAACAGCGAGCGACAAGAACATATAATAACCGTAGAAGATCCCATTGAATTTCTTCACCCCCATAAGAACTGCCTGGTCAACCAGAGAGAGGTCAATGCTGATACTGCGTCCTTTAAAGATGCCTTGAAGTATATTTTGAGACAGGACCCCGACATAGTTCTAATTGGTGAAATGAGAGACCTGGAAACCATAGAAGCAGCGATCACTGTTTCAGAAACCGGTCACTTAACTTTCGCAACACTGCATACAAATAACACCGTCCAGGCGATAAACCGGATAATAGATGTATTCCCGGCACATCAGCAGGAACAAATAAGAGTACAGCTTTCCTTTGTCCTGGAAGGTGTAATAGCGCAGCAGCTGATCCCGAGAAGATCAGGGAATGGAAGGGTGCTTGCAGTTGAAATTTTAGTTCCGACTCCTGCTATCAGAAACCTCATAAGGGAAGACAAAACACACCAGATATATTCAATGATGCAGGCAGGTCAGTCAAAGTATAATATGCAGACAATGAATCAGTCTCTTTTTGAACTATATAAAAAAGGCGACCTGTCCCATGAAGAAGCCCTGTCCAAATCCACTATACCGGACGAATTGCTTAGTATGATGCAGAAGGCTTCTTCAGCGGTAGGAAAAGGGAGATAAAATGGCCACAGTATATAAATGGTCCGGTAAATCTGCAAAAGGGAACTTAATTAAAGGCGAGCTGACGGCAGCTTCCAGGGAAGAAGTACAAGCCTATCTGCGAAAACAGCGCATAATACCATCAAAGATATCCCAGAAATCAAAGCCGATCTTTAGCGTCGGCGGCAGTGTAAAGGACAAAGACCTTGTTGTTTTTACAAGACAGTTTGCGACAATGATCGGCGCCGGTCTGCCCCTTGTGCAGGCGCTCGAAATTCTCTCACAACAAACCGAAAACAAGTACTTTGCAACCATCATAGGTGAAATTAAAAATAATGTTGAAGGCGGTTCTACATTCGCAGAGGCATTAAAAAAATATCCCCGGGTCTTTTCTGATTTATATTCAAATATGGTGGCAGCCGGAGAGGCCGGAGGAATTCTTGACACAATTCTTATCAGACTTTCCACTTATATAGAAAAGGCGCAGAGTCTTAAGAGGAAAGTTAAAGGCGCCATGGTTTACCCCGCTGTGGTCATTACAGTCGCTGTTCTGGTTATAGTAATTATCATGGTCTTTGTTGTGCCTACCTTCAGCAAGATGTTCACACAACTTGGCGGAGATCTTCCGGCGCCCACTCAGTTTATCATTAATTTAAGCAACTTTCTTGGCGGTGTCGGCGGGTTGATATGTCTTGCGACCATAATAGGTATCATCGTGTTTATAGTCCAATTCAGGCGGACGGAGCGGGGTAAAAAAATTATTGACAGGATAATACTAAGATTACCGGTTGTTGGCATCCTCTTGAGGAAGGTTGCTGTCGCAAAATTTACCCGTACACTTGGTACCCTCATAAGCAGCGGCGTGGCTATACTTGACGGCCTTAACATAACAGCCTTGACAGCCGGTAACAAAGTTATTGAAAAGGCCGTGTTTGAAGTCAGGCAGGGTGTTTCTGAAGGACAAACTATCGCTGAACCTCTGTCCAGATCAAAAGTATTCCCTCCAATGGTTACACAGATGATATCAGTCGGAGAATCTACAGGCGCGCTGGACAACATGCTTGAAAAAATTGCTGATTTTTATGATGACGAGGTTGATATTGCTGTCGGCGCTCTAACTTCCATGATAGAGCCGATTCTTATGGTCTTTCTCGGAGGCACTGTCGGCTTCATAGTAGTAGCGATGTATCTGCCGATATTTAAACTTATTACACTCATTAAATGATCGCGGCTGGAGTAATGGAGTATTGGGGTGTTGATTTAATGGTAACTACTCAGGTAGATAGTCTGTAGGTGTTTAGGTGGATAGGTGGGAATAACCATGCGAGATCACACAAAGCTCAGAGCCTTTGAACCGGCCGATGAAGTTGCGCTATCAGTCTGGCTTGTCGAAGCGTTTAGGATACTTTGATGAAAGAAGTTTTACCGGCTGTGACTCAAAACTTTTAGAGACCGAAAAGGTGTTGGGGTCCTTGATTCGTTCTTTGCGCAGTCCTAACACACTACAGCCTAAACAACCTGAGTAGTTACAAGTTAATATGCATAAAGACCTTGCAAAAAAGGTAAACGCCTTAATTTTTTTCAGGGTAGTTGTTGTTACCGTCCTTCTTGATTCTTTATATATTTTCAAGATCGGGTACGACAAACTGTCCCATCCTGAGGCTTTTTCCTATTTTATAGCATCTCTTTATTTACTCACTATTGTTTATGCTCTTGTTCTGCGCAGGATAAAGACAAACTTTCAATTTACTTTTTTTGCATATATACAGATTGTTATTGATATTATCGCTGAGATAGCGCTCATCTACCTGACGGGCGGTATAGAAAGCATGTTCGCGTTCCTGTTCCCATTGAGCATTCTCGCTTCAGGCATTGTTCTCAACAGACGCGCATGTTTCGTCATTGCCACACTAAGCAGTTCTTTATATGCTCTTCTCCTTAGCCTTCAGTTATGCAAAATTATTACAACTTCAGCAGATGTCCTTTATACTGAGAAAGATTTTTTCTATAACATATTTGCTCATATAACCGCATTCTATCTTGTCGGTTATCTTAGCGGATATCTCTCTGAAAAGCTGCACAGGGCGACACTGAGTCTTGTGGAAAGAGATACTGTCTTAAGCGACCTTAAGGCATTCAGTGAGTATATTATTGAAAGTATGCCGAGCGGGATATTTACCACAGACCTGAACAATAGAATTGTTTCATTTAACACTGCCGCGCAGGAAATAACAAAACTTCGTCATGCCGATGTTGTCGGTGTTACACCAGAAGATGTGTTCCCTTTTCTCAGCAGGAATCAGCATACTCCGGAAAGGGTGGAAGGCAGGCTGCAGCGCAATGGTGAAACATTCCCTATCGGCATGAGGATTTCAAAGCTCAAAGACGGCTCCGGAAATCCCATTGGAAAGATAGGGGTCTTTCAGGACCTTACCGAACTGAAGGCCATGGAAGCAGAAGTGAAAAGGAAAGAGAAATGGGCATTTATTGGTGAACTTTCTGCTTCAATAGCGCATGAACTGAGAAATCCCCTGGCCTCGCTTAAGGGGTCTGTTGAAATGCTGCGTGAAAATAAAGTTTCTCAGGAGCATGCCGACCATCTAATGAAAATAGCGCTGTCCGAGATGGACAGGCTTAACGGCATAATAACAGACTTCTTGCTGTATGCAAGGCCCCAGGAACTGGACATAAAACCTTTTGACCTTCATCAGTCTTTAAAAAATGTATTAACTCTTTTACACAGTTCAGAGTCAAAGGGGGAAAATGTTACAATATCCACTAAATTAGACGGCAGCTTATTTATCAAGGGAGATTCCAGGCAGATACAGCAGGTCTTCTGGAACCTTGGATTAAATGCCATAGATGCTGTCCATGATGGAGGGGACATAGATATTTATACCAGAAAAAGCAAAAATGCCGTGGAGGTTGTGTTCAGCGACAATGGAACGGGAATAAATAAAAGTGATATAGACAATATTTTTTATCCCTTTTTTACAACAAAGGAAAAAGGGACAGGACTTGGATTGTCCATCGCACAGAAGATTACAGAAGAACATGGAGGGAAAATAGTGGTTGAGTCTAAAGGAACCGGAATGGGGGCAACCTTCAAGGTTATTTTACCATTAAACAATTCATAATCTTTCATGCAATAATTAATAACATCCATGAAAAAAATAAAAGGCAATATCCTAGTAGTAGACGATGAAAAAAGCATGAGAGAGATTCTCGAGATCTTCCTTAAGAGTGAGGGTTACACTGTCTCAGTTGCCGAAAACGGGGAAAAGGCAATAGAAGCTGTAAAAAAAGACATCTTTGATCTCATTATTACAGACATGAAAATGCCTAAAGTCAGCGGTTTGGAACTCTTGAAAAACGTAAAACAAATCACACCCTGTACAGCGGTTGTTATAATAACGGCTTTTGGTACTACAGAGTCGGCTGTTGAAGCCATGAAACTTGGGGCATATGATTACATACAGAAACCATTTCAAATGGTTGATATCAGGCTGGTTGTTAAAAACGCCATTGAAAAACAAAAGCTCCAAAAAGACGTCTCAATCCTGAAACAGCAATTAAAACCACCCTCATTAGAAAACATAATTGGCAAGAGCCAATCCATGCAGACATTGTTTTCAATCATATCCAAAACTGCTGAAAGCAATGCCAGCGTGCTTATTATTGGCGAGAGCGGCACGGGTAAAGAACTGGTTGCAAAAGCCATTCACAGTCTCAGTCCGAGAAAAGACAACCACTTTGTTGCGATAAACTGTGCCGCAATCCCTGAGGGGCTGCTTGAGAGCGAATTATTCGGGCATATGAAAGGGGCTTTTACAGGCGCCGCTTCCAACAAACAGGGGTTGTTTGAAGTTGCAAATGAGGGCACGCTTTTTCTTGATGAGATAGGTGAAATGCCGATGAGTTTACAGGCAAAGTTACTGAGGGTCATCGAAGGAGGCACTTTCCGCAGAGTTGGGGGAGTATCTGACCTGAATGTCGATGTGAGAATAATATCCGCCACCAACAAGAATTTACAGGACCTGATTGAGCTGCAAAAATTCAGGGAAGACCTGTACTTCAGGCTCAATGTATTGTCCGTAAAAATCCCTCCATTAAGAGAACGCCGTGATGATATTCCCCTTTTGGTTGCTCATTTTCTGGAGAAATTTTCCGGTAATAAAAAAAGATTCTCCAAAGAAGCAATTGAACTCCTCAAGAATTATCAGTGGAAGGGCAATGTAAGGGAACTGGAGAATATAACTGAGAGAATGATTTTACTCTGTGATAGTGAAGTTATTGACGTAGAACACTTGCCGGATGAAATAAGCTCCGTCTCAAAAGCTGAAAAAGTGGTAGTACCTGCAGGAGGCATGGATATCGAAATGCTGATGGAAAATACCGAAAAGGCCTACCTTTTGAAAGCGCTTGAAAAGACAAACGGAGTGAAAACAGAGGCAGCCAAACTCCTCAATCTCACCTTCAGATCATTAAGACACAAACTGAAAAAATACGGGATAGACAAGAAAATTATAACCGACTGACTTTTGCCCGTTTTTTAATAAGAAGAGGATGTTGACCGATGTTTAGGGGACATGGCTGAAGTAAAGGTTGGGCTCTTAGGCAGGAATAAATAACCTTTTAAATCAGTGGTCAACATCCTCTGTTCAATACCTTAGAAGAATGTGTAAATTAATAAAGCAGTAAAATAATAAACTATGTAATAAAAAAAATCAAGTATTCGATGAAAATAATGTATATTAAGGAACATTTCAGCTATCAGTACTCAAAACTGCCTTTCTCCTTAGTTGCCGGGCATAATAGCATAGGGACATCTATTAAGATGTTAACTCCTGTAATTATTAGACATATCTCCGATATCTTGGTCTCAAGATGTTTTTTCATGCGCGGGCTGATGGATTGTGAATAATGCTGCTTGAACAGTTTGAACAGAATAAATAGAACCATTGCTCTGAGTCAGAGTATGTTTGGCGGGAGCGTGTGGGAATCGAACCCACCCTGCTCACTTGTGGCAAGCAACACCGGATTTGAAGTCCGGGAGGCACACCAGAAACCTATACGCTCCCAATGTATGATTTTAACTGAGTTAAATTATATCAGATATATCAGAATCCTTGTTGACTATGTTGTCCAAAATTCTTCTCTCATAAGACATCTGGAGAGTCGTACACCCCTGAATCTGGTTATCATCTCTCAATAATTCAGGGGGGGCACTGAAATTCGTTGATTGGATAGCCATCGAAATGATTATCTATTTGATGGATACGCAAGGCCAGAAACCTAAACGCAAATTAGCAGAGTCAAGTTGGTGACAAATACACTGATGAAAATTATTCTTCCTAACCTCTCACTTCATGCTTCCTTACCAACGTATCAAAGCTCATATTCGCCTGCACTGCGTTATGTGGAATTAGCACATACTTCCACGGCTTGCCGCTGTTTTGAGTGGTAAATTCAGTTGCATGTTTGCAGTACTGCACTGCTGCCAATGACTTTGCCTGAACATCAGAATCCTCAATTGAGCCTTCTTTCTTTGTCTCCACCATATGAATAGAGTCAACTGTCTCAACAACAAAATCAGGATGGTATTGCCGGGAGTTGTGCTTCCAGTAAATATGAAACTGCCTTTGAGAAGGTCTCAGCCATTTCAATACTGACTTGTCATTCTCAAGAATAATCGCAAAGTCTTTCTCTGTCTTGGAGTCA
>JACQXG010000098.1 GCA_016208905.1 Nitrospirota bacterium
CCACACGAACGGATACCCCGGCTCAATAGTTGGGATAACGTCTGATAACTGTTACGCGTGTCACGCGAGTGATTTTCAGACAGCGCCGGGGCATGTGTCATCGGGTTATCCCCATACCTGCACAGACTGTCATTCAACAACCATCTGGACTGGCGCAAAAGTCCACCAGACTTTTCAGTTCTTATTCAGACACGGGACATATGCCTGCAGCTCGTGTCACCAGAGCGGGTATCCGGGACAGTATGCGGGGGTTTCCGAGACTGACTGTTATGCATGTCATGCAAGTGATTATAACAAGGAACATCAGACATGTTCTCATGAGTGTTTATTGTGTCATAACGGGAATAACTGGGACAACCCGAAGTCTAAAAACGGCTGTAACTAATAATATGATTACTATTGAGGTTTGGAATGGACAGTAAAAACAAACGGGAGAGAACAAAATCCGACGTGAAGATTTCCCGTCATCACTGGAGGAAGAGGATAAAAAAGAGCAGTTCATCTTTACGGTGGAAGAAGGCCCTGTTTTTGTTTGCGTTTTTAATACCCATGCCTCTAATAATTCAAGCAAGCGACATTAAAGGCAGGTTTTATATTAGCCATTTTAATTCCAATGACAGCAGCCATAACGACATTCAAATTGTATCGTCTAAACTCAGGTTATATAAACATGAGGATGAAAACCCCGGCTTCTATTTTAACCTCGACGGCGAACTTAGAAAGAAAATAACAGATGAAGATAATATTATCAATAAAAGACTGAATGAATTATGGCTTGGCTACAAGTTCCAGGAGAATTTTAATGTCGTTATCGGCAGGCAGTATATATACCAGCTGTTTAACACATATATTGACGGCCTGAATTTAAAGTATGAGATAAAAAAAGGCGTAGGGGTTGGAGTATTTGGCGGGCTCGCACCGGACTTGTATGATAATTCAATCGATGGGAAATTCAAGTCCTTCGGTGCATATGGCTTTTTAGATCAGGAAAAATATCAATTCAATATAGGATGTGAAGACCTTATGTACGAGGGGAAAACCGACAGGCAGTACTGCTCCGCAAGACTAAATTCCGCCTTAAGCGACAAAGTAAGGTTAGACGGCCTCTCGTCAGTCAGCATCAATCAGGCAACAAATAAATTCGAACTTGAAAATGCACGTGCGAATCTGTCATATGCCGCTACAAAGGACCTCCGTTTCCAGCTTTTCTATGATTACTACAGGGCCATTAAATACTTTGAGTCCTCAAAAAAGTTTTATACCGATTTTAATTACAGAGACAACTATTTCCTGGACACTAACTCTCAGTCGAGGGCTGGGGGCCGGGTCGATTACAGGCTGGCAAAAGGGCTTAATGTTTACGCATCTGCTGCATATCAAACCAGAAAGATTGATAATGATCATGCTGTCAGATACACGGGCGGTTTTACAAAGCATGACCTGCTTGGATTTAACCTGTCAGGCAGGTATACCCATATAGACAACTTCAACTCGAAAAACGATGAGTTCAATGCGGAAGTCTCCCGTAACTTCTTTGATAAAGTTGACGTATCTGTATATGCGAACAAGGAGAAGGAAAAACTCGATATCGAAGGGGGCTTTACAACAGGCACGTTCACATATGGAACGTCTGTTTACTGGCAGATTAATAAAAACTATTTTGTCTCAATGTTTGCCGAGCGCTATAAAGGAGATGATTATCACAACACGTCGCTGTTTACCCAGGCGGGCTACAGATTTTAAAGTGATTTCAGCGCTGTTATTTACAGAGAGGCCAGTTACTTTAAATAAACGTGAAAGAACAAATTAACGATAGAAAAATAGTTTACATAAAAATATTAACTCAAAAAAGAGGAGGTATGAATGTATACGGTGGGACCAGCTAATACATCAGAACAAATTCAAATAATTTCGCAGCCTGCAAAGATATTGCGTTTCAGGAAATCTGAGAGACTGGTACATTGGGCCCTGGCTGTCCCCTTTCTCGTTTGTTTTGGCACGGCCCTGGTGCTGGTGTTCTACTATAATCCCGACCCGCTCCGTCCTTACAGAGTCGTGTTTTCCTGGATTCACCGGATATCAGGCATCTGCCTGATCATTCTCCCCATGCTTGCGATTATTAAGTGCCGGGGCGATTTCAGGATTTACTTCTATAACATCAGGCAGGCATGGGTGTGGTCGTATGATGATCTGAAATGGTTATCTTTAATGGGACTGGCGGCCGTTAATAAGAAAATCAAACTGCCTGAACAGGGAAAATTCAACGCAGCCGAGAAATTGAATTTTATGAAGCTCATGTCCACATATCCACTATATATATTGACCGGGTTAATTATATGGCTGACGGATGCCGCATTTATGTCCTGGGTCCTGCATTTTATTATGGCTGTCATTGCCACGCCACTTGTTACCGGACACTTATATATGGCTATGATCAATCCGGAAAGCCGGAAGGGCCTCCACGGCATGATCTCAGGTGTTGTGGACAGGCAGTGGGCCAAACATCACTACGGGAAGTGGTACCGCGAGCATTTTGAAGATAATGAGGGTTAAAGAGCTTCACCCTCAAGCTCCTCCATGACTCCCTTCAGTTCCCTGAATATTTTCTCCCACGGTTTGCCTTTAAGGTTTAATTCGATGCCACCTTCTGGAAGGAATTTAATCCAGCCCTTTCTGGTTTCATGAAGGGCGAATAACTGCTGCGGGGTGACGGGCGTCTCTGTGGCGAAGAAGATTCTTATCCTCCCCTCAACATTATCGAGCCTGGTTATATAAAGCTTCATGGCAGTAATTTTAAGCTCCATTATTTCAATCAGCCTTTTAGTCTCTTCAGGCGGCTCTCCGAATCTGTCTTTCAGTTCATCAAGGATCTTTTTAAGGGACTTGGTGTCTTTTGCCGAGGCAACTTTTCTGTAGATACTCAATCTGATGTCAGGGTTTTCAATGTATTCTTCAGAAATTATTGCTGTTACTCTGAGGTCAATAGCGGACTCAACTGCGGCAGCGGTTTTTTCACCTTTAAGTTCCGAAACAGTATTTTCAAGCATCTCCATGTACATATCAAAACCGACAGCCTCAATGTGCCCCGACTGTTCGGCGCCAAGCAAATTGCCGGCGCCCCTGATCTCGAGGTCTTTTAAGGCCAGACGAAAACCCGCGCCAAGATAGCCAAGCTCCTGAATGGCCTGGAGCTTTTTTCTGGCCTGTTCCGAAATAATATCATCATCCGGCGCGAGGAAATAAGCATAGGCCCTGATATTTGACCGTCCAACACGGCCTTTCAACTGATACAGGTCTGCAAGGCCGAACCTGTCCGCCCTGTTTATAATTATTGTATTTGCAGACGGGATATCAAGGCCGGAGCCGATAATAGCTGTCGAGACAAGGACATTTATTTCTCTATGAAAAAACTTATGCATAACCTGCTCAAGCTCTTTCCCGTGCATCTGCCCATGCGCCACGCCTATTTTGCTCCCCGGCACCAGACCCCTCAGGAAGTTTCCGATCTCATAGATATCGTGGATCCGGTTGTGTACAAAAAAGGCTTGTCCGCCCCTGTCCAGTTCATGCTGCAAGGCTTCTTTGATTATTACCGGATTAAAACGGGCAACTATACTTTTGACGGCAAGTCTCTCTTCCGGCGGTGTCTCTATTGTGCTCATCCCCCTGATTCCTGAAAGCGCCATATGGAGTGTCCTGGGTATCGGGGTCGCGGACAAAGACAGGACATCCACATTGCTTTTCAGCGCCTTCATTTTCTCCTTATGCGCTACACCGAATTTGTGCTCCTCATCTATGACCAGCAGGCCGAGGTCATAGAAATTCACGTCTTTCCCCAGCAGCCTGTGAGTGCCGATTATAATATCTACTTCCCCTGCTGAAAGCGCCTTTAGTGTCTGTTTTTGTTCTGCCGTGCTTTTAAAACGGTTGAGGAAATCAATTTTAATCGGGAAAGCGGAAAACCTTGAAGCAAAGGTTTCGTAATGCTGTTCAGCAAGAATGGTCGTGGGGACAAGGACTGCCGCCTGCCTGGAATCATAAACCGCCTTGAAGCACGCCCGCATTACAACTTCGGTCTTGCCGTAGCCGACGTCCCCGCACAATAGCCTGTCCATCGGGACCGGCTGCTCCATGTCGTGCTTTATCTCATTGATGGAAGTAGACTGATCGGGAGTTTCTTCATACGCAAAGAAACCGTCGAATTCCCGGTGAAGCTCTGTATCGCCTGAAAAGGCAATCCCTTCAGCGGCTGTCCTTGCAGCATAGATCTTTAAAAGCTTCTCTGCCATATCTTTGATCTTCTGCTGGACCTTCTGCCTTGTTTTCTGCCAGGTCTTGCCCCCCATCCTGTCGATTTTCGGATTGATGTTTTCATTGGCGTGATACTTCTGAATGCAGTTAATACGCTCAAGAGGGACAAACAGCTTGTCCCCTCCAAGGTATTCAATAGTTATAAAGTCATCTTCATAGTCCCCGATCCTCTCTTTCCTTATTCCCAAAAATTTTCCTATTCCATGTTCAGCATGTACGAGATAATCTCCTTCTTTGAAATCTTCTATTGAAGCAATGAGCGCTGATACTTTGGATTTCTTTGTGGATTTAAATGCAGGACGCTGGCCGAAGATATCCGTTCCGGCGAGCACAATGACATCCTGATATGTAAACCCCCTGCTTAATTCCCCGATTGTTATAAGAGGACTGTATGAGCCTTTGAGAACATTACCGGCAAGGACTGCTACATCTGAATCCTGTTCGGCAAACAGGTCTTTCAGTCTCTTGGCCTGGCCTTCGGATGAACAGGCCATCATGATGAAATAGTTTTGTCTTAATACATTAATCTGCCTTACAAAGTCCTCAATCGTTTTCCTTTCTTCGCGCAAGAGTCCGAATCCCGCAATACTGTTTACCGGACAGTTGAAGCCCGCGCCTTCAAGCGGCAGGGATGTAAAAGATACCGCTTTCCTGTCCCCGATCAATTGATCGAGATCAGGACACTGCCTTCTGATGTCATCAGGCTCATTTAATATCAGCCTGCTGTCCGGCAAAAGGTCCATAAGATTCGGGCCTTCTTTCGGTTCTACTGCCGGGCATATCCATATCTCTTCGATCTCTTTGACCGAGAGCTGCGTATCGACATCAAAAAATCTCAGAGACTCAATTTCATCACCAAAGAACTCAACCCTTACAGGGTACTCCGTGTCCGGCGGGAATATGTCGAGTATCCCGCCCCTGATACTTACCTCTCCTATGCCTGATACAACCGGAACATTGAGATACCCCATGCCATATAATTCCTGTATAACCTGGTCCCTGTCCGCGCCTTCCGCCTTTGACATGCCCAGCAGGGGAAAGTTTTCATTCCGCCACAAAGTGGAGAGCGCCGCATCTACGGAAGCAATGATCTTCCCCCTGTGTGAGGTGTAAAGACCTGCGATGCTCTTTAAGCGGTCAGGGCTTCCTTCAGGTTGTATAAGAACAGGAGGAGCGACTTCAAGAAGTCTTGACCAGAAGAGGGCGTCAGAATATAATTCATTGGCCATTTCTTCCGAGGGACAAAGAAGCAGGCACGCGGGTTGTAAAATTGAAAATAAAAGAGCGGCTGATGAGCCGGAGAGTGAAGTGAAAGCATCAGCCTTTTCTTCCTCAATCGCCCTGGCGGCTTCTTTAAAGATGGTGAGATCAAGAGGCATATCATTCAGTATAGCAAAAATGTTGGATGAACGGGCTGCTTCCAGGCAAAGACATATAGGTGTATAACAAATGAAATATATATATTTTTTTGGATTGCAGTGATAAGATAAATGCCATTAATCCGGTGGCAAGAAAATGAATAGTGTCACGGATTAAAGGGGGTTGAATACTGCCAGTTGCTGTTTGAGATTTGCAAGATACGGGGTGAGAAATGAACTTCAGCGTTTCTGTTGAGCCAAAAATTTTGGAATGGGCGAGGCTCAGTATCGGTCTAAGCCAAAAAGACGTTGCAGGCAAGTTTAAGTTTAAAGATGAGACTATAATTAATGCCTGGGAGCAGGGCTCAAAAAAACCGACTTTTGCCCAGATTGAGAAATTAGCTTCTTTTTACAAAAGACCGCTGGCAGCATTTCTGTTGTCTAAACCTCCGCATGAGCTGCCATTGCCGAAAGATTTCAGGACTGAATTGTCCATTAAGCATAAACCCTTTTCTCCGGGAACATTATTGGCAATTAGAAAAGCAAGGAAGTTTCAAGCTTCGGCAATTGAATTAAATTCTGAATTAGGCAAACCGGTAACAAGGTAAGAGCCGAATTTATTACAAATCATTTCAATATATCATCCTTCAAGAATAGCGATGAAGCATTTGAGGGCTGGAAAAATTTACTCGAAGATAAGGGCCTGCTTGTTTTTCAAATAAGTATCCCACAGGGAGATATAAAAGGCTTTTCATTAATTGAAGGCGACCTTCCGGCTATCGTTGTAAATAAGAAGGACCTTTACAATGCCAAAATATTTTCTCTATTTCATGAACTGGCACATATCCTTCTGAATGAAGGCGGAATATGCGACATGAGAGAAGACACTCATTCACCAGCTATCGAGAAGTTTTGCAATCATTTCGCCGGATCATTCCTGGTCCCCGCAAAACAGCTTCTCAAGCAAGATTTAGTTAAGCAGCAGTGCTCGCTTGTTTGGGACTCGCATTCACTTAAATTCCTTGCCGATAAATTCAGGGTCAGCAAAGAAGTTGTTTTAAGACGGCTGTTGATCCTTGGCAAAACGTCAAATTCCTTCTATGAGAAGTGGCGAGATGAGCATATCAAAGAATTTAAACCTTTCGGCAAAAGAGGCGATCCTGTAAGGTCATGTGTGAAGGAAAGAGGGGAAAAGTATGTCGCTATGGTTTTCAGCGCTTACAATCAGGACAAGATCAACACGCTGGATGCCGCCGGTTATCTCGGCGTAAAAATCGACCAGATTCAAAAGGTGCGGGAATTGGTGACAACGAAATAATTAATGAAACTGCCCTTTATCAAGTCATACTGTATTGATACAAATATCCTGATCACTTTAAAAGCGTATTATCCGAAAAAAGAGTCTGCCTTTAAAGCAATATGGGACGAAATTGAACGGCTTATCAGTGACGGCAATATGTTAACTATCAACATTGTCGAGGACGAAATAAAAAAATATGAGGGCAAGGATGACTTCCTGAAAAGATGGATTAAGGCGCACAGAAAACATTTCATTGTTCCGATAGATTCCGAAATATGGGAAGCAGGGCAAAAGATTATCGATGAGCATCCTGAGCTTATCGATCAAAAGAAGATGTCAAGTAATGAGCCGGAAGCCGATCCTTTCTTAATCGCGTTAGCTTTTGTAAAAGATTGTACTATTGTCACTCAGGAAAGCAAAGAGAAGCCCAACAAGATACCGATGATTGCGGGTTACTATCAGATAAGATGTATCAACCTTTTTGAATTCTTCCGTGAGCAGGGGTTGGCGTTTGTCAAAAGGGCATAGTAAAAGGAGAAAGGCTTTATGCCGACAGTAAAGAAGACTTTGTCTGTCGAGAGAAAGAACGGTGAAGTTTTCAGCCATATCCGTAAGAAATGGCTGATAGAAACGCCTGAAGAGCGTGTCCGGCAGGAATACCTTTGCGTTCTTGTCAATGAATATGGATTTTCTCTTGAGCACATTGATGAAGAGCTGTCTGTTACCGGCAGAGGCTCAGGAGACGCACGGGCGGATTTTCTCATCTGGCGCACGCAGCAGGAAAAGGCCGATAAGAAAACGGCGCTGATCGTTGTTGAGTGCAAGGCGGATAATGTGACAATAGATAACAAAGCTTATTTACAGGGCGCCAACTATGCGCAATATGAGCGGGCAAAGTTTTTTGTTACTCACAATAACCGCGAGACCAAGTTCTGGAAGGTCGATCTTGAGAGAAGGATGCCCAACTATGATGAGATTGAGGACATCCCCCATGCAGAGGCCACCGATAAAGAGATAGAAGAAATCATTTCTCGCCTGAAGGTTTTTCGGGAAGATGAATTTGCCGACCTCCTGCATCAATGTCATAACATCATACGAAACAGGGAGAAGCTTGACCCCGCTGCAGCTTTTGATGAGATAGCCAAGATACTCTTTGTTAAAGTCTGTTTCGAGAGACGTCTGAAGGGTGGAAAGCAGAGAAAGAATCTTTTTTCCAAAGATTTTCTGATCCAGCAGAAAGACCTCTATGAAGATCCCATCGATACGCTGTTCGCCGAGACGAAGAAAGAATATCGCGCTGATAAGATATTTGAACAGAATGAAAAAATAAATCTCAAGTTCAATACCGTCAAAGACATCGTAGAGAAGCTTGAGCGTTATAATCTTTCAGATACCTCGGAAGATGTAAAGGGAATAGCCTTTGAAAAGTTTTTAGGGCGGACTTTTCGTGGTGAAATAGGACAATTCTTTACTCCCCGGACAATCGTCGAGTTCATGATCAGAATGGTTGACCCCAAGGAAGAAGATATTATTTGCGATCCCGCTTCCGGCTCCGGCGGCTTCCTGATCAGATTTTTTGAGATCGTCAGGGAACAAATTCTGCGCGATGTCGATAGACAATACCAGACGTACAAGGAAGAAATTGAAGCCGGGAAGTATTCCAGGAGAAAGAAGGCCGAGTTGTTGAGGCAAAAATATGAACAGTTGCAAAGGCAGATCAATCCCTATGCAAGCAGAGAGAAAGCGACGCGGGATGACGCACAAACATCCCGCATATGGAAGCTTGCCAATACCTGCATTTATGGTTGTGACGCTAACGACCGGATGGCACGCACCAGCAAGATGAACATGATCATGCACGGCGACGGTCACGGAGGTGTTCATCATCACGATGGTTTCATAAACGTCAACGGCATCTTTGAAGAACGCTTTGACATAGTGCTGACTAATCCTCCATTCGGCGCCAATGTTGAGGATTCAGACATCATAGAGGAATCTCATGTGACTGTGCATGAGGATGTGGAGAAACGTTATAGAAGCGAATACGGAAGTTTGTACAAGGAGGCTATAGAAAAAGTCCGCGCCGCAATAGGAAAGCCGATTCTCGACCTTTTTGATTTACCTAAAACCAGCAGGATCAAGACTGAAATACTGTTTATCGAGCGTTGTCTCGCCCTTCTGAAACCCGGGGGACGACTCGGTATTGTGTTGCCTGAAGGGATTTTCAATAATCCTTCCCTTGCGTATGTCCGGGAATACTGCGAAGACAGGGCGTTTATAAGAGCAGTAGTTTCGCTGCCTCAGGAGACCTTCTTTTCATCCGGGGCAAGTGTTAAGGCATCGCTTCTTTTCGTGCAGAAATTTACGGAAAAGGAAAAAGCGGATTTCGATGCATTGAAAGCAGCAACATTGGCTGAAATAGAGATGAAGTATAGGGAACAAAAAACCCAGCTTCAAGAGGTCATAGCAAAGACGAACTACAATCAAAGTGATTTTTTACCTACGGGGATAAAGACTCCCTCAAAAGAGCAAAAGGCGCAGGCATCCGATAAAGCCAAAGAAGCGAATGTAAAACTTAAAGAAGAAAAAGAAAAGGCGAAAAAGGCCCTCAAGGAGCTTGAGGCAATAATTACAAAAGAATCAAGAGCGCTCCTCAAAGAAAGATTCAGTTATCCGATTTTCATGTATGAAGTTGAAAAGGTCGGCATCGCAGCGACAGGTGAAGCTGATTACAATGAGCTTTATCCTAATGACAATATGCCTTCAGGAACGGAGAAATCATGTCTGGAGTGGTACAGGGAGTTCAGGAAAAATCCAGGGAAGCTCCTCGTATCTGAGAGTTCGGAATGAAGTCACCAGCAAGAGCGATCATTGTCCGGTGGAGGGACCTTGATAAATGGATAGTCCCAAAACACATCTTTTCAACTTCTAATCTTCCGTCCGGCTGGTCACTTGTTAAAGTTGGAGAAGTAGTATGCCAGGTTAAGCAACGAGTAAAGGTAGATCATGTTAGAGAGTATAGAATGGTAGGTGTTAAGTGGTATGGAGAAGGAACTTTCCATAGGGAAACAGTAAAAGGGGATTCTTTGAGTGCGACGTATATTACCCCCTTAGTGCCAAACTCTTTTATCTATAACCGCCTTTTTGCTTGGAAAGGGTCCTTTGCTGTGGTTCCCGAAGAACATGCCGACTGTTTTGTTTCAAATGAATTCCCACAATTTATAGTCAACAACGATAGAATTTTGCCGCGATACCTGTACTTGTTCTTTATGTGTGACGCAACAATTAAGGCTGTGAATAAGACATCAATTGGTTCGTCGGCAGTCAGCCGCAACCGATTTAAAGAAGAAAATTTCTTGGACTTTGAGATTCCCTTGCCACCGCTAACAATTCAGCAAGCGATTATTGATAGGTGGCAAAATGCTCAGGAAGAAATTAGAACAGCGATAAAAAAAGTGCAATTTCTTAATGAGCAAATTGATAGAGATTTTCTGTTTGATCTTGGCTTGAAAATAAATTCAAATATTTCGAATAAAAAAGCTTTCTCAGTTTGGTGGATCCAATTGTCTCGTTGGGATGTTATGTTTGCGCAGAACATCGGCAGAGATTTTCATTCTGCGAAATATGAAAACGTTAGAATCTCGGATGTGATCAAGCATTTAAAGGATACTGTCAGAAGAACAAATCCATATGCCACTCCAAAAGAAAAGATAAATTACATTGGGTTGGCAAATGTCGAGGCTCTTACCGGGCGATTGGTTAATTTTTCCCCAGTGATAGGCGAAGAGATAGAAAGTTCATGTGTTGTTTTTGATGAGGAACACATACTTTATGGCAAATTAAGACCGTATCTTCGAAAGGCAATCACTCCAAATGAAGTCGGTGTTTCAACCGGTGTTGCTTCGAGTGAATTTTTGCCTATTAAACCACGCGAAAATATTCTTCGGGGGTATCTTGCGCAATATCTACGTTCTTTAGCAATTGAAATTCAAGCTAGACAGGCAATAGGCGCAAGAATGCCGCGCATTTCTCCAGAGGCGTTGTTGGGATTTTCAATCCCCCTTCCTTCACTTGAGATTCAGAATCAAATATTGAAGAAGATTGGGAAAATAAAAGCTGACATAGATAAAGCGCGCGAAGCAGCAGAACGTAAATCACTAGACATTAAAACCGAGATAGAAGCGCTGATACTCGGGGCTAAGAAGATCGAGGGAAAGAAATAAATCTGACTTACAAAATAATCAAAAACTGCAGCCATTGGTTGCAGAAATTAGCTGGACCAAGAATGTCATTATTATGGAACGGTGATTCACTCCAGCGTCAGCACAACCCTGCTTACGCCGTCGGGCAGGTGAGTTGTCCTGAATCCCAGTTCCTCACAGATCTTGAGCATCCTCTGATTTTTCGTCAGCGCCGCGACCGCACTCTCGGAATACCTGCCTGACTTTTATCTGCTCCTCATTTCCACCACATTGCAATTACCATAAGTTATAATAAAATCTGCCTGTTAAGGCAAATATGATTATGGGATGGGCAGTGACTAACTTTAACCAGAAAAAATATATCCGGCCTTTGTTTTTCATTCTTTTCATTCTCATCTTCATCCCAGGTTGTGCAAAAAAAGAGACCCCTAAAAAAGTCAGCCTTTACAGCAGGACAAACGACGTATCAAAAGGAACGGAACATTCACAGCAAAACACTCTCTGGTTCGGCTTTGATCTC
>JACQXG010000029.1 GCA_016208905.1 Nitrospirota bacterium
GTTTTTTACGAACCACATGGTTATTGCGTCTACATGGGCATAATCAGCCTTGATGCCTGGATACTCTTTTGCGACCTCATAAAAGGTCCTCTCCCAGAGATCGAATGCAAAGGTGAGGACATTTGTCTTTCCGCACAACGTGAGCTTGTTCATCTTTTTTCTCTTCCTGCAGCATTCAAAAGCGTACCGTATACAGCGTTCAACTCCCTTTCTCGTATTGATCGATTCCTGCACCGCAACTTCATCAGGAGTGCCTTTCTTGAGCACTCCGCCTGCTCCTGCATAAAGGCCTTCCGTATTTTCCCTGACAACGACAAAATCAATGTGCTCAGGGCCTTTATCTTTGAGGGGGCAATCTATTCCGGGATAGAGTTTGACCGGTCTTAAATTAATGTACTGGTCCAGTTCAAAGCGGAGTCTCAGAAGTATCCCTTTTTCCAGTATGCCCGGTTTGACATCCGGATGACCGATCGCGCCGAGATATATGGAATCAAATTTCCTCAGTTCGTCAACTGCATTGTCCGGCAGCGCCTCGCCGGTTTTCAAATACCTGTCACCGCCCAGATCAAAATAGGTCAGGTTGAGTTTAAACCCTGCCTTGCCTGAAATGGCATTCAGGACTTTGATGCCTTCAGCAATAACTTCAGGCCCGGTGCCGTCACCGGGAATAACAGCGATGTTGTAAGTTTTCGACATATGCCTTCCTTCCTTTTTCTAATCCCTAAACCCTGACCCCTAATCCCTGCTTTAAATGGTGATCCCAACGGGGTTCGAACCCGTGTTTCCGGCGTGAGAGGCCAGCGTCCTAGGCCACTAGACGATGGGACCGTAAAAAACAGCGATCAGCTATCAGCTATCAGCTAAAAACCGTAGAATTTCGATAATATCGAAATTCCTTTTTCTTAGCTTAAAGCTGATGGCTGACAGCTGATAGCTTTATTGGCTGGGGCGGGAGGATTCGAACCCCCGAATGCTGGAGCCAGAGACCAGTGCCTTACCAGCTTGGCGACGCCCCAAAATTTACGTTTCAAAGACATGATTATATTACCTGTTTTGGCTTTGTCCGTCAATATGCCGGAGGTCCTGTCTGGTATAAGACACCTATTGCTTTTAAATAGTGAAAAAAAGAGGCTGCAGATTTACAAGTAACCAGACCGATATGATAGAATTAATCTTGCCGTCAAAATTATTAAGACATTAACGTAGTTATAAAGGAGGAGAAAATGATCAAAGGGAAATATTTATTGATTATACTGCTGATACTTGTTGTACCGCTGTTAATGTCAGGTTGTGTTGACAAGAACAAACTTGACAGCATAGAGCAGACACAAAAAGATATCCTTGCAAAACTGGACCAGATAGAAGCAAGCCAGAAAAGTGCGCCGCAGGTCTCCCAGCCTGCAAGCCCGGCTGTTGATCCCGGTGTTGAGCAGCTGCAGAAACAGATCCTTGCAAGACTGGACAAGATTGAAGAAACCCAGAAGAATCTTGCAAAGGCAGCTCAGCCGCCGCTTGCTCCGCAGAGACCGGCTGTTGACATCAATCAGGTCTTTAATCTGCCGGTCGGCAGTTCTCCAATAAAGGGCCGTAAAGAAGCGCCTGTCACTATTGTTGAATTTTCAGATTATCAGTGTCCATACTGTTCAAAACTTCAGCCGATACTCAACCAGGTCCTGGCAGCATATCCTAAAGATGTAAAACTGGTCTTTAAAGATTTCCCATTGTCCTTTCATCAGCAGGCCAGAAACGCGGCAAAGGCGGCCCGCGCTGCCGGAGAGCAGGGGAAATACTGGGAAATGCATGATCTGGTCTTTGAAAATTTTAACCAGCTTAATGATAATTCTTATAAGGAGTTTGCAGCTAAATTGAACCTGGACGAGACTAAATTTCTGGCGGACTTCCAGAGCAGTAAATACGATAATCTGATCCAGCAGGACATCAGTCTTGGCCAGAGCGCCAGCGTTGGGGGCACTCCCACATTATTCCTGAACGGAAAAAGGATGCAGGGAAGGTCCTTTGAAGATTTTAAGGCAGCAATAGATGGATATCTGAAGAAATAAGATGAATAGAAAATCAATTTTATTTATTGTTATTCTGCTCATTGCTGTATACGGGTGCGCCCATACAGTAAAGGAGACAGCTGTAGAGATAAAGCCGACTCCAAACGGCAATGTATATGAAGAGACTCTTGCAAACGGGCTTAAGGTTTTTATTATACAGGACCGGACTGCCCCGCTCGCGATATTTGAGATCTGGTACAACGCGGGCTCGATAAATGAGCAGGCCGGCAAAACAGGGCTAAGTCATCTGCTTGAGCACATGATGTTTAAAGGCACCCCCAGGTACGGGAACAAGGTGTTTTCGAAGATTATAAGCAAGGCGGGGGGTATAGATAATGCCGGCACCAGCCACGACTATGCATATTACTTTCAAAAGCTTGCGCCTGACAGGCTTCGCCTTTCCATAGAGATGGAGGCCGACAGGATGCGGAACCTTATCATGGACAATGGTGAATTCCTTTCCGAAAGTGACGTTGTCATGGAAGAGCGCAGAATGCGTTACGAAGATGATCCGCAAAACCTTGTATTTGAAGAGGTGATTGCCGCTGCATTCAAAAACAATCCTTACAGATGGCCGGTCATCGGGTGGATGGAGGATTTAAAGAATGTAACCCGGGATGATCTGATGGATTATTACCGGAAACATTATGTCCCTAACAACGCGTTTATAGTCATTGCTGGTAATGTCGATGTGCAGGCAGTAATGGCAAAGATAAAGAGAGAGTTCGGCCCCATTCCGAAGGGGCCTGAGATTGGGAAATTAAATATACAGGAGCCTGTTCAGCGGGGCGAAAGAAGAGTATTTATTAAAAAAGAGGCCGAACTCCCTTATGTTATAAGTGCGCATAAGTCGCCGAATGTCCTTCACGAAGACAGCTATGCCCTTGACGTGCTTGCCGGTGTACTGTCCGGTGGAAAGAGCGGGAGGATTTACAGGAGTCTTGTTGATGAAAAGAGGATAGCGCTTTCAGCCGGGGCCGGGTACAGCAATTTCAATAAATTCCCTTTTATATTTTATCTCGAAGGGACCCCATTGCCGGGCAAAAAAATAGAGGAAGTTGAAAACGCGCTTTATGAAGAAGTCCAAAAGATTAAGGACCTGCCCCCGTCTGAGAGGGAGGTACAGAAGGTAAAGAACCAGATTGAGGCGGACTTCATAATGGGCCAGGATTCGGTCTACTCTCAGGCCATGGTCCTTGCGGAATTTGAGATGCTTGGCAGCTGGAGGTTGAAAGACACATATCTTGAAGGCGTAAGAAAAGTCACACCTGATGATGTGCAGCGTGTGGCAAATAAATATCTGGTCGCGGACCAGAGGACGGTCGGGACATTAATACCAATAAAGAAAGATGAGAGTGTGAAGTGAAAAGTGAAAAGCGGGGCATAAGACGCATTACTGTTTTTTCAATACTTATTGCTGTTTTTTTACTGTTCACTATTCACTGTTCACTATTCACTGCCGCTTACGCCCTTGACGTAAAGCGCCAGGTGCTCAAAAACGGTCTCACGCTTCTGGTTGTGGAAAGGCATAATGTGCCTGTTGTGAGAGTATCGGTCGGCATCAACGCAGGCAATCTGCATGAGCCGGTGGACAAGGCAGGACTTGCCGGTCTTGTAGCAGGCCTTCTGACTGAAGGCACCGCAAAGAGGACGTCCCGGCAGATCAGCGAAGAAATGGACTTTGTCGGGGGCTCTGTCGGGGCCTCAGGCGGCGGGGACTATGCAAGCGCGAATCTGTCTGTTTTGAAGAAGGACCTTGATCTTGGCTTTGAACTGCTTTCGGACATTCTTCTCAACCCGTCTTTCCCGGAAAAAGAGATTATGAAAAAGAAGGAACGTATAAAGGGCGGGTTAAAGTCCCAGGAAGATGATCCGGGCTATATCTCATCAAGGGAGTTTAAAAAGGCGGTATTCGGAGACCATCCATACGGCAGGCTGCTTACAGGCACGGCTGAGACCATTGACTCAATAACAAGAGAGGACATCGTTGACTTTCATTCAAGATACTATGTGCCTGAGAATTCAGTCATGACCGTTGTCGGAGATATAACGAATGAGGAGGTTGAACAACTGATTCAGAAACATCTCAGCGGTTGGCAGACTGGAAAACCCTCAACGGCTTCCCCTCAGGTTGTAAATATGGCAAAAGAAAGAAAGACCATAACAATAGACAAGGACCTTACCCAGGCCAACATTGTCCTCGGCCATACAGGAGTCAGCAGGGACAATCCTGATTACTACGCAGTGTCAGTAATGAATTATGTCCTCGGAGGCGGGGGATTTTCATCAAGGCTTATGCAGAATATCAGAGATGATAAAGGGCTTGTCTATGATATCAGCAGTTATTTCGCAGCTGACAAGTTCGGTGGAAGTTTTCAGGTAGCGCTGCAGACAAAAAACGAATCAGCCAATACCGCTATAGAAGAAGTGCTTAAGGAAATTAATCGGATCAGAAGCAGTCCGGTAACGGAGGATGAACTTGCTGATGCGAAGTCGTTTCTCACCGGCAGCTTCCCCATGAAAATCGAAACAGGCGCGCGCATTGCCGGGTTCCTTGTGGCAGTCGAGTATTATGGTTTAGGAAATGATTATATTGATAAATATCCCTCGTATATAAACTCTGTGACCCGTGAGGATATCCTCAGAGTTGCGAATAAATACCTGGACCCGCAGAATTATGTCCTCATTGTTGTTGCTGATCAGAAGAAGGCCGCATTAAAGTCAGAATATAAATAGACTCTGTTTAATCCGAAAAATGCATTTCAAATAATGCAGATGTTGGAAAATAAATTAATTTTCGATACATTATTATCTGGATTAATGGTCAGGAGAAAAATTAAATTCCATAAAGTCTGTGGAGTTCCTGCCTTGTTGGACAGGTGCAAAGACAGGAATATCCAAAGTACAAAATGTAATTGCAGTTTGTTTTTAAGTCTGTTCGTTTAATAAAGAGGATGTTGTCGCCGGATTGAACTTCCACATCACAAACACAGTCATTCATACCATTCAAGCAAGAGAAATTATTTCTGCACTTGGTTGTATTATTTAAAATTTCTGAATTAATTTCGTATTTCATAGGCCCAATTAACTTAACTTCGTTAATTCTTACTCTATCAATAAGATCATCCGCCAAACCTCTCACTAACGGAAAGTCCGGTATTGTAGGATAACGATTATTCAGACTATGTAATTAATATAACCTTTGAAAAAATAAATTCAGAAAGAAAGCCACAAGTCAGCCCGATTGGTCTAAGAGATATATCGTACAGTCTGTTGCCTTTAATGTCAACATAAAACTTATAAATTGTCAATTAGGAATTAAAAGTGAACCGTTTTAAGCAAATTTACGAATTAAAAGTGAACACCTGAAAAGCTGTAATATGAGCCTCAAAAAAAGGAGGCTTATATTTTGACACAATTGCATAAGAAGTTCACGGATGATCAGA
>JACQXG010000099.1 GCA_016208905.1 Nitrospirota bacterium
GTCTCTCCATATCCCACTATCTCTACGTCCTCTCCTACCTTTACTATTCCCCTCTCTATCCTTCCCGTCACTACCGTCCCTCTTCCCGATATGCTGAATACATCTTCTATCGGCATCAAGAACGGTTTGTCAGTGTCCCTCTCAGGCGTAGGCACGTATGAGTCTATCGCATCCAACAGCGCCTGTATACTCTTGTACTCCTCTGCCTTTATGTCCTCGTTGCTGCTCTCCAAGGCCTTTAATGCCGATCCCTTTACTATTGGTATATCATCCCCAGGAAAATCATATTTAGATAACAACTCCCTTATTTCCATCTCAACTAATTCCAACAGCTCAGGATCATCCACCATGTCTGTCTTGTTCATGTACACTACTATATAAGGCACCCCTACCTGTCTCGCCAGCAGTATGTGCTCCCTTGTCTGCGGCATCGGCCCGTCCGCTGCTGACACTACCAGCACCGCCCCGTCCATCTGCGCCGCTCCTGTTATCATGTTCTTTACGTAGTCCGCATGGCCAGGACAGTCCACGTGCGCATAATGCCTTGCTTCCGTCTGATATTCTACATGCGCCGTTGCTATCGTTATTCCTCTCGCCTTCTCCTCCGGTGCATTGTCGATTGAATCAAATGCCCGGAAATCCGCTTTCCCCTGCTTCGATAAATATTTCGTTATCGCCGCTGTCAACGTTGTCTTCCCATGGTCCACATGCCCTATTGTCCCTATGTTTACATGCGGCTTTGTTCTTTCAAATTTTGCCTTGGCCATCTTTGCCTCCTAATTTCTCAGCTTTTAGCAATTAGCATTTAGCTTTAAGATTATTTTTTCTTCCTCACAGCTAACTGCTCACTGCTAACAGCTTTTTATCCTCCCTTTACTTTTAAAACAATATCTTCAGAGATATTTTTCGGGACCTCTTCATAATGGGAAATCTGCATTGTATAAGTGGCGCGTCCCTGGGTTTTTGACCTGAGGTCCGTTGCATATCCAAACATTGAAGAAAGAGGGACCTGAGCGGCAATTACCCGGACATTTGACCTTTGAGTCATGGTCTGGATCCTACCCCTTCTTGAATTTAAATCACCTATTACCTCTCCCATATATTCTTCCGGAGTCACCGCTTCTATAATCATTATAGGTTCCAGTAATACAGGTTTTGCCTTTTTAACGGCATTCTTAAAGGCCATTGATCCTGCAATCTTAAATGCCATTTCCGACGAATCCACCTCATGATACGAGCCGTCGAATAATGTGACCTTAACGTCAACAACCGGATAGCCTGCGAGTACGCCGTTCTCAAGGGCTTCTTTAACACCCTTTTCTACGGCTGATATATACTCTCTCGGTATAGCGCCGCCTACGACTTTATTTGCAAATTCAAAACCGCCGGCAAGACCTAACGGTTCTACTTCAATATAAACGTGACCGTACTGACCGCGTCCGCCCGACTGTCTTACAAATTTACCTTCTGCTTTTACTTTTTGCCTTATGGTCTCCCTGTAAGCAACTTGAGGCTTGCCTACATTTGCGCCTACTTTAAACTCTCTTAAAAGACGGTCCACAATTATATCAAGATGAAGTTCGCCCATGCCTGAGATTATTGTCTGCCCCGTTTCCTCGTCGAATGAAACCTTAAACGAAGGATCTTCCTGTGCAAGTTTTCCAAGCGCCACAGAAAGTTTCTCCTGGTCAGCCTTGGTTTTCGGCTCTATAGCAACCGATATAACGGGCTCAGGAAACTCCATGGATTCAAGGATAACAGGGTGGTCTGCATCGCAAAGCGTATCACCGGTGAGAGTGCTTCTTAAACCTACTGCAGCAACAATATCCCCTGCATGAATCGCTTTAACATCTTCCCTCTTGTTTGCGTGCATCTTCAGGAGCCTGCCCACGCGTTCTTTTACGTCTTTCGTTGAATTATATACATAGGAACCTGAAGTTATTGCCCCTGAATAAACCCTCAGAAATGTCAATTGCCCGACAAAAGGATCAGTCATTATTTTAAAAGCAATTGCGGCAAACGGTTCATCTTCGGACACTTTTCTCACAACCTCTTTGCCTGAACCGGGTTCGATACCTATTACAGGCGGGACATCAGTCGGACAGGGAAGAAATCTGATGATTGCGTCAAGAAGCTGCTGAACACCTTTATTCTTAAAAGCTGATCCGCAAAGAACAGGAGTTATTTTCAATCCAATCGTGCCCTTTCTTAGCGCAGATAATATAATATCATCTCCGATCTTCTCGCCGGCAAGATATTTTTCCATCATCACGTCATCAAAATCTGCAACTGCCTCCAGCATTTTCTCTCTATATTCAAGGGCGATGGGAATAAGCTCCTCAGGAATATCAGCCTCAACAAAACTAGCCCCTAATGTCTCGTCATCATATATATAAGCCTTCATACTTATAAGATCAACAGCGCCGATAAATGAATCTTCCTGACCGACCGGAATCTGCACCGGAACAGGCTTTGCTCCAAGCCGTTCAATCATGGAATTGACACACATAAAAAAATCCGCGCCCATTCTGTCCATCTTATTTATAAATGCGATTCTTGGGACCTTATACTTATCGGCCTGCCTCCACACAGTCTCTGATTGAGGCTCTACGCCGGCAACAGCATCAAAAAGTGCTACTGCACCGTCAAGTACCCTCAGCGAGCGCTCGACTTCGATTGTGAAATCCACGTGTCCGGGAGTATCTATAATATTTATCTTGTTATCGTTCCAGAAACATGTTGTAGCTGCAGATGTGATCGTTATGCCTCTTTCCTGCTCCTGAATCATCCAGTCCATAACGGCAGTTCCTTCATGCACTTCACCTATTTTATATGTGACCCCGGTATAGTAGAGAATGCGCTCCGTGACCGTTGTCTTTCCGGCATCTATATGGGCCATGATCCCTATGTTTCTTGTCTTTTCGAATGTCATATCTACTACCGTTTTTTCCATTTCAGTTATTTCCATTTAAAACTTAAAATGAGCGAAAGCCTTGTTAGCATCTGCCATCTTATGAGTATCTTCTCTCTTCTTGATAGAGGCGCCTGTTTTATTGGCTGCGTCCATTAATTCTCCGGCCAGTTTCTCCCTCATTGTCCGCTCGCCTCTTTTTTGAGAATATCCAATAATCCACCTGAATGCCAAAGCTATTCTTCTCTGCGGCCTGACTTCTACAGGCACCTGATAAGTTGCGCCGCCTACGCGTCTTGACTTGACCTCCAGGAGAGGCTTTACATTTTCCATCGCAGTCTTAAACACTTTCAGAGGATCATCATTCATCTTCGATTTGATTATATCAAACGCTCCGTAACATGCCCTCTCTGCTGTAGACTTCTTCCCGTCTTTCATAATTGAATTAACAAACTTGCTCACCAGCTTGCTGTTATAAATGGGATCCGGCAATATTTCTCTTTTTGCTGCTACTCTTCTTCTTGGCATATTCGATTACCTGTTAGTTATTTTGGTTTTTTGGCGCCGTATTTTGACCGACTTCTTCTGCGGTCAGCAACGCCGAGTGTATCGAGGACACCTCTGACAATGTGGTATCTGACACCTGGAAGATCTTTTACCCTGCCGCCTCTTATAAGAACAATGGAATGTTCCTGGAGGTTATGGCCAACGCCCGGTATATAGGCGGTAACTTCCATCTTATTGGTCAATCTTAATCTCGCCACTTTCCTTAACGCAGAATTCGGTTTTTTCGGAGTAGTTGTATAGACCCTTGTACAAACCCCGCGCCTCTGGGGACACCTTGAAAGGGCAGGACATTTAGTATTGTTCTTCGCCTGTTTCCTTCCGTTTTTGATTAATTGGGCTATAGTCGGCAAATTCCCTCCGTTTATAATTCGATATATCTAATTTTTAACAATATTTCCTTTCCGACAGGAAAACCTAAAAAGTTTATCAGGGATAAAATATTTTGTCAATAGCCTGGTAAAATAAATTTATAACTGCCTAATATTTAATAAATACCCCAACAGCAACGATCTATAAAATATCTGGTAAAACACGCTTGTTAATGTTTTATTATTTTAGAATTACGTTAGTTCTTTATAGGGAAGATTATATCACAAATTAACGGTAATTCTACTTGTTGTATTTTGCGGCCGTAAGAGTGGTTGTATGATGCGCTACGATATTTTAGACAGGCCCGCATTTTCCCATACAATCTCTTTCTGTAACTGCATGTATTTGGCCTGCTCAACAGGAATCTGAAAATGCTCTGCAAGCTGTTCAATGGTTACCGGCGGAGAACTCATGCGTCTTGATCTCTTTCCAAATTTTTTGTAATTATATATGCCCCATAAACGTAATATTAAAAACACTGCTATCACTATCCAGCCCATTTTGCTTACGAGACCTATCAGCTCTTTATATCCCAATTGCTCAATAATAGATATTTCAATGAATCGTAACCCAATGATCCACATAACAATGTTCACAAGGGGCAGTAACAGATACGCCCATAATCCCCAGACAAAACCTGTAAAAGTGAATTCCGTTATATTCCTGAATAAGCTCCTCAGTTTCGGATTATCTCTAATTTCGATTTCAGGCATAAATTATTTTGCCTCCGCAGCAGTTGTTTTTCCTAAACCTCGATCTGGACTCACCCAAACTGCCTTGGTTCCTTTCTTCTTGAGAAGTGCTTTGGGAACAGCTATCACCACCGCAAATGCATTGATCATCCAGTAAACGAAAGGATACCAGATGACCCAAAAGAGGTACCTGAATATCCTCTTGTCATACTGCCTGTCTATTAACAGGCTGAGACTAAATTGCATAAGACAGACCAACGCCAGAATTGAACCTGTCCACAGAGGCGGTATAGGCGGCAACAGGCGTACAGGCATTTGGACTCCTAAAAAAGTCTGCTCGGCCCACATGATAATAAGCGTCCAGAAAGCCATCACCCAGAGTATACTGCAGGCATATTCAACATACACCGGCCACAATCTGCGCTGTCTCCAGTCTTGCCAGATGTCATTATGTTTTTTCAGGACCTCGACACCGCCCTGTGCCCAGCGTACGCGCTGTCTCCAGAGACCGCGCAGGGTTTCAGGTACAAATATCCAGCAAATGGCCCTGGGTTCATAGCGGACATCCCAGAATTTTTTCTCAAGCTTCCATGTTATGTCTATGTCTTCTGTGACCATATCATTGTCCCAAAAGCCGACAGAGGCAAGCGCCTGCTTGCGAAAGGCGGCCACAACCCCTGATACTGTCAAAACCTTTCCGAGAATGCGCTGTGACCTTTTAATAAACCCAATTATTGTTGAATACTCACCAGTCTGTATCTTGCCGAGGAGTGTTGTGCGGTTTATGACCCTCGGATTGCCTGTAATGGCCCCTACCCTGGGGAATTTATGAAAGTGCCATGCCATCCATTTAAGACAGTTTTTATCCAGCAATGCATCGGCATCAACAGAAAGGATCAAATCCCCTCTGGATACAAGGCACCCGGCATTCAGGGCGGAGGCTTTACCCCCGTTCTGCTTTATATATACACCTCTCACCCTTTCATGCTTTTGACAAAACTCATGTATCCTGGCGGGAGTTTCGTCAATGCTGCCGTCATCGATAAGAATGATTTCATAATTCGGATAATCAAGTTCTACAAGATGATCAACTGTATCTCCGATCTGGTCCTGCTCATTATGACATGGAACAAGCACTGAGAAAAATGGGTACTCTGAGATTTCAGGCGGGGTTTTCATTTTACGCTCCAGCCTTAAAAAAAATATAATGGCGCCTATCATCCACACAAAACTCATGAGGAGCGGATACAGGTAAACAAAATCGCATAACGCCTGAATGACTGATAAGAGTGTCAATTTCATGGGATAAATGGATATGATTTGGTGGACATTTCCAGCTTAATTTTGTTAAGCGCCGGTCTATCTTCCCGGTAGTTGTCCGGGTAATATGCCAGGTGACTTCCTCCGGATGACAATATGTCTCTCATCTCCTCTAGGACTGTCCCGTCGTTTATCCATTCCTCCTTTTTCCAATTGTATGTCTGTATTTTAAATACGGTCTTCTCCAGACCCTGCGGCATGACCCTGGCCCTGCCCACCATGGTTTTAAGCCATTCAGACGGGCTTTTTACTTCTTCCATCTGTGGGTAAGCCATTACAACAACCTGATCATAATTCTTTAAAAAGAGTCCGTAGTCCTGTGCAAACCATGACTCTGCCTCCGGATTTTCGATGACGATTCCATACAGGTTTCTCGCAAACCGGGCAACAGGCCTGTATCTCCTGACTCCCTGCTTGAGAATGTTTGTGAAATCGATTAAAGCTTCTGTCTTATAACGTGCCCATTTCTCCGCCAAACCAGCGTCTTTATCAAGGTCAGATATAATTACATCACTGCCGAAACGTTCCGCATATTTGTTTAATGCCTCGGGATGAAAGTCCTCATAATCCGTCAGGTACGCATCATCCTGGAACAATATCCCGTGTATCTGCGAATGAAAAGCAAGGTCCTCATATAATTTCCTGACAAGTTCAGCAGTATCTGTACTAAAAGGGGTAAGCCTTCTGTACCATGAAGTGCCCGGGACAACTTTACCATCCTTACTTTCACGCACCTTAAGCCTTTCGTTCAATTCACTGTCGGGAAGTTCAATGCTCAATACCGGCATCCAGGCATACACCATCATTTTTCGAATAGCCATCTGGTGCGCTGCATGGCTGAAGAAATCCGCGCGCACCGGAAGGATACTGTTATGGAAATACACGCTCTTTATATTTCCCGTACCTTCAGGGTCGGCAAAGGCCTGCAGAAAAACTGTATTGACATCCATTGCAACAAGCCGGTCTATAAGCTTGCCGAGGTTCTTGTCCATCAGGTCCATGTCGGGATCGTAGACGAGATCAAGGTCCACCTGCATTGCCCTGATCATTGGTTTGTCTCCAAGGGGGTCCTTCAACATACTGATAAACTGTTCCATCTGTGTATTCTCGACCATGTTGCGGTCAAGGGCATCAAGGTTTTCAATGCCGGAAAAACCTCTTTCAATAGTAAAAGTAGATATAATGCCTGTCTTCTTTGCAATCTCAACGCTGATTTGATTAAAGCGTCCATAGGGCCAGACCATTGCCCTCGGAGCAAAGCCAAGCCTTTCTTTGAAAAGATTTTTCTGGGCGATAAAATCAGCTTCTAAGCGGGCACTGTATTCCTCTTCCGTTTCATATGTTTTAGTATCCGGATTGTATGCGACCGCAGTGGCAGCAGCGGCCTCGTTCCCCTGCGGGTTATATTTGACCCCCTTGTGCAGATCATAGGAATGCGACACGACCTCAACGAGTTTACGGGAGCTCACCTCTCTTATCTGCTTCCAGTTCATCAGGGGTTCGGGCAGCCCCTCTGGAGAAGCATGCTCTATGAAATTGCCTACAATTGCCAGGAGAGACGGATAACCGAGTTCTTCCAGCACCGGCACGACAAAGTCGCGATATGAGATATAGCCGTCATCAAAGGTAAGAAGCACTGCCTTTTCCGGGAGTGCTCTCTCCCCTTTGCGGGCCATCAGGATGTCATCAAACGACACCGGATGATATCCGTGCGTACGCAGGTACTCCATCTGCTCAACAAATTTCTGCTGCGGTATGCTGAATGTATCCCCCGGCAAGGCCTTAAGAGGCACTGCATGATAGCAAAGGACAATAAATTCACCGGGCTTCATTGCAGCACTCACCACATAATGGAATGAAGACAGGAACAGGACGAGTGAAATAACAAGAATACGTTTCAGCATTAGAATAATAACCTCCACTTCAGATAAAAACTGTAAGCGGTAACAGCTTCACCATCATAGGTCTGACTTCCCACACTTGCGCCGTAAAGAAGTGAATGTGTGTCGGACAGATTAATGTCATGTTCATATTTGACGGAACCGGATGGTTGAATGGAGTAGCCGGCCTGTTTATATGCCCCGATGGTAAGATAAAGCCTGTATACAAATGCCTTTCCGTACATGCGTCTTACCGTGTGTTCCGTCATATGAGTGACCGATAGACTCAAGTCATTATCAGGATTAAAATACTCCGCTTCATCCAGCGAATTAAATGATGAATAAAGGTCAAGAAAAATCCTTTCTCTCCAGTTGTCCCTTGACCACAGGCCCTGCTCATATCCGAGCATTCCCTGGTATCTTCTGTTATCATCCGAATAATTTGAATGTGAAAAAGAGAGGCTGTAACTGCGCCATTCGCTCTCTCTGTATGTGACATTCGCCTCTGATTTATCAGCTTCAATATCAAGTACGCGCGCGCGTATCGGGACATCGGTTGCGAATGAATCATATGAAAGCCCGAAGGTCCAGTAATCATCAGGAGTATAAGTCAGCTGAGTCAAAGAACCAAAATTTTTTCCGTCATTATAGTTAGCGGAAAACTCCTGTTTGCCGCTCCAGTCGCTGTTGAATATATGTTCTGCGCCAAGCCCTGCCCTGCGATAATAAGTAAGCAGGTCATCTTTATTTTCCGAAGATCTCTTCCAGTAGCCAAAACCATAGATGTCCGTATAAAGAGAGACCGGCTGTGTAAATCCGGCCCTGGCTGATATCTCCTGAAAACCATCATCATCTCCCGTAAAAGTGATGTCCGTGACAATTTCACGCATCTCCTCCAGTTTCAGTTCTCTTGCCAAGGCCAGTACCTGCTTGTTCCTGGGATATTTATTAAGCAGGGCTGCGGTGTCCTCCCGTGCCTGCTCCCTGAATGCGAGCTGGTCCAGAGTTGAGGCCTTCCCTATCTTGACCTTAACTTCTTTTGGATCAATTGTTTCCGTTATCTCAAACTCACGCAGGGCCTTGCGCGGCCACCCACGCCACAAGTATGCATGGGACAATCCTGTCCTGAAACCGGTATCCATGGGGGCCTTTTCATGCATCTCATAAAAATATTGCTCTGCTTCCTGTAACCTGTCCTCGTACAGTAAAAGCCATCCCCTGCCCAGGGCTATCTCCATCTTGTCCCAGTTAGGCGACAGGTTCTTTCCGGAGCCAAAAGCCTCAGGTGTGTCCCTGTCGAGATCATCCAGATATTGCGCTGCATCCTTCCACTTTCTGATTTCCTGTAGCGCATAGAATTTACCGATCCTGCTGTTAAACGACGGGCTGATCTCCAGCGCCCTGTTATATAATTCCAGCGCCTTGTAGGGCTGTTCCAGATATAAATATGCCCCGGCAATATTTTCCATAAGCCATGCAGATACCGGAACACCCTCTTTAACCAGCTCCTCGTAAACCCGGACAGCCTCTTTCATGTCTTCATTTTCAACCCGCGCAGCTACATAGTCATATCTGGCCCTGACATTCTTTTTGTCCTCTGCCAGCGGCTTCAGCATTTCTATAGCTGCAGGAAATTCTTTCCAGTTGATCCGGTCTGCCGCCATATCACCTTCGATTAGCTCATGAAGTTTCACATCCTGGGGAAGTTCCTTTGCAGCAATTTCAAGGGCATGAGAGCTTGCGCCAAGATCAGACAGGGCCACGATTCTCAATCTCCCGGCAGCGATATTCCGCCGGTTAATTTTCAGGAGCCGGTTATATACTTCAATAGCATCCCAGAACATCCCGGACGTCTCATAAACATAGGCCTGACCAAACATGATTTCTGAATTCTCAGGATCTTTTAACAGAAGGCCGGCAATGATATGGCCCGCCTCAGCAGTTTGTTTCTCTTTTGCCAGACAATAGGCAAGACCAAGGCCCGCGCTTATAGAATCAGGCCCGGCGGCAAGTATTTTTTCATAATACTCTTTTGCCTTTTTCGTATTGTTTGTCTGGAAATATGCCCAGGCTGTCCAGTTAAGAATATATTCCGGGTACTGAGAGATATCGGTTTCGGTGGTCTCGATTATTTTTACAACTGTCTCGTAATCTCGAACAGTCACAAGCAGCAAAATGTAGTCCGGCAATGCTTTGTTGTCCCCTTCCTCAGCCTGTTTCTTGAGCGCATTAGCCAGAGACCTGCGCGCCTCATCAGATAAAGAAGCAATAAAATCATGCCTCAACTTATAAATATGCCCCGTGTCCCTTCCCTCCTTTTTTGAAATGGAGCGGACCATTTCGAGCGCTTCCACAATATTACCCTGGGCAGACAGGAGATCCACCTTCAGCCTGGAAAGTGACAATGAATCAGGGTCCTTCGATAAGAATTTATTGAGGTAATCAGATGCCTTTTCAAGATCACCTGATTGAATAAGACTTAGAACAATCCCCTTTTGGGCCTCCTCATCTGAAGGCGCCTGTTCGTACGCAGCATGATATAACTTAAATGCCCTCGAATATTCCTTCTTGTCGTAGTAAGCTTTTGCGACATTGCGTAACAAGTATGCGGGGCCTGGGAATTCCGGGGGCAATTTTTCATATTTATTTATTGCATCATCCGGCCTTCCGTCCCATACGAGAATGGAAATATAATCGGAGACTGCATGGGGATATTTGACCGGGTCTGAAATATAGGGAGCAAGAACAGACAATGCTTCTCCGTATTTGCCTTGGCTTATCAACTCTCTTGACCGGATTAAGGCATCAGAGAGAGAAAGAGCTGTCTTATTATTTTTATCTGCCTGTCCGGATGACTTATCATCAAATGCTTTATCAGTTCCTGCTGCTAAAGAAGGTATCCACAAGAAAGCGGCAGCCAATATCATTGCAACCAAAAAAAAACCTGTCAGTCTGCTTTTCATATAACTTATCTATCTCTTCACTAAAGTCGACAATATTCCTGATATCGCTTAATGTTCTTATCGGCAATTTATACAGGATGTTAAGTTTACTGGATAGAATTCTTTGACTATGAGGATGTATCCTGGGACTGCGTGCAATATCTGAGTTAATGATCTATGCTTACTGCCAGAAAAAACTGATGAGAATTATGAACATAATTCCTTTTATAAGCTCAGTGTAGCCGGTTGTCCTGAGCTTTTCCTCTTTCATTAATATTACGGATATAATATTTTCTATTAACGGCAGGAGTATGATAACGGGAATATCAAGCAGGTAATAAAAGATTACAGCCGAAACACAGTAGAGAGCCATTATCGATCTGTACTTCAAAGTTTTCCTTGTTCTGACTCTGACCTTAAAAACCCCGGCGCTGAAGAATAACAGTACAGCTGCATACAGCTTCAATGACAATTCACCGGTCATTGTAAAGTACACAACAGGGGCACACAGTGTCAGCAGTGCAAAACCGTTCAATTCAGTAAAGAGATTGTGTTCTTTGCCTTTATGCAACAAGGTTACATAGCTCAAAACAAGAATTGAAAAAATTGAAAACGCATCAAATCCGTCAATTAAGAAAGGGATTAATAAAGCTGTGCCTCCGGCGCTGAAAAATAAAAGCCACAACAGGTGCTCTTTTTTTTGCCCCTTTGTCCTGAGTATTGAAGCAAGAGGGTTCTTTGAATTAATCAAAAAGGCAAGACCAAGGATTGCCAGCGCTGGTCCCTGAGCAAAGTTCCCCCGCGTTTCCCAGGGACTGGTTAATAATCCTGCCATTAAGGCGGCCATACACGAAGAAATGAAAACCGCCCAGGAACCCCACTCTTTGACAAACGGTATTTTCATAATATTTCAGTACGAGTATAACTCAGGGAAAGTATCAAAAGGTATGACGTAGGGCAGATAAATATTTCAGCGCGCTTTGCGCACCGTCACTCTTCAAAGCATATCTCTATAAAGAATTCACCTGCGTCGGAACCAAACGGCACATATATAATCGGGGCCTTGGATTTGTGGTGTATAATATGGCCCTTTCCGGCAACCACTGATGGAATGGCCATATCAAAACGATACCCCTTTTCACTAAGCAGTTTCTTTGCGCCGCCGGTAACCATGTTGGTTATTTCTCCCACCATATCCGTGACAGTCTCATCTATTGCAATCAGCTTTTCACCCAGCATGCGATTGGTTATTTCCAGAATTACCGGTTCAGTAAAAGTAATTGCCAATGTTCCCTTTGCCTGCTCCCCTGCCATGCCGATCAGTCCTGTAACATCACCGTTGGCAATATCACTCTTTTTAAGCTGGGGCTTTCCGGGTTTTGCTTCCATCTTCGCCATGGTACGCAGCACGTTTAAAATAGATACAAGAAAAGGATTTACGAATTCAGCTTTCATATGTATGCCCTCAAATATTTATTTAAAGTAAATAAGTCCGGCTTCAGATTATGTTATATATATATATCGATACCGGTATCATTAATCTTTAGCAAAAATAAATTGCTGTCAAATTATACTGTTTATTTCTGTTACACTCAATAACATAAGTCAGAAAGAGTATATTTCTTTTAACTATGATGCTTGAAAATATTGCATTAATCGCTTCCGTCATCAGCTCTGTAACTGCCGTGACAACTTCTTTGAGAGCGGTCGGTGTGTCGCGTGAATACTCCCGCAGCGAGTTAGAGGCAGCATTAAAAACAAGTTGCCGTATCGGCAGCAGCGCTGACAAACAGGCTTTCTCTCATCGGAGCAGCCTCCGCCTGCACATGTTAGTTACCATCATCTGGTATGTTCTTTCAATTATTTTTTCAATACCTTTTTTTATTGATAAAATGGAAAGTGACAGGAGCGCATGGCTGTTTATCTGGATTTCAGCTTATCTGCTGCTCTTTATTTTGATTTCTTTCGTCTGGAAAAAGACATTGAAAAAAAGTTAGCTGTACCTACTTCTCTGCTATCTTCACCTTCATCTCAATCCGCTCATTCGGATTATCGTTCCGGTCCCTTGGCTGGCTGACTATTTTATCAATTACATCAAGTCCTGATACTGCCTCACCGAAAACGGTGTATTGACCGTTAAGGAACATTGCATCAGCCACACAAATGAAAAACTGTGAGCCGGCGCTGTCAGGATCATTGGACCTGGCCATGGATAAAATTCCACGTTTGTGAGGTTTAGCATTAAACTCAGCCTTGAGTTTATAACCGGGATCACCCATCCCGTGCATAGCTTTGTTATGGTTTTTTGAGTTGGGATCTCCACCCTGAATCATAAAGCCGGGTATCACGCGATGAAAGGTTGTTTCATTATAAAAACCCTTTTGGGCCAGCTCAATAAAATTATTAACATGATTCGGCGCGACATCCGGGAAAAATTTAAGTTCAATATTCCCGAACTTTGTCTCGATGACTGCTTTGGTTTCTGACATTTTTTTAATCTCCTCTTTTGTAAATTTCTTATTTCTGATTTCTGAATGCGCTGAAACAGCAAACACCAGCATCAATATGAAGATAAAGCTGATTCTAATAACTCTCATAAATCCTCCTTCAAAAAACGTTCAAGGTTTCAAGCCATTGATTATAACAAAATTAACAGGCTAATTTAATGAATCATCTCCAGTTAATAACGTTTTCGGTACGTGCCTGCCGTGATACGATAAAATTTATAAATAAACCTGTCTAAAAAATACTGAACTTAAAATATTTCTTTGGATGGTCTTTTATGTCTTTAATTAAAACGTTCAATTCTTTTATCGTTGATTTAAGTTCTTTTGAAAGCTCATCATCCTTGACGAGACTACCCATAAGTCCTTCCCCGTTATCAATACGCTCAAGCACCTTATTCATTTTCTCGGAGGCGGAATTGAGGTTTTCATAAAGGCTGTCATCCTCAATCAATTTATTCACAGTGCCTTTTGATGTGGCAAGTTTTTGAGTAAACGTATCAAGGGATGTCGAGGCCTTCTGAAACCTGTCATAAAGAGACGGGTCGTTTATTAATTTATTTAATGTCCCCTCGGACTTTTTCAGGGATTGCGCGAAAAGTTTGATGTCCTTAACAGAGGAAGAAAGATCATTATACAGCGCGTCTTCATTTATCAATCTCCCCATCGTGCCCTCGCCGCTTTCTATTTTTCTCACAAGCGCTGTTAATTCTCTTATTGCCTCTTTAAGATTTTCATAAACGGCAGGGTCCTGAATAAACCTGGATACCGTCCCTTTGCCTTTCTCGATCCTTACAAGTATCTCCTCAAGCATGCCGACAAAATCGGATATCTTTGCTATAGACGCCTGACTGGCCTGAACAACATCATTAATTTCTATCTGGCTGGTCCCGCTGATAAAGTCTCCGGCCTTCAGACCTTCTGCTTCATTTGAACCAGGAGATATCTCTACATATTTATCACCGAGAAGACCGAGGACCATAATATTTGCCCTGGAGTCTTTCTTTAGATATTTAAGTGAGTCAGATGCAATTGACATTTCCACTTCCACTCTTCTCCGGACAGAAAAAGATATGGCCTTGACAGAGCCTATCTCGACCCCTGAAAACCACACTGGAGAGCCGTCCCGCAACCCCTTCACGTCGTCAACCAGGGCATATATCATCACTCTAGGGGTCAGAACTTTTCCGATATTGCCGGCAAACATCACCGCCAAGAAAATAATTAAGAGGGCAATAGTAATGACCACGCCGACCTTGAGCTTTGCCAATCTGTGCTGTTTTACATAATCGTACATTCCTTCCCCCCTTTACAGACATTTTTCTGCTGCATGAAGTTCATACGTGAATATTCTCAATTCCGGGTCCTCTGTATTTCTGAGCGCTGATATATCTCCGTCAAAGGCTATTTTTCCATTTCTTACGTACATAAATCTCTCGGCCACCTTTACGGCATCAGACACTTTGTGCGTCACAATGATAAAACCGGTCCTGTCCGGCGGCTCTCCCGCTGAAAGCTCTTTAATCACACTGCATATATTGTCCGCCGTCAGCGGGTCCAGTCCTGTTGTAGCTTCGTCATAAAGGACCATTTTCGGAGTGCATCCGGCCAGAGACCTGGCGATTGCAACTCTCCTCTGCATGCCGCCGCTGAGTTCCTCAGGCATAAGATCAATGGCTTCTTCGATGCCCAATCTGTTAAGAAGCTCTCTTACTTTTACTTCAATTTCCTCTTCGGAGAAGTTTGAATATTCTCTGAAGCAGAAGGCAACATTCTCATGTACATTCATCGAATCAAACAATGCTCCTTCCTGAAAGACAATGCTGAATTTCATCCGGGCGTCTCTCAGTTCAGATTCCGACAGCATAGTAATGTCCTGCCCATCAATAAATATTTGCCCGGAATCAGGACGCACGAGACCCAGTATTAACCTCAGAATGGTTGTCTTGCCTTCCCCGCTGCCTCCGAGAATTGCAATCTTTTCGTGAAAGCGGGCCTTAAAACTGACATTGTCCAGCACCATTTTATTATGATTATAGGCAAGCGTAACGTTTTGAAATTCTATCATACGCGCATCCCTAAAATATAAAGCAGGGCCCTTGTCATCATAAAATCCGATATGATGATAAATATCATGGAGTACACAACTGCCGTTGTTGTTGCCGTTCTGAGACCTCTTGCGCCTCCGCTTGTTGAAAGCCCCATATAGCAGCTTATACAGGATATCAAATAACCAAAGATAAAAGGTTTTGAAATACCCGACAGGATATTTTCAAAAGTCATTATTTCTTTTATCTGGCTCCAGTAAAAGGCCCCGCTCTGGTGGCTGACAAAAGCTGAAATATAATATCCTCCGAACAGGGAAACTGCGTCCCCTATTACAGTCAGGATCGGCAGCATCAAGACAGAGCTGATGACCCTCGGCGTCACCAGTTTTTTTATAGGACTTACGCCGTGGACCCTGAGAATGTCAACCTGATGACCGAGTATCATAGACCCGATTTCGGATGCCATGCCGGAGCCGGCCCGGCCCGCAAATACGAGGGCTATGGCAACAGGTCCCAGCTCCCTGATAATGGCCACTCCCACTATTTTGCCCGTATACATCTTAAGCCCCAGTCCGGCAAGCTCGGCCGAAATCTGCAGCGAGAGGGCCATACCGATAAAAAGGGATACAAGTACCACGATAAAAAGAGACCCGGTCCCCATATAATCCATGTGTTCAATTGTCTCCCTGAAATAGAAAGGCCTGCCAAAGATACCCAGAGGCGCCTTAATGGACAGCACATAGAAATCCTGGAGCCTGGCTATGTTTTCTGTTATTTTCATTGCCGAAAAATATTCAGTAACTGCCGGATCATCATAACTATCTAAAATTATACTGATTTCTATCCTTATTTGTTAAAAAAATTTGTTTATAAAATCTACTAACAGGCCTTTTGAAAGAACCTAACCCACATTATTCATGCGGTAAAGGAGGCGTGCTGGAAAAACGAATTGGGAGCGGGACTTTCAGATCAGACGTTCAAAACATCTTGCATATTGATAGTCAATGAAGATTTTTTCTTGTGAATGCACCACAACGCATTCAATACGTTTTTCCAGCACGCCTCCTTTATCTGTAAAATTTATGAATATTGTGGGCTAAGGTTGTCTTATATTTCTATTACAATATTTTAATTTACAAATTCTTCTGATAAGATTAGTATTTTAAAATTGCACCTTAACTGTTTATCTCTTTAAATTATGTCTGTAAAAAATAATCTTTGTGGTATATTCTGTCAGTAAAAGAAGACCTTTCTTGACAAGATATAATTTCTGTGCTACTTTAGCAAAAATATTTTTTCGGGAGGAATCAGAATGGGAGGAATAGGATTTGGTTTCATTGCATCTGGCTTATTGCTTGGACTAGCTATCGGTTTTGTTCTCCAGCGCGGAAGATTTTGTATGAACACCGCGTTTAGAGACACTATCTTCATCCAGGATTGGACGCTCTTCCGAGGGTATATAATTGCCCTGGTAATCATGATAGTGGGCGCCAATATTCTCAATGACCTGAAGGTAATCACTCTTGCGGTACAGCCTTTTTATCCGCTCGCAAACATTGTCGGCGGCTATATCTTCGGACTTGGTATTGTTATGGTCGGAGGATGCGGCAGCGGCGTGTGGTATAAGATCGGCGAAGGCCAGTTTAATTCACTTGTTGCTGTCCTTGGTTTTTTCATCGGGATTCATATGACAGCTACCGGCATACTGAGTCCTGTTTACAGACTTTTGAGAAGTGTTAAGGTCCCGGTTGCAGGACATAACGCTCCCACCTTATGGCACATATTCGGCGACAGCCCTGCTATTAAGTGGATCGTGATTGCAGCGGTTGTGGTCCCGCTAATCGTCTTTATTTTAAAAGGCAAACCCTTTTCAGCGCCAAAACAGAAAGGCCTTGAATGGCCGAAAGTAGGGGTGCTTCTGGGTATTCTCGGTCTGGCCTCTTTCTGGCTTGCAACTATCTATGAAGGTTTTCCAAGAGGTCTCTCTTTTACAACACCGACCGGCGAGCTTTTCGGGACTTTATTAGCAGGCAACGCCATGTCACCAAGCCATCCTCTCGCAAGAGTCTTCCCGATGTTCGATATCGGACCTTTTAAAATGACCTGGGCGTCCCTTTATATAATCGCGGTCCCATTCGGGGCATTCATAAGCGCGAAGGTCTTAAAAGAGTTCAAGTGGAAAAATCCTCCTGTTGATGAAATGCTTTCCGTGTGTATGGGAAGTCTGATGATGGGCTTTGGAGCAACGGTGGCAGGCGGATGTAACATAGGTCAGGGGCTTACAGGCGCTTCTACTCTGTCAATCGGAAGCCTTGTTGCCATTATTTTCATCATTCTGGGCAACTGGACCAATGTTTACTTAAGGTTCATTAAGCCCATGCAGGATTAAATAAATAAGCTGTGAGCTAAGACAATGCAAATTGATGCGCGTGAATTTGAATCGCATGACTCGCTTAAGAAATTAAAAGAGATACTGTCATCAAACCGTGAATGCAATTTATCCATTGATATTCTGGTTAAATCAGTATCCGATGCAAAAAAAATTACAGGGTTTGTTTCTATGTCAGGATGCACAGCACAGATTGACAAAAAAGAAAATTTTTGTATAATTCATGTAAGAGGCATTCCCTGTTGTACATAGAAAGACATCTCAGTTCGTACAAATTAGTTGAGGGAGACACCCTTAAAAATTTAATCATGAAGGAGGATTCCGTATGAAAAGATTTTTTGCGATTGCATGTATCATCGTTTTAACGCTGGGACTGCTTCTTGTATCCTGCCAGAAAAAAGAAGAACCTGCCGCCCCTGAAGTAAAGAGCGAAGAGCCGGCTGCTCAGGGTGAGCAAAAACCTGCTGCTGGTTACGGCGAAGAGAAACCGGCTGCTGGTGGTTACGGTGAAGAGAAGAAGGCAGAAGAAGAGAAACATTAATAATACGTAATAAGTATACACTTATCAGCACCTTTGTTCGGGGCGCTCATTGAGCCGCCCCGAATTTTTTTGTTGAAATTATTTATTATAGACATATGAAATGCGCCCTTATCATTCCTGCCTGGATACCGGAAGAAATATTTCCGTCAAAAGTCGCAGGCTCCCAGATGAATTATTGGCAGCCCCTTGGGACCCTGTACGTTGCCGGGGCCGTTCTAAAAGCAGGACATAAGGTCAAATTCCTCAACGGCGCATTTATGACGCATGCAGAAATTATGAGGGAACTCTCGCTTTTCAGGCCTGATATAGTCGGCATCTACTCAACTACCTTCGGCTGGAAAAAGGCCGTCTTCACCGCATCGGAAATCCGTAGGGGCGGGTTCAAAACCCGCCCTTTCATCGCTGTCGGCGGGCCCTATCCGATTGCAGTGCAGGAGAAATGTCTGAATGATTCTCCGGACATTGATGCAGTTGTTACAGGTGAAGGAGAAATAACCATGGTTGAGATAATGGACCGGCTGTCCCAGGGAAAATCGCTTGATGGAGTGGAAGGTGTGGTTTTCAGAAAGGATGGGGACATCATAAAAAATCCGGCCCGCTCTCTCATAACAGATCTTGACTCCCTGCCCTTCCCCGCACGGGAACTCCTCGGCAATGCAATAGATTATATTCCTCCTCCGGCTACCTACAAGAGAAAACCTGTTGCTGTCATGATAACTTCAAGGGGATGCAACAGGAAGTGTATCTACTGCTTCCAGATTGATAAAAACAGGGAACTCGGGGTCCGTTTCCGCAGCGTCGGGAATGTAATGGAGGAGATAGAGCTTTGCCTGAGGCAGGGATACGGGGAAATAAAATTTCTGGACGATACCCTGGCCGCTGATTATGACAGGGCCATGCAGATAGCAAAGGAAATAAAAAGGCGGAAGCTGAATTTTACCTGGTTTGCCTCGGCGTGTGTTCATCAGGTAGATAAGCCCCTGCTGAAGGCGTTTAAAGATGCCGGATGCTGGGCAATACTCATGGGCGCTGAAAGCGGAGTCCAGAAGAATTTAAATGCCGTCAGGAAGGGCACGACAATCGAGCAAATCCGTAAGGCAGTCAAGACAGCCAAAGAAACCGGCCTGACTGTACACACCCCGTTTCTCGTCGGCCTTCCGGGGCAGACATTCGAAGACGGTTTGAAGACCATCGAGTTTGCCTGCGAAATAGACCCCGATATTGTCAGCTTTCATGCGCTCACTCCCTTCCCCGGCACTGAGCTTTATGACAATATCGAAAAGTACGGCGCTATGTCCAATGACCTGTCGGATTTCACATATCAGGGGGCGGCCTTCATTCCATATACACTTACGAGAGAAGAAATAGCGCTGCTCAGACAGCTGGGTTACAAGAAGTTTTATTCAAGACCGGGGTATGTAATCAAGAAAGTACTGGCAATGAGAAATATTAATGACATGAAGGCAGCGATGAAAGGCGCTAAAAGCATGTTCTGGCTCTGGTTGAAAAGCGATATATTCCGGCGGGGTGAGAGCGCCGGATGATTGATCAATACGTTTCATATGACATATAATCTACAGCAAAAAAATCAATTTGCTAAAGGAGAATCAAATGGCCTCAGACGTCAACGACATTACCATCAATTTTGAAGAAGACAATATCCTTAAAGTGAAAGAGCTTGATAAGGAAATACTTTCCAAAGGCGCGTGGGCGACTATTATATTCAAATACCAGCAGTGGGACGCCAAGAATGAAAAATACGGAAAGGTCGGTTATAGTATCCGCCGGTATCAAAAAAGAAATGATCAATACAACCAGAAATCAAAATTCAACATATCCAGCAGGGAAC
>JACQXG010000009.1 GCA_016208905.1 Nitrospirota bacterium
AGGAGTCTTAATTGATTGTGAACATGCAAAGTATATTTAATGTATGTTTGGAAAGGCCCGCTGCCAATTCTTTTCCCCGGCACACCTGCTTTACCGCATGAGTAATCTGGATTAGCCCGCGAACTTAAAACTCAACAACTTATATATAAGCTTAGCAGCAAGAAAATCGGGCGCAGCGTTATTTTTTGACGGGCAGAGTTCAACAACATCAAAGCCTACTATGTTTTTCCTTTTTGTGACATACTCCAGCAGGTCAAGCACTTCATACCATCCCAGTCCCCCTGGTTCAGGCGTTCCGGTTGAAGGCATGATGGAAGGGTCAAAGACATCAAGGTCTATCGATATGTAAACATTACGCGAAAGTTTTCCCGCAGCCTTCCTGATCCAGTCCTTTGATTTATTGATTGCCGACGCGTAAAAAACATTGCTCTTATCGATATTGCCCATCTCCGATGCGTCCGAACTCCGAATTCCAACAGAGACGACATTATTAGTTATTTCTTTTGCCCTTGCCATAATACAGGCGTGGCTGTACTTGTCCCCTTCGTACGAATCCCTCATGTCCGAGTGCGCGTCAAGATGAAGGATGCTCATATTATTGAAATACCCGGCATGCGCCTCTATGGAGCCGAGGGAAACCATGTGCTCTCCGCCTAAAAGTACAGTAAACTTTCCGTCATCAAGAAAATGATCAACCCTTGTCCTGACATCACTTATCATTTTTCGGGAATTGCCGGCGCTGATCTCTTCAGCGGTATATATACCCTTCGTATAAACTTCCGAAGCGGTCTCAATATCGTAGAGTTCCATATTCCTTGAAGCGTTGATGATCGCGCGCGGACCCTTGTCAGAGCCCTTGATCCAGGAACTGGTTTTATCAAACGGCACAGGCAGGATTACAATATTCGCATTCTTGTAATTGGAATACTTTCTGGGTAAGCCGCCGAAATTATATGGGAGCTTGTTTTTCAATTACAGCAGCATCACCGCAGCAGCGATAACGGTTGTCCATTCTCCGTGCTTGTCGCCTTCAGCAGACTGGCAGATATGGGTAGATTTAAATATATATTGACTGGCCTTATAAACCTGTTTTCTCGAATCCCACGCCTCATCAGAGTCAAACTCGATGCCCAGTGTAGTGGCGAGCATCGTGGCGGCAAGGTCTTCGGCATAATCCCCTGTCTTCTTGGCGGTCTCTCCAAAGGAATGGTGCTCAGATATATAACCATAATGTTCCCTGTCTTTAGGGACCGCAAGCCCCACTGCGGATGAGATAAGCCTGTTCGGTTCATTGGTATCGCTTCTTGCCATAACACAAAAAGTGATCTGACCGGGCTTGATGTATGTCAGCCCCTTGTTGCGGGGAATGATCTTGCACTGGGGCGGGAAAATGCTGGACACATAAACAAGATTGCACTTTTCTATGCCCGCTTTACGTAAAGCAAGCTCAAATGATGCAAGCTTATCTCTGTGTATACCGACGCCTTTAGTGAAGAAGATTTGTCTTGGGATCATATCCATATTTAATACCTCTATTAGTGAAATTTAACGGGTAAACTATACCTCAAAAAATAAGATTTTACAAGCACCTGTCAAAAAAATTAACTGTATTGAATTTATCCAATATTAAATTCATAATACATACCTGATGATTGCAATTATAGATTATGGAATGGGTAATCTCAGGAGCGTTGAAAAAGGCTTCCTGAAAGTCGGTGTTGACGTCACGGTGACAAACAAACCAGATGTCGTGAAAAAAGCCGAGGCGGTCGTCCTTCCGGGAGTAGGCGCATTTAAAGATTGCATGCGCGAGTTATCAAATCTCCAACTGACAGATTCCATTGTTAATGCAATAAAAAGCGGCAAGCCATATCTCGGCATATGTCTCGGTCTTCAGGTGCTGTTCAGCGAGTCAATGGAGTTCGGAAAATGCCGAGGGCTCGATATTTTCAGGGGCAAGGTAGTTAAATTCGAGTTCGGAGTCAAGAGTCAAGAGTTAGGTGAAAAAGATTCAAAGTCTCAAAATCCAAACTCTGAACTCTTAACTCTTAACTCCAAACTCTTGCCTCTTAAGGTTCCTCACATGGGCTGGAATCAATTAAATATAAAATTTAATAACCCGCTCTTCAACGGCATACCTGATAAGAGTTATTTCTACTTTGTACACTCTTTTTATGTAGCGCCGGAAGATGCTTCGATTATCTCGACTACTACGGAATACGGGATAGAATTTACTTCATCGGTTTGGAAAGACAATGTCTTTGCAGTCCAGTTCCACCCGGAAAAGAGTCAGGCGATGGGGTTGCAGCTCCTCAGAAATTTCGGGAAGATTGTGTACGGGAAGTGATTTCCGTCTGCGTGGTTAGACAAAATTCCAATAACCTATAACGAATCAAGCAGCGCTCTGATACTTTTTTTCAGTACAGGATGAATTGTATCAGGCGCTATTTCCGCCAGAGGTCTCAAAACAAAATATCTGTCACTGGTCCCCGGATGCGGTATTTTCAAATCAGGAGTTTCAAAAACCAGATCATCATACAGTAATATATCTAGATCTATAATCCTCGGTCCCCAGCGAAGGCCCGGGGCGCGCCCTAGCTCAATTTCTATCTTTTTAAGAAGCTTCAACAGGTCTTCCGGCGTCAGGCCGGTCTGTATCATGATCGCCATATTAATAAAATTAGGCTGATCCCTGAGTCCCCACGGTTCGGTCTCGATCCTGGATGAAAGCTTTAATACTTTTATCCCGCTGTCTATAAGATGCTTAATTGCGGCCGTGCAATTGTCTTCCCTGCTGCCGAGGTTGGAGCCGATTCCAATGTATGCTGTTGGCATAATTTATAATTCTATCATTAAATTATTAAACTTCATATTGCATTTCAAAACGACTTTAAAGTTGACATAAACAATAACTGGTGTTACATTTATTCTACTGAAGAAAAGGGGACTGTTTTATTGTTTATATATAAATCTGTCAACCAGGCCTTTTCTTAACGATCGTTGTTACCTGTCTCGTATCCTGATAGGGAGATAAAATGCAGGACCAAGTAAACAGAATCAATAAAGGCAATAAAACGGGAAGGCCGATATTTGATTCTCTGCATGACTGGGAAGGAATTTTTCATACCATCACTGATTTGATCACTGTCCATGATAAGGATTTTAATATAATACATGCCAATGATTCGGCAAAAAAAATCCTCGGCCTGCCTGACTTAACGGTCAATAAGGAAACAAAATGCTTTAATTATTATCACGGGACCTTATGCCCGCCCACGGGTTGTCCGAGTTGTGACTGCGTTAAATCAGGCATCCCGGCTGTCTTTGAACTTTTTGAACCTCACCTGAATATGAATGTTGAAATAAGGGCCCTGCCCCGGTTTGACAGTGAAAACCGGATCATAGGAGTTATTCATATCGCCAGAGATATTACCGAGCGGATAAGGCATGAAGAGCAGCTGAAAAAATCCCGTGAAAAATTGCGCAATCTTGCCGCACACCTGAATGCCGTAAGAGAAGGCGAACGCAGACATTTAGCACGAGAAATCCACGATGAATTGGCACAGGCATTGACTGCTTTGAAGATGGACCTGTTCTGGCTGAATAAAAAATTGCCTGAAGATCAGAAACCGCTTCATGATAAGGCGAAAGTAATGTCAGATCTTATAGATATGACAATTTACGCTGTGCGAAGGATATCCTCTGAGTTGAGGCCGGGATTGCTGGACGATCTGGGACTTCAGGCTGCCATGGAATGGCAGGCAAAGGAATTTCAGAACCGGACGGGAATAACGTGTGAAGTATCATTCAGTTCCGATACTATTAATCTGGACCAGGAGCGTTCTACAACTATTTTCCGGATTTTTCAGGAGACGTTGACAAATATAGTCCGTTATGCGGAAGCGACCCGTGTCAAGGCAAGCCTGCAGGAAACACCAGCGTCATTAATATTGGAAGTCACGGATAACGGCATTGGGATTACGGAAGAGCAGATATCCGATTCTAAATCTTTCGGTCTTATCGGCATGCAGGAGCGCGTTCATCTTCTGGAAGGTAATATCAGGATAAGCGGGGTCCGGGGTAAAGGGACTACGGTAACAGTAAGTATTCCGCTATGCAATGCAAAGGGAATAAGCAATTGACCCGGTTAATTCAAACATTGATAAATAATTTATGTTAAGAATACTCATTGCTGATGATCATACAGTTGTCCGTGAAGGGCTTAAGCAGATTCTGGCTGAAATGTCCGAAAAGGTCATCACTGATGAAGCCGGTAATGGACAGGAAGTTTTGCATAAAGTATGGAACAATGAGTACGATATCGTGCTTTTAGACATTTCCATGCCGGGGAGAAGCGGGCTTGAGATTTTAAAGCAGTTAAAAAGTGATAAACCTTATCTTAAAATATTGATATTAAGCATGCACCCGGAAGAACAGTATGCTGTCCGCGCTTTAAAGGCAGGGGCAGCGGGGTATTTAACTAAAGAAAGCACGCCTAATGAATTGATTGGCGCTATTGAAAAAATATCAGCAGGCAAAAAATATGTCAGCTCTTCTCTCGCCGAAACCCTGGCCTGTCACCTGGAGACTACGTTTGGCAAGCCGCTTCATGAGAGCCTGTCACCTGGAGACTACGTTTGGCAAGCCGCTTCATGAGAACCTTTCAGACCGTGAATTTGAAGTTATGCGCATGATAGCTTCCGGGAAGACAGTGAAAGAAATTGCAGAAGAATTATCTCTGAGTGTAAAAACCATAAGCACCTACCGGACCCGTATCCTTGACAAAATGAATATGAAGAACAATGCACAATTGACCCACTACACAATTCAAAACAAATTAGTAAACTGATCCTTAAAGAATCCTTCCCTGAAGTTTCAAATAAATGCCCCCTGCCGAATTATGTAGGATAAAAACTGACACCGTAATAAGTTCGAGTCTTACAATAAAATCGGACTGCGCCCGATTTTATTTTATCCTGAAATGCCTTATGTTTTATCTTGGAAGAAACTATAGCTAAATAAAATTCCATCTGGAAGGAGGCGGCATTAGAGGATAACGCAAGTTTTAATAAATAAGAATAACCCTGTTCCTGAGAGGCTTTAAAAAAA
>JACQXG010000010.1 GCA_016208905.1 Nitrospirota bacterium
CTGATTAAGGGGTATTAATAACTTTCTCGCTTGGCTTGATGACACTGCTTCGGCCATCTTTGCCGTCAGTTCGCCGAGCATTGCATTGGGGAGCATTATGCTGATCGGGCCTGCGATAATATTTACCTTACCGGCGTTCCATATTATCGCGTTTTCACCACTGGCCCCCTTATCAGCCCCTGCCTTCATCATGTAAGTAGTGGCCACCGCATTGGTCCCCAGGGCAATGATTTCTACTGAATCCTTAAATTCTTCCCGGAGTCTCTTTACAATAAGACTGCCTATCCCGCCGCCCTGTCCGTCGACTACAGCTATTTTTTGCATAATAAAAAGTATAAAGAAAAATGTGAGAAAGTGCAAAAGTACAAGCGCAGGAATATGTTGCATAGCACTGATATAAGATATAATAAATGTGCTTTATAAGTGGAATCACAAAAGAAGAAGCACCGGTATTTTGGAATTGTATTAACCCAAATAATGCAGACATTGAAAAATAATTTATTTAACTCGATAAATTTTTATTGAATTATGCATACGGCTTTGAATAAGAATATACATCCTAACCTTGATTGAAAATGCGTTTAATGAATCGAAAAACAAATAATTTTCCAACATCTGCATCATTTTAATTGAATTTAATTAGGTTAACGTCGGGCGCTTTACCGGTTCTGCTGTTAGGATAATGAAAATAAAGAGTCCTTTCCTGTATTCTATACAGTGGCATTAATTTAAAAAACATCAAAAGGAGAAGATCATGCTGGAACCTAAAAAAGTCATTATGTATACAGGCGGTCACAAAGGCACAGAAGAATATTTCGGGAAATCTGCCGAGAAGTGGGGCATTCAGGAGATAACATTTAATTTTGAAGGGCATGAAATAAGCCGTGAACGGGGACTGAAAATGTTGTCCGATGAGGAACTGGCGCGCGGCGGCGTGAGTCCGGACATTATCAGGAAACGTATGGAGCGCCCGTTTGCCACCACGCCGATGATGCAGAAGATATTTCAGGTATTGTTCCATATCGTTAACAACGGGTATCAGGTATTTGCTGTCGGCTGGCTGTTGTCCAATGGAACGGTCAAGGGCGGCACCGGCTGGGGTGTTGAACTGGCAAAGTTATTCAACAGGCCGGTGCATCTGTTTGAGCAGGAGAGGAAAGAGTGGGTTTCCTGGGTGCATAATGAATGGGTAACGGACGAGCCGGTCATATCTCATAAAACAATAGCCGTCACCGGCACGCGTTATCTGGAAGATGAAGGCAGGCAGGCCATTGATGAGCTGTTTGAGCGTTCGTTCAAACCTTCCGACAAATAAAGCATCAGATATGAAATCCAATCTGACTCTCATCGGAATGCCCGGTTCCGGGAAAAGCACTGTCGGAATAATTCTGGCTAAATTATTATCATTCGGTTTTATTGATACGGACATACTGATTCAAATTAACCGGCAAAAATCTTTGCAGGAAATAATAAACGAAAGCGGTTATCTGAATTTGCGGAAGATAGAGGAGCAGGAAATCCTGAAATTAAATGTTGAAAACCATGTCATTGCAACCGGAGGCAGCGCAGTCTATAGCGAAAGCGCAATGTTACATTTGCAGGACATATCAAATATAATATTTCTGGAAGTGGAATTAGAAGAAATTCAAAAGAGGATCCATAATTTCAAGACCAGGGGCATCGCAAAGGCAGAGACCCAGTCATTCCGGGATTTGTATTGCGAAAGACAAATCCTTTATAAGAAATATGCTGACGTAACTATTGATTGCAATAAGCTCGATCAGGAAGAAATAGCCGGGACAATATCAGCAAAATTCATTGTAAGATGAGAATAGAAATATCTTTAGTGACTTGCCCTGACACGCGGCCTATTTGCGCCCGCAGTAAACCCTGAAGACCGAAGTTTGCTGGAGAGCAGATAGGTCAGGTGCTTATCGAGTACGCCGGAAAGCTCCGTAAGGGTCTGATGGCTTGGTTTAAGGCGGTGCGAAATATTAATGGGCCACTCTATGCTGTGCATGTAAAAATGAATGACTTTATTGTTGATCCGCATAAACGGTTTTCCCGCTGTTTCAGGAGTTACAGCGCATTTATTGCAGAGCGTTGTGCCGGAGTCAGGATAAAAATCAAGACTTTCCTTCCCGCATCTGCCGCATCCTTTTAACCTCGGGGCATAACCTATCGCTGCAAGTAAACGGATCCGGGTGATCAGATGCAACGCATCGTTTGATTCTTCTTCCGACTCCTTGACAGTATTCAGGATATTGAGGAAAAAGGAGAAGAGCCTGCTGTTAGGAATGCCTGCCGGCATCAGGGAAATAAGTATCTCCGCCAATTTTGATATATTTACGAAATCATTGTAGTTTTCTCTTATCGGATGGAAAGAGCTGATAATATCAGCCTGCGTGATTTTCGGGAGTGATTGTTCTTTTCCCCAGAGTGATATTTTCGCATGAGTAAGCGGTTCGAGACTGCTCCCGAATCTGCTTTTGGTCTTTCTGGGGCTTTTGGCAAATGCGTTGATTATTCCCCTGTCGGATGTAAGGTAGGTGACGATCAGGTCGGCTTCGCCGTATTTTTGAGACTTAAGGACTATGCCTTCTGTTCTTGTCAGCATATGACAGGTTACATGATATTTCCGAAATCTTCAGGCCTCAGTTTTTTCAGCCAGTCTTCCAGCTCGTCATTGTTTTTGTGCTCTATGACCTGCTCATCCACAAATATCGGGGCATTTACTCTTATGGCAACCGCGATTGCGTCACTGGGTCTTGAATCAATAGGGATTTCCGTGCCGTCCCCTTTGTCTATATAGATGCCTGCATAGTAAGTATTATCGACAATTTCAGTAATCACGATTTTCGTTACCTTCATCTTAATGCCTGTAATGACATTTTTGATAAGATCGTGGGTCAAAGGACGGGGCGTGACTATTTTACCAAGGGCGAGGGCAATGGAATCCGCCTCAGGCTTGCCTATCCATATCGGAAGCGTGTTGTTCCCGTTGATCTCTTTAAGGAGCAGGATATACATATTACTTCTCGGATCGAACAACAAGCCTTCTATTTTCATCTGCTTCACCAATGAAACACCTCTTTATCAGGAAAGTAACTTCAATTATGATACCTTATCAGGGAAAATTATTTCAGCTTCCCCAAAGCCTCTTCGATCCGGTCCAACCCCTTTTTAACATTCTCCATCGATGTCGCGTATGAAAGCCGTATGTATTTATCGTCGCCGAAGGCCGATCCGGGTACCAGAGCGACTTTCCCCTGTTCAAGGAGATATGTGGACAGTTCGAGGGAATTATTTACCGGAGTACCGTTGATCTTCTTCCCGAAGTAACTGGACACATTAGGAAACGCATAAAATGCCCCAACGGGTGTCTTACACGTAACGCCTTTCATGGCGTTGAGGCGCTCAACCATGTATTTCCTTCTTTTGTCAAATTCAGCGAGCATGGTCACCAGAAAATCCTGTGGGCCTTTCAACGCTTCAACAGAGGCTTTCTGGGTAATTGATGTCACATTTGATGTGGACTGGCTCTGGATATTCGTCATTGCTTTTGTAATGTCTTTGGGACCTGCAGTAAATCCTATCCTCCAGCCTGTCATGGCATGGGACTTTGAGAGTCCGTTCACCACGATAGTGCGCTGTTTGACCTCTTCTCCGAGAGAGGCAATGCTTATATGCTTAAACCCGTCATAGACAAGTTTTTCATATATCTCATCCGAGATGATGTAGAAATCGTGCTCAACGGCCAGCTTTGCTATTGCTTCAAGACTCTTTTTGTCGTAAGCAAGCCCAGTGGGATTTGAAGGGCTGTTGAGTATGAAGGCCTTTGTCCTGGCCGATATCTTTTCCCGGAGGAGTTCCGGCGTGACTACAAAAGAATTTTCTTCGTCGGTTTCAATAATGACTGGCGTTGCGTCATTCAGCAGCACCTGGTCCGGATAGGTCACCCAGTATGGCGCCGGTATGAGCACCTCATCTCCGGGACCGAAAAGAGCCTCGGCAATATTATACAGGCTGTGCTTGGCCCCGCATGAAACAAGGACCTCGTTTGTTTCATAATGAAGGCCGTTGTCCTTTTTGAATTTTTCGATGATCGCTGTCTTTAATTCGGCGATACCGTCGACGGGAGTGTATTTTGTAAAACCGTCCCTCAGCGCCTTAATGGCCGCTTCCTTGATATTCTCAGGGGTATCAAAATCAGGCTCGCCAACACCGAAGTTTGTGACGTCTACGCCTGCGGCCTTCAGCGCCGTGGCCTTTGCGTTCATAGCAAGGGTAGGTGACGGTTTGATTGACTTTGTTCTTTCCGCAAGTCTCATTAGGTTACCTCGTTATTTAAATTTTGAAGTTGATTTTATAAACGGTCTGCATGTCTTCATGCTCTTTAAAATTTCCTGCTGTGTGGCAATGGCAGTGCCGACTTTAGCTACAACAACACCCGCTGCGTGGTTAGCGATAATTGCGGCATCTTTTAAATCAGCTCCTGCTGCATGACAGAGAGTAAGCGCAGCAATAACCGTATCTCCTGCCCCGCTTACATCATATACTTCCCGCGCGCAGGTCGGTATGTTTGTAACGGCGCCGTTTTTTTCAAAGAGGGTCATCCCTTCGTCACCTCTTGTTATTATTACTGCCATGCATTGCAGCTTTTTAAGTAATGTCCTGCCTGCGGTGATCAGGGTTTTTTCATCCGTTATATCAATGCCTGACCCGAAAGACGCTTCATTGATATTGGGGGTAATGAGACTCAGTCCTTTGTAATAGTCGAAATGACCGATCTTGGGGTCGGCAGCAATGAATACTTTTGACTTTGTAAGCTCCAGCAGCTTCTTTATAAGAGACCTTGTAATTATGCCTTTGCAATAATCAGAAATGATTATGCCTTTTATTTCAGGCAGGCACGAATGAACATAGTCAAGGACCAGGGACAGCGTTGATCTGCTGATGTCGGCCCTCACTTCCTTGTCAAAGCGGACTACCTGCTGACTGTGTGCAATGACCCTGGTTTTTACTGTTGTAGGCCTGCTTCCGTCTATAACTATACCGTCTGTGTTAAATCCTCTTTCAGACAGCTTGTTTAATAAAATTTTTCCTGTATCATCCCGACCTATGGCTCCGGCAATAAATACTTTTCCGCCAAGAGACAATATATTATGAGCTACGTTGGCGGCCCCGCCCAGCAGCAGGTTTTCTTCTGTTACCTCTACGACAGGGACAGGCGCCTCAGGAGATATTCTCCTGACCTTCCCCCAGATATATTGATCAACCATGAGGTCGCCGATTACGAGGATACCTGTTTTGCCGAATGTCTTAAAAAGTTCTTTCATAGTCCTGATAATTTGTCCCAATAAATTTAGCATTTAAGATTTGGATTTGGCAACCATTAGATATCCTGACTACTGACTATTGACTTGCTCCTCACTTTTAAATGTGGCATGATTGTTAATATTTTTTGCTTTGTGACATAATAATTTCGTCATGAAAAAAATTAAAATCTGTATTTTATTAATTGTTATATTGATGCTTGTCTCTTGCGCAGTCACTACCCGGGAGGCGGAGCATACCGATTATTCAAAAGAATCTTATGCCAATTACATTCTTGCTGTTGAAGCTGAACTGGAGCATAAATGGGAGGAAGCCGTCAAATATCTGGAGCTGGCCCTTGCAGAGGACCCCGGATCATCTTATCTGAAGATAGAAATCAGCCAGTTATATCTGAGGATGGACAGGATAGAGGATGCCGTCAAGATCACAGAGAGTGTGCTTAAAAAGACCCCGGATTATAAACCGGCATTAATTCTGCTCGCCAATCTGTACTCCAGTCAAAAGAACTTTCAGAAAGCAATTGATATATATTTACGATTGATTAAAAATGACCCGTTACAGGTGCAGACATATATACATCTTGCCTATATATATGCGCTTAATCAGGAGATGGACAAGGCGGTCAGGGTATTAAAAGACGCCGTCAGCCTGGAGCCTTATAATGCAATGGTAAGGTATTATCTTGGAAGGATTTATGTTGAGACAAAAGAGTATGACAAGGCGATCAGTGAACTTGAGAAAGCGGTAGAATCAAACCAGTCTTTTCCAGACGCATTTTATATGTTAGGCGCTGCTTATGAATCTGTTGAAAATATTGATAAAGCGATTTTGAATTATGAAAATTTCTTGCAATTAAACCCGCGCGATACAGAGACAAGGAAAAGACTCACGAGACTTTACTTTAAACAGGGACTTATTGAGAAAGTTATTGCCCAGCTATCGGAGATTTCGCAGGCGGAACCGGACAACCTCAAAGTCCTCGGAATGCTTGTTAACATGTATGTTGACAGTAAACAGTTTGAAAAGGCGGAAGGAGAGCTGCGTAAAGTTATCGCTGCCGAACCCGACAATGTTAATGCAATATATATGCTGGCAAGAATTCTGGCTGTGATGAAGCGGTATGATGATGCCGCGGAGAAATTTCAGAGGCTTGTTGAACTGCAACCCGGCAATCCGGAAATATACCTCTATTTTGGACAGCTGTATATTCAAAAGCAGGATTATGTTAAGGCTGAAGAAATATTCAAGAAGGGACTGGTCGTAGCGCCGGAGGATGACGAATTAAATTTCACTATTGCAGTGCTGTATGAGAAATTAAAGAAAGTCGAAAAAATGTTCAGCTATCTTAATAAAACTATCAAAATTAATCCGGAACATGTTGACGCGCTTAATTATCTGGGATATTCTTATGCCGACAGGGGGATAAATCTGGATGAGGCCCTGGAGCTGATTAATAAGGCGGTCAAATTAGAGCCTGAACGGGGATATATACGTGACAGTCTCGGCTGGGTTTACTATAAGAAAGGGATGTATAAGGAGGCCCTTATAGAATTGATAAAAGCTACAGAGATGGAGAAGGAGGACCCGCTGATCCTGGAGCACCTTGGTGATGTTTATATCAATTTGGGTGATAAGGACGCTGCTGTCAAGGCATGGAAGAAATCTCTCGAGTTTCAGGAAAAAGAAGAGGGTCTCAAAGAAAGATTAGAAAAGAAGCTTCAGAAATTAAAGCAATAATCCAAAATTAATGGGCACAGACTCATCATTCGTCACTCATCACTTATCACTGTCTTTAAAAGCACCGGCAAAGATAAACTGGTTTCTGAAAGTGTCTGATAAGCGCGGCGACGGTTATCATGAGATTCAAAGCCTTATTCAAAAAATAACCCTCTATGATGTGCTCACATTTACCCCTTTGAAAAAAAAGTCCGGCCAGGGCGGGCATCTGTCTGACAATATTGTATTGGAAACAGATGCCTCTATTCCCGCAGAACAGAACCTGGTTTACAGGGCCGCAATGCTTTTAAAAAACAGATATGGCATTAGGAAGGGGGCGGCAATATATTTAGAGAAAAATATCCCTATGGGAGCAGGTCTAGGCGGCGGCAGCAGTGACGCGGCCGCAGCCCTTAAGGGACTAAATGAATTATGGTCCCTGGGCCTGAATACCGGAGAGCTCTGCAGTATAGCTGAAGAACTGGGCTCCGATGTCCCCTTTTTCCTGCACGGCTCTCTGTCTTATGCCTATGGCAGGGGAGAGAAATTAATCTCCCGTAAGGCGCTAAGGCCAGTGAATCTCCTGCTTGTAAAGCCTTCATTTGATGTTTCAACCGCATGGGTGTATAAAAACTTTGCAATATTGACAAAAAAAGTCGAGAAAGTAAATAATATTGAGCATTTTATTTGCAATATTGAAAGAGCCGATCTATGCGGCCTGAGTGGTAATCTTTCAAATGATCTTGAATTAGTTACCATAAGCAGCTTTCCTGTAATTGCCGAAATAAAAGAAATGCTTCGTAGACAGGGGGCTGTGTTTTCTTTGATGAGCGGAAGTGGTTCGACCGTATTTGGAGTATTTGAATCGCGCAGAACGGCTGAAGAGGCTTCGAGTTTGTTTAAAGATTATTGGACAGCTGTGGTTGAGACGATAATTTAGAGTTGAGAGTCAGGAGTTTGGAGTTAGGCGTAACCAGCATCATAACTCTTAACTCATAACTCTAAACTCTGAAGATGGGGCGTCGTCAAGCGGTAAGACACCAGGTTTTGGTCCTGGCATTCGGGGGTTCGAATCCTCCCGCCCCAGCCAAAGACAGCTGTAAGCACTCAGCGATCAGCTGTTAGCTTGTTATTTTGACATTGTCGAAATTATCTTTGTCTTAGCTGATGGCTGACAGCTGACAGCTAATGCCTCATAAAAAGGGGGGAGTAAATGCCAGAAGGTATTAAGTTGTTTACAGGTAATTCCAACAAGACGTTGGCTAAAGAGATCGCCGATGTTTTGGAAATTCCGGTCGGTAAAGCTACAGTCTCTAATTTCAGTGACGGCGAGATAATGGTGCAGATAAATGAAAATGTAAGAGGCTCAGATGTGTTTGTTATCCAGTCGACCTGCATGCCTGTTAATAAAAATCTCATGGAGCTGCTTCTGATGATAGATGCGCTGAGAAGGGCCTCCGCCGGCAGGATTACGGCAGTGATACCATATTATGGATATGCCAGACAGGACAGGAAGGCGGCCCCCAGGGTCCCTATCTCGGCGAGGCTGGTTGCCGACTTGCTTGAAGCGGTTGGAATAGACAGAGTGCTTACTATAGATTTACACGCCGGTCAGATTCAGGGTTTCTTTGATATACCGGTTGATCACCTTTATTCTGCTCCGGTGCTTGTTGACTATGTGAAAAAAGAATATTTAAATGATCTTGTTATCGTCTCTCCGGATGCCGGAGGCGTTGAAAGGGCAAGGGCGTTTGCAAAGAGACTGAATGCATCCCTGGCAATAATTGATAAACGCCGTGAAAAGGCAAATATTTCTGAAGTAATGAATGTTATAGGAGAGGTTGAAGGCAAGAATGCCGTTCTCTTTGACGATATGATAGACACTGCCGGGACTATTACTCATGCCGCGGCAGCGCTTAAAGAAAAAGGCGCAAAAAAGGTCATCGCAGCTTGCGCGCATGCTGTACTTTCCGGCCCTGCACTGGATAGAATAAACGATTCAGCGCTGGAGGAAGTAATTGTGACCAATACAATTCCTATGGATGAAAAGCAGGAGAGATGCAAAAAACTCATGGTCCTTTCTGTAGCGGCGCTGTTAGGCGAGGCAATTAAACGAATACACGAGGAGACGTCAGTCAGTTCGCTGTTTATTTAATAAAGATTTAAAAATTATCTGGAGGTATTAAAAACAATGGAGAAAATATTAGTCAAAGCAGATAAAAGGCCTGAGACAGGCAAGGGAAGCGCCCGCAGTCTGAGAAGGACAGGAATGGTCCCTGCAGTTGTATACTCTGAGGGCAATTCCACCCCGATCAAAATACAGGGCAAACAAATGACAAAACTCATTTATTCGGGTGTTGGAGAACATGCCTTGATTACAATTGAACTTAATGAAGATGGGGCCAAAACTTCAGAACACCCTGTGCTTATAAAAAATTATCAGAGGGACCCGGTCTCCGAAGAACTGCTGCATGTGGATTTCATGGAAGTATCACTGAAAAAACTGGTAAAGGTCATGGTGTCTGTCGTTATCGTCAAGCAGCCAATAGGTGTTAAAATGGGCGGTATCCTGCAGCATCACTTAAGGGAAGTTGAAGTGGAGTGTCTTCCAACACATATACCGTCCAGGTTTGAGGTTGACGCTGAATCAGTTGGAATCGGAAATGCTCTTCATGTCAGTGACCTTAGAGTGGATGAGGGCGTTAAGATAATTACCAGTCCTTCAGAGGTCATACTTTCGGTCAGTTCGCCTGTTGTTGAAGAGGCGGCCCCGGAGGCTGCTGAAGCTGCAGCCGCAGAGCCGGAACTGGTAAAGAGTAAAGGCAAGGAAGATAAAAAAGAGGAAGAGAAAAAATAGAATATTATGTGGCTTGTGGTTGGTTTGGGCAACCCTGGAGATGATTATGCGGACACGAGGCATAATATCGGATTTAAGGTTATCGATGCCCTGTCAGCCAGATTCAACATCTCAATAAGACAGAAGACAACAAACTTTGTATACGGAAGAGGCTTAATTGAGGACCAGAAGGCGGTCCTCATTAAGCCTCTTACTTTTATGAACAGAAGCGGTATTGCAGTGTGGGATGCAATAAGAAGGCACGAGGGAATAGATAATATACTTGTCGTTCATGATGACCTTGATCTGGAAACAGGTGTTATCAGAATCAGAAAGACCGGTTCTTCCGGGGGACATAACGGTATCCAGTCAATAATAGACAGATTGGGCTCAAATGATTTTGTAAGATTGAAGATTGGTATCGGACGTCCAAACAGAGGTCCTGCCGAGAAATATGTTCTCCGCCCGTTCAACAAACAGGAAAAGCCTGTTATGGAAGAGGCCGTTGAAACAGCTGCCGACGCAATCCAGGAAATTCTTGCCAGGGGTATATCCTCTGCACAGAATAAGTTCCACAGTGTATAAGTTCAGTAGCACAAAAGGCGCCCCTATTTAAAAGGCCTGCCAGATTTGGTCTAGGTTTCAGATCAGCTGCGAATAAATAAAGACTTCATCTTCTTTCTGTAAATTAATGTTTCCCAAAGAGAGTGTCGAATGAAATAATGCATATTATGTTTAATATGAAAACTTATGGAAAGAGTTAAATGAGGACTATGAGAAAGAAAATTGTATTATCCATGTGTTTCCTATCAATAGCTTTATCATTACTCACTTCTCAATGGGTCAACAGTGCCCAGCATGCAGTTAAATACAATGTGGCGTTAATTGTATCAAAACCGGCTAACCTCGATCCGGAAATAAATCAAAAAAATATCACAAATAAAGGGTACCCGGTGGATGAGGAAGGCACCGAGACACTCAAACCAGATGATGAGGGAGACTATTTTAATCGCGGAGTTGTACATGATCGCGGTGGACTGCATAAAGAGGCCATAGAGTCTTACAAACAGGCTGTAATGATCAAACCTGATTACGCAGAGGCACATTATAATCTTGCTGTTTCATACCTGATGTCAAATGATAACAGTTCTGCGCATGGAGAATATATGCTTCTGAAAAAGATTGACGCGCAGATGGCTGATAATTTATATAAGAAGGCCGCTCAAATGGCCCTTTCCGGAATGGACAGTAATTATATCATGCAAGCCGGGGCTTTCAGGAATCTTGAATATGCTAATGATATGGTCGAAAAAATAAAGGTCAATTATCTTAATGCGTATATTGAACAGGAGAATGGATTTAATAAGGTCAGGATCCTCGGTATAAAAAATAAAGGAGAAGCTGATCTTATTATCAAGGATATAAATAACAAATTTAAGGTTGATCCTTTCTTGCTCCCCGCACATTAAATACTGCTGAGACAATCTTCGATGAAGGCTCCCAATTTGATATATCCATACGATTAAAGGATGAAACTTTCAAAAGTTGTCAAGCTTTCCATGGTTAAAGGCGCGGGCAATGGGATTGGCATGTTGCTCTTTTTTTAAGATATTAATAGTCTCAAAATAGTATTTACACACTACCGGCATTAGTTCGTCAATATGATACATCTTGTTATCACTGTAATGGCTTATTTATAATAAGCTGCAGTTTATAAAGCCTTAAGAGAAACTGTTTCAGTTACGAATAACCAGGGTGTTGTTTAATCATTATTGATAAAGTGACGTTATGGAAAATTCAAAAACCGCAGGAATAGTAATTATAGGTAATGAAATACTCTCAGGCAAGGTAAGGGACACAAATTCCTTCTATCTTGTCTGTGAGTTGCGTGATCTGGGAGTTGATGTTAAACGCATATCCGTGATCCCCGATGAAATTGAAATAATTGGCAGGGAGGTTGTTGAATTTTCCGGCAGGTACGATTACGTTTTTACATCCGGAGGAGTAGGTCCTACACATGATGATGTAACGATGGCCGGAATAGCTAAGGGATTCAGGGTGAATCTTGTGGCTCATGAGGGAATTAAGAAAATACTCAACTTAAGATATAAAGACCTGATCAACAATTCTGTGTTGAAGATGACAGAAGTGCCGGAAGGCAGTGAGATTGATTTTCATGAAAATATGAGATTTCCTGTTGTATCTTTCAAGAATATTTTTATTTTTCCCGGAATTCCTGAGTATATGCAAAATAAGTTTGCCATAATTAAAGAAAAATTCAGGTCATCAGTTTTTTATCTTAAGCGACTATATCTGAATTGTCACGAATCGAATATTGCGGAAATTCTGAATGGAGTAGTTGAAAAATATAAAGATGTTACATTCGGTTCATATCCGGTTCTCGGGAAAACTGACTTTCGAGTCATTATCACTGCAGAATCCAAATCAGAAGGATTGTTGAAGACCGCCTTGCAGGATCTTATAGACAAACTCCCCGGAGATCTGCTGGTCAGAGTTGAGTGAGTCAGTATATATTTATGTCGTATAGTTTTACATTAAGACAGATTACTTTACACATTTACCGAAAGGTAACAAGTAAGTTGTTAATAAACTCAATAAGTTGTGTACGGGCATAGATATTGCTGACTTCATATATAAGGAGAATATTAAGGAGAACTTGTTATGAAAAGAATAATCAATATTTTTGGACTGGTAATATTCATTATTATTTTTCATTCATCTATATCGTTAGGCACACCGATTGGCGGTCCTCATTTATGGCTTAGTACAGATTCAGCAACTCCAGGCTCTGGCGGCAATGGCTATGTAGGCACGGTAGGGGACCCCTGGTTTGATGACAGCTATTTAACTTCAAATAATCCATTTGATTTGTTCATATACAATGCTTCAAGTGGGAATAAAGCTGTTTCAGCAACAGGGATTCATCTGATGATTACCATCCATGATGGTGAGAGCGGAATTGTAACAGTTAATGGAATAGACTATTCCCTGTTTAACAATATTTTATTACCGTCTCAGTATGGCGGCGGTAATCATGGGATATATGACGATCCTGTTACAACAAACCATGACGGACGATATGCTGTAGTTGACCTCGGCTTTGACCTTGCACCACTTTCATCACGGTCAGCAATCATTTCATGGGCAGGGTTCTCTGAAGTCCACTTTGATGTTTTCTCACTTAACGGTTTTTGGAATCCGCCGTCTCATGATGCAACGGCATTTAATAATCCCCCGCCGCCGCCTCCCCCTATACCCGAACCTTCAACAATGCTTCTTCTTGGCAGCGGCCTGGTTGGACTTTTGAGTTTCAGGAAGAAATTGAAGAAGTAACTAATCCGCATGACCTTTGTGTCTCCTGGCGGAGGCGTTTCAAACGCAGTTTTAAGTTTATTACAGAAAAGCTCTTCAGATATACACTACGCCGTCGCCGCCTTTTTCAACCTGTCCGATGATAAAGGCCTGTTCGCCGAGCTGATTAAACTTTTTCACAATCTTCACGGCTTCTGGTGCACTCACTACCGCTATCATACCGGTTCCCATGTTAAATGTCTTGAACATTTCCCCTTCTTCAACATTGCCCATATTCTGGATAAGACGGAACACCGGCTGTACGGGCCAGCTGCCTCTTTCGACGGTGAAATGTAATTTTGATTTCTTATGAAGGACCCGCGGAAGGTTTTCGGTGATCCCGCCGCCGGTGATATGGGCTATCCCCTTGAGCTGAAAATTTTGCATGACCTTCAGAACACTCTTCACGTAAATCCTTGTCGGCTTCAACAGCTCTTCACCTATAGAGCAGCCGAGTTCTTTTAAATGTTTTTTCGGACTGTATTTTTTTATGTCGAAGAAGAGTTTTCTTGCAAGCGAATAACCATTACTGTGAAGACCGCTTGAGGAAAGCCCTATCAGTATATCTCCTGCCCTGATCCCTTTACCGTTGATGATCTTGTCCCTGTCGACAATGCCGACTGCAAATCCCGCAAGGTCGTATTCTCCCTCACTGTAAAAACCCGGCATCTCGGCCGTCTCGCCTCCTATAAGTGAGCAGTCCGCCATTTTGCATCCTTCGGCGATACCTTTTATAACAGCGCCTGCGGTTTTTGTCGAAAGCCTGCCGGTTGCAAAGTAATCAAGGAAAAAAAATGGCTTCGCCCCGCTTGTGAGGATATCATTTACCGACATGGCAACAAGATCAATCCCGACCGTGTCGTGTTTGTTCAGCATGAAAGCTATCTTTAATTTCGTCCCTACGCCGTCTGTGCTGCTGACCAGAACAGGATATTTATAACGTCTGGCATCAAATTTACAAAAAGCGCCGAAAGAGCCTATGTCATTCATAACATGAGGCTTAAAAGTTGAACGCGCCAAGGGCTTGATTATGTCCACCAACCTGGTGCCCTCATTAATATCGACCCCTGACTTTTTATAAGTTAGTTTCATTTTTCTCCTTGATTTCTATCAGGCCTTTCTCAGCGGCCTTTTGTTCTGCGGCTTTCTTGGTTTTTCCTTTCCCGGAACCCAGAAAATTATCTTTTATAAAGACCTTGACCTCGAAGGTCTTCTTATGTTCAGGGCCCTCCTCTTTATGTATAACATATTTCGGTAAGACCCCGAATTGTGCCTGTGCAACTTCCTGGAGTTTTGTTTTGAAATCAAATATGAAGTTGTTTGCCGTAAGCGCTTCTATCTTTCCTGATAAATGTTTGAGCACGAATTCTCTTGCCTTTTTATATCCCCTGTCAAGATAAATCGCTGCAAGCACTGCCTCAAAGGCATCGGCAAGTAACGAAGATTTTTTTCTGCCCCCGGTCATTTCCTCCCCCTTGCCCAGAAGGAGATAAGCTCCTATATCCAAGTCCTTTGAGGTTTGTGCCAGTGTAGATTCCTGAACAATATATGCTTTGATTTTAGATAAGTCAGCTTCAGTATAATCAGTATAAGTGATGAACAGGTATTCACTGATGATTAATTCGAGAACTGAATCGCCCAGAAACTCCATACGTTCATTAAATAATATATGGTCCTTCGTTTTTTCATGGGCATATGATTTATGGGTGAGGGCCTCTTTTAGTAAAGACTTTTTCTTGAAGGTATAACCTAATGAAGCTTCAAGATTAGACAAATCTTCTGAAGATGATACATGCATTCGTTCCACCAAATCCAAATGAGTTGGACATTGCAATATTTAAATCAAGAGATCTTGCTTTATGGGGTACATAATCAAGATCACAATCTGTATCCGGGTTATCAAGATTAATAGTAGGCGGCACAGTCTTGTTGATGATACTTAGTACGCAAATTGCGGCTTCAACTCCGCCGGCAGCGCCGAGAAGGTGCCCGATCATCGACTTTGTGGAACTGACGCAAAATTTGTAGGCATGGTCACCAAAAACTTTCTTTATAGCGGTTGTTTCGATTTCGTCGCCGTATTTTGTAGATGTTCCATGAGCATTGACATAGTCAACCTGTTCAGGATTGATACCGGCATATTGAAGAGAGGATGCCATACATTTAGCTGCGCCTTCACCGTTAGGCGCGGGACTTGTTATATGGTATGCGTCTGCATTTAAACCGTACCCGATAAGTTCAGCATATATCCTGGCGCCTCTGTTTATAGCATGCTCTAACTCTTCAAGAATAAGAATTCCAGCGCCTTCACCCATAACAAAACCGTCTCTGTCTCTGTCAAAAGGTCTGCTTGATTTCTCCGGTTCATTATTTCGTGTTGAAAGGGCTTTCATTGCAGTAAAACCGGCAATTCCCAAAGGCGTTATTACTGCTTCAGATCCCCCGCAGATCATTGCTTCTGCTCCGCCGCTCTGGATTAATTTAAAGGCATCTCCAATTGCGTGAGTTCCGGTAGCGCAAGCGGTGGCAATGGCTGAGTTCGGGCCTTTAACGCCGAAGCGGATAGATATTTGTCCGGCGGTAAGATTTATGATTGTCATTGGAATGAAGAAAGGAGAAACCTTTTTAGGACCTCTTTCATTAATGATTTTAGTATATCGTTCGATTGAAGACAGGCCTCCAATACCGGCCCCGACTATAACACCGATTCTGTCAGCATTATGTTCCGTAACCTTCAGTCCCGAGTCCTCCATTGCTAATGTAGCTGCAGCAAGTCCGAGATGGATAAATCTGTCCATCTTTTTTTGCTCTTTGATTTCGATGAAGTTATCGATTTCAAAGTCAGAGACTTCTGCGGCAATCTGACACGGCAGGCCTTCAGGATCAAAGTGTGTAATTCTCTTTATAGCTGAGCGTCCTTCAGTGAGCCCTTTCCAGGATTTATCAGTTCCTGTACCAAGGGGTGTTATCATCCCAAGTCCTGTTATTACAACTCTTCTTTTCATTTAATTATTGTCTAATATTAATTTAACCACAGAGAACGCACGGGATAATAGAAGATAAGAAGTTGAGTAGTTGAGAAGATGGGAGGGAAAAAATATTGCCTTTTCTCAGCTTCACAACTTCTGATCTTCTCAACTTCTTTTTGAACCTATTATTCCTCTGCGGTAAATCCCTTTTTTTGTCTTAGTTTCCTGATTTGTCTTCTATATATTTGACGGCGTCCTGAACTTTTAAAATCTTCTCTGCGTCTTCGTCCGGAATCTCAATATTAAATGCCTCTTCAAAAGCCATGACCAGTTCAACTGTGTCAAGAGAGTCGGCCCCAAGATCTTCTATAAATGATGCCCCA
>JACQXG010000100.1 GCA_016208905.1 Nitrospirota bacterium
TCAAGCGGGCTCTTTTTCCTTTCATCTACATCCACCCTGGCCCCGGACAAAAGATCATCCACATTTTTCTTTGAAAGTTTTCCGTAACCGGAAAACTTGCTGACTTCGAAATAAACATCACCTTCAACAGGATAAGCATACCCCTTATCAACAAGCCCCTGAATAGTATGGACCATTTCTGTTATATGATCAGTGGCATTAGGCTCAATGTCCGCCCTGCTGACGCCAAGCAGCTCCATGTCCCTGTAATACTCTGCCGTATATTTCCTTGCTACTGCTTCAGTGGATATATTTTCTTTTGCGGCACGCGCAATGATCTTGTCATCAATGTCGGTAATATTTCTCGCATGAGTCACATCATATCCCCTGTATCGCAGATATCTCTTGATAATGTCAAAAACTACGGCGCTCCTGGCATGTCCCAGATGGCAAACATCATAAGCTGTTATCCCGCACACGTACATGTTGACTTTCCCGTGAACAAGAGGGACAAAGTCCTCTTTTACTCCGCTCATCGTGTTATAAACCTTTATAATTTCACCCTTGCCTTCCAAACTGCTTATTCTCCTTTCGAGTTCATTTATATAAGTCTTGAACTCCTCAAATTTCTCTTCCATAGGATCAGGGATATGCACATGATCAAGCATCTCCACCGGCCCGTCGTCAAACATCTTAACAACCTTCTTCTTGATCACCCTTCCCGGGACACCGACTACAATGGAGTTCTTCGGGACGGAATGCAGCACTACGGAATTAGCGCCTATTTTAACATTGTCTCCTATTGTAATATCGCCAAGTATCTTTGCCCCTGCGCCTACAACAATATTGCTGCCGAGGGTCGGATGTCTCTTCCCCTTTTCCTTGCCCGTGCCGCCGAGGGTGACCCCCTGATAGAGGAGCACGTTCTCGCCTATCTCCGCGGTTTCTCCGATGACCACCCCCATCCCGTGGTCTATGAAAAAACCTCTTCCAATCTTTGCTGCGGGATGTATCTCTATGCCGGTGATAATTTTGGTGACCTGGGAAAAGAACCGGGGGAAAAAAGGCACCCCGGCAGTCCACAGCAGATGATTGATCCTGTGAAAAAAAATCGCGTGGAAGCCTGAATAAGACAGGATGACTTCAAGCCTGTTCCTGGCAGCAGGATCCATCTCAAAAACGGTCCTGAAATCATGCCTGACGTCGTCCCAGAAACTCATAGGTGGTATTATACACAAAAATAAAGGGCAAGGGGCGAAAGGCAAGAGGCTATAGGATACTTCCCATGGCCTCTTGCCTTTCGCCTCTTGCCTTGTCTTTACCGATAATTCACAAACTCTAAATGAATATCAAAGTCTTTTTCTTTCAACAAGTGAATAACTGCCTGCAGGTCATCTATCTTTTTTGCCCTTACACGTAATTGATCTTTTTGAATTTCAGATTGTACTTTGAGTTTGGAATTCTTTATCAGCTTTACAATCTCTTTCGCTTTTTCGGTCGGGATGCCCTGCTGCAGAGTTATGATCTGTTTTACGGTGCTTGAAGCGGCGTCTTCAATTTTACCGTAATTTAATGCTTTCAGAGGCACTTCTCTCTTAATCAATTTACTCTGTAAAATATCAATTACATTTTTCAGCTTATATTCATCATCAGATACTACAACTATTTCATTCTTGCCCTTATCCAGATCAATATTGCTTTTACTGCCCCTGAAATCAAACCGCTGTCCGATCTCTTTCATTGCCTGCTGAATCGCGTTTGAAACTTCCTGTAAATCTACCTTACTGACTATGTCAAATGAATTTTCTGCCATTAATATATTCCTCCCTGTAGAATTTGTTGCTAGTTTCTAAGGCACAAAGTTTCAAAGGGACAAAGTTAAAAAAAAGGATAAAAACTATCCATATATTTTATTAAACTTTGTGCCTTTGTCACTTTGCCCCTCAGCAGTTTATTGTTAATTAGTTTAAAGCAGGTATCCAGGTATTATCAACCGTGCTTATTTATGAATTAATGCAAAGCGGATTCGTTATATGATTTATATAGCAGCATTATATGCAAAGTAGTTACCCGCATAATATCATAAAACTGTGACATGACACATATATGGCACAGTTTAACTTCTTTGCAATCCGTTTTCAGGCACACTAAAACAGCTTGTCCATTTCTTCTTCATTCTAACTAACCGTTAATAAATAAGAATTAGAAAATCTCTTCGGTCCGTCTTTCAGGCATGAATTTTGATAATGTACGTTACAGCCTTAAGCAGTTTTCTAAGTCAAATAAACTACAGGAGGAATAGTGTTACAATACGCTCTTAAAAAAAGAATGTGTCCTTTGGTTCAAGATCCATTATGTGATTGTTATTGCTTTAAAATGGGGAGTCAGGACATAGAGAAAGCAATTTATTACTGCAATAAAAATTTCAGAATATGTGAAATATATAAAGTCAGATATTTTGAGAATAGCGAAGTTTCAATCGATAATTAACATCAGAGACTTATATAATTATCCAGGATCAGCTCAGGTAAAGAAAGAAGATTTTATTCAGGGCACTAACAGGTTATTTAAAAGCGATTTTATTTTTTCCCAGTCTCTTTGCTTTATATAAACGCTCATCAGCTGAAACCAGCAGATCTTCCAATGAAGTTCCATCTTCCGGGAAGGCTGCGATACCAAAACTTGCAGTTATTCTGACATTAATATCTCTCAATACAGGCATTTCCAGATTCTCAACTGCTACCCTGATCCTGTCTATGATATTATTAGCGGTTTCATTATTAGTGTCCGGCAAAATCAGCATGAATTCGTCTCCTCCGTACCTGCCGACAACATCCAGATTTCTGACTGTATCTGTTATGAGCCGGGCAAGCGCTTTAAGGACGATGTCTCCGGATAAATGCCCGTACGAATCATTTATTATTTTAAAATTGTCTATATCAGAGATTACAACAGAAAAGTGCCTGTCCAGCCGTTTACTTCTCTCTATCTCTTTCATCAGAAAAGCATTAATAAATCTCCTATTATAAATATCTGTAAGCGGATCGACTGTAGACAGCTTGATGTCCTCAGTAATATCCCTCATTATTAACTGAAATCTGCCTTTTTCCATTTTTCCAAAGGTTGTTATAAAAAATCCGGAAAGTTCATAAATGCTGTCATCTTTCTTGAGCTTGATATGTTCTATCTTGCCTAACTTGATTAAAGAAGAGTAGATATTACTCCATGTGTCAGGGGGGAAAAAACTGGTCACCGGCTTGTCCAGTATTTCCCTGCCAAATCTGCTGACAACCTTATCATTGACCCAGATTATTAATTGCTCCCTTCCGGTATCTGTAACTTCTATAAGCATCTCCGGAAGCAAATTCAATATTTCCTTCGCACTCTGAAGTTTTCTTTCTAAAAACTTGTTATAATTCCCCTCCAGATTCTCAATCACGTCTCTGATAGTAATTATTTTAATAGCTGATCCTTCATCATCAACAATAACAACCCTTCTGATGTTCTTGTAATTCATTACCTCCACGACTTCTACGAGGAGCGAATCCAGCCTCGCAGTGTCCACAGGACTATTCATGTATTTGCTCACACTGCTATCAAGCAGAGTATTCTTGCCGGCCAGCTTCAGGATATCTTTTTCGGATATGATCCCGATGGGTCTGCCGTCCTCTAATACAGGCACCGAACTGATCTTGTTTGCAAACATTATTTTCAGGACGTTATTTAATGGTTCGCCCGGAGAGACATACAGCAGATCGCCGGTATTTTTTACAATATGTTTGACTTTAATAGTCAGGCGGTAAAAGTCTTCTTCAAGATATTTAAGTAAATCCTGTTGTGTAACGACCCCGATGAAATTATTGGAATCGTCTACAACGATAACTCTTCTTATATTATTTTCCAATGTCAGATTGAGGGCATAACCTACTGTTCTTACCCCGATAGTTGAAACCAGATTTTTTTTAGCATATTTATATATTTCCTCGTCTAAACTGATACCCTTGAATAATATTTCAACAACGTCCCTTTCAGTCAGGATCCCTATTGGTTTTAAGTCTTCCAGAATTACGACAACGCCTTTCTGGTTTATATTCATTAAGTCAACCAGGATTTTTAAAGTAGCGCTGCCCTGGACAGACAGATTTTCTTTCTGTGCGATATCTTTTAAAAGAATATTCAGCAAAAGATGTCCTCCTGACTGACATTATCAAATGATTTGAAGCTGTTAAGCTGTTATCGGCTCAATTAAATAAAATCTGAATGCCGGCGGGACCATTCAGTGATAGATAGCAAATGTCATTTCGACCGAAGGGAGAAATCCGTTCATTACTTGATTGCTATAAAGATAAGATTTCTCCTGATGTCGAAATGACATACTGGCGGCAGCCTTCTATATCCAATTAACGGCTGAGAATTAAATCATTTAATGAAACAATAATTTTTTTACTGTTGCCAATATATCGACAATGTAATAAAATTAATCAGAAATATAAATTTCAAATTTAACTCTGTAGCTTTGAAAAATAAATTGAAAAAATTCAACCTCGCAATAATAATTGTAATAAGTGGGTCTTTTATCTTTTACAGTACCCCTCCTTCCCATGCTATGGACAGAGGGGGATGCCTTACCTGTCATCGTTATCCCGGGTTTGTTAGGTTTGAAAAACCCGACAAATTTAAAGTCCTCCATATTGATGAAGATAAGTTTTTGCTTTCTTCACACGCCAAAACTGAGTGCAGGGAATGCCATCCGAAGACAGTGCAGATACCGCATACAAACGTGACAGAAGTTGAATGTACTACAAAATGTCATTCTGAGGACAAGGGAAAAATAGACAACATCGACCGTTCATACCTGACGGATTTCCACAAAAAAGAAAAATTTGCCATTACGCGCCTGGATGACGAATCATCCTGCAGGGTCTGCCATCCCTTGTATCCGCACAGCAAAAACAACAAGGTAAGGGCGCTGGTAAATATGCACACAGGATTTATGCTCTGTGAAGTATGCCATTTCAGGAAGGAACATCGGGCTAATTTGATATATGACTGGAAAACACCTGAAGAGTTTGAATTTACCGGAGAACCATACGGGACCCATGAAAAGAAAGAAGTTAAAGAACTGAAGGAGCCGGAGGCCTTTATATCCAAAATGTTAAAAATATTCGATGAAGAAAAAGAGCGTACGGAAACGACTGCTATTAAGCACTTCATATCCAGAATCGCGGTTTACAAGACCGGTGAAGGGAAGATAAAATTATTCATTAATACAGAAGACAATCAAAAAGCCAGGGAGTTTCTTGAGAAAGAAAATAAACTCTCAAAGGCGGACAGCGAAAAGGAGCTGAATTTTTTCCACCGTGACATAGCAAAAAAAGAAATCAGCGTTGCCTGCGATGAATGCCATTCCCCGAAAGGAATATTGGACTTCCGTAAGCTGGGTTTCAGTGAAAACAAGGCCAACGACTTGCAATATTTAAATATTAAAGGGCTTGTGACTAAATATGAAACCTTTTACCTGCCAAACTTGTTTGGACATTAAACAGTAATTGTCATTTTTTAAAATATTTTAACTGCCCCCAGCGATCCCAGCAGGATACCTGTAAAGAACATGACTTTATCCGCAACCGAAGAGAAAGAGTCTCTATCGGAAATAAAATATAATATTCCTGTCCCGCCGCACATGAAAAAGACAATAATATTTAAAAGCTTTCCGGGAGGATCAGGGTGTATTGCCAGGTAAATAATCAGGGCCGGAAGAGCCCAGAGCACTAATAGCAGCCCGGATAGTGTTCCCAGCAAACCGGCATAAGGGTCTACCGGCCTAAGGAGTTTTAATAACCTGACAAATCCCGGCTGGCTGAATTTAAAATCAAAAGAAATAGTTTTTGAAAATACATCTACCACATCGAACATCCGGTCATATTTAATATTTATCCAGAATATCAGGGAACAAATTAAAGTCAGGCTGATCAGAAACAGGATGGATTCGGGCAAATAATTATAACTAATAAGGATACCAAAGTAATAAAAAAATGAAAGTCCCGCCGATAAGAGAAGTCCTGTAATTAATGAATTTAAAGGACATACTTTCTTTAAAATACCAGTCTGTGACATAAGGTCAACTATTCGAATAACTATATCTGTAAATTAAAAGAAGCACAGCCAGCGAATTATAAACAGAATAAGGCATAAATTTAATCCAATAAATGCATTTAAAATAATGCTGATGTTGGAAAATTATTTGTTTTTCGATTCCTTAAACGTATTTTCAATCAAGGTTAGGATGCATTTTTCTATTCAAAGCTATCTGCATAATTTAATTATAAATTTATCGAGTTAAACAAATTATTTTTCAATGTCTGCATTATTTGGGTTAACCGGTACCTCGCTCGGCCAGCCAGATCGTATGCCTGGCCCCCCCACGGGGGCCGCGCGCCCGCGTAGAGACTTCCTCCACTTCAAATCCTGCCAATCGCAAACGCTGGGTAAAAGCCCGGTCAGTACCTGCCGACCATACGGCCAGCACACCAGCAGGAAGCAGCGCTGCAAAGGCTGCATCCAGTCCAGCCCGTGTATATAGCCAGTCGTTGCCCGGACGTGTCAGACCCTGGGGGCCGTTATCCACATCCAATAAGATAGCATCGTAAGCCCGGCGTTCTTCCCGCAGTATACTTGCAATATCAACCTCACGAACAGTGACACGGTCATCCTCCAGCGGATGGCCGGCCAACACCGAAAGAGGGCCCCGGTTCCACTCCACGACAGCAGGCACAAGTTCGGCTACCACAATCCTGGCCCCAGTTCCAAGTCGGCGAAGCGCCATAGCCAGGGTATATCCCATTCCCAACCCCCCTATCAATACCCGGGGTTTAGGACGGCCGGCAATCCTTACACACGCAAGCTCTGCCAGAGCATCCTCCGATGAATAGACACGACTGTTCATAAGCTCACAACGTTCCACACGGATTGAAAACTCCTCTCCCCGCTTGTACAGGCTAAGCTCTCCGCCAGACCCGGGCACCTGCGCGCTGTCGATCAATTCCCAGGGAATCATGGACGCTTCATCTCTCTTATTTTGATTTTACCCTCTACGAACATTTCTTTTTTAGTTTTTGTCAGCTTTTTCACTTTATCTTCAACCTTCAACGCCAAACTTCTGCTCCCGATTTTCTTTTTTAAAACCAGTTTCAACGGCGCCTTTCCCCTTAAATATTTCGATCCTTTTCCATCATCACCATGATGTTCTTCAAATCTTCTCTTCACATCTGTTGTTATCCCTGTATATAAACTCCCATCTTTACACCTTATCATATACAAAAACCAGATATTCATTTAATTTTCGTAACTACTCAGGTTGGTTAGACCGTAGTCTGTTAGGACTGCTGCTCTGAGCTTTGTGTTATCTTGCATGGTTTTTTCCCCTATCTACCTAAACACCTACAGACTATCCACCTGAGTAGTTACTAAAAATTAATCTCAAACCGCCTGAGCCTCAAGGCATTTGTGACTACCGTAACAGATGACATGCCCATGGCCGCTGCCGCGAACATCGGATTAAGGAGTATTCCGAAGAATGGAAATAGGACCCCTGCAGCTACCGGAATTAATATAGTATTGTACGCAAAGGCCCAGAACAGGTTTTGCTTTATGTTCCTGATAGTGGCCTTTGACAGGGCAATCGAAGCAACTACACCCTTGAGGTCGCCGCCTATGAGTGTAATGTCCGATGCCTCCATCGCAACGTCCGTACCAGTGCCGATTGCAATCCCCACATCAGCCTGCGCAAGCGCAGGGGCATCATTGATCCCGTCGCCGACCATGGCAACAACCTTGTTTTCCGCCTGAAGTTTTTTAACTTCCCTTGCCTTGTCTTCAGGCAGGACTTCAGCCAGCACCCTGTCAATGCCGGCCTGCTTTGCTATCGCCACTGCTGTCCTTTTATTATCACCGGTTATCATAATCGTTTCCACGCCGAGTTTGCGAAGGGCCTGTATCGCCGTCACGGAATTTTCTTTTAATGTGTCCGCCACGGCCACAATTCCAATAGCATTTCCGTCAACTGCCACATACATCGGGGTCTTTCCTTCACCTGAAAGTCTTTCAGACTCAGATGTTCGGACCCCTTTTCAGCCGAGGCGGCAAAATATAATATTTTTTCACTCCTGATCCCTGCCCCCTGACCCCTGACCACATCAGTTACAACCGGTTCGACTTTTGTAAGGGTCCCGGTTTTGTCAAAGACTATCGTAGTAATCTTATGGGCAGTTTCAAGCGCCTCCGCCCCTCTTATTAATATTCCGTTCTCAGCCCCCTTCCCTGTGCCCACCATTATGGATGTCGGCGTGGCAAGTCCCAGTGCGCAGGGACAGGCGATAATCATGACGGCAATAAAGTTTAACAGCGCATAAGTAAAAGCAGGCTCAGGGCCGAAGATCAGCCATATTATAAAAGTAAGAGTTGCAATGCCCATAACGGCTGGAACGAAAATCGAGGCGATTTTGTCCGCAAGGCGCGCTATCGGCGGTTTTGATCCCTGGGCCTCCTGCACCATGTTGATAATTTGAGAAAGCATTGTATCTCTGCCGACTTTTGTTGCCTCAAATTTAAATGAACCGGTTTTGTTAATAGTCGCACCGATTACCTGATCGCCGGCTTTTTTCTCAACGGGAATGGACTCGCCTGATATCATAGACTCATCAACCGATGAATGTCCTTCCTTTACAATACCGTCTACGGGTATTTTCTCGCCCGGCCTGACTACAACGGCATCACCGATTTCAACTTCTTCTATAGGAATATCTTTTTCTTGCCCGTCAACGACTATTCTCGCAGTCTTTGGTTGAAGCCCCATGAGTTTCTTTATAGCCTCAGATGTCTTGCCCTTTGCCCTTGCCTCAAAGAGCCTGCCAAGCAGAATGAGCACTATAATTGTTGCCGCAGTATCAAAGTACACATGGGCCGAGTATCCCTTGATCTCAAATATCGAAGGGAAAAAAGTTGCCGCAACACTGTAGATATAAGCAGCCGATGTTCCAACGGCTATCAGGGTATTCATGTTCGTAGTTCTATGACGAGCAGCAGCTATTGCCCCTGTATAAAACTGCCATCCCACCCAGAACTGCACAGGTGTCTGAATGATGAACTGCAGAAGGAAGTGGACCTGCGCTGGTATCCCAACAACTGAGGAAAGCCCGATCTGGTCCCATAGCATAAGTAAAAATATCGGGACAGTCAGCACAGCTCCTGCTATAAGTTTTGTTTTAAGCTTTTTGTATTCAGCTTCTCTC
>JACQXG010000011.1 GCA_016208905.1 Nitrospirota bacterium
GTCAGAGATATCACTGAGCGCAGAAAACTTGAAGACCAGCTCCGGCAGTCGCAAAAGATGGAGGCTGTCGGCCAGCTGGCAGGAGGCATTGCCCATGATTTTAATAATATACTTACGGCAGTAATAGGATATGCAACCATTCTAAAGATGAGAATGGGTAATGATGATCCGTTGAAAATAAACCTTGAACAGATACTTGCCGCATCTGAAAAGGGCGCGAACCTGACACAGAGCCTCCTTGCTTTCAGCAGGCAGCAGATAAGCAATCCCGAGCCGGTAAACCTTAATGAGATAATCAGGAATATAGAAAAACTTTTATTGAGGGTGATCGGGGAAGACATTGAATTGAAGACGGCGCTTACAGAGGATTTGACGGTAATGGCAGACCATGTCCAGATAGACCAGGTTTTGATAAACCTGTGCACAAACGCGAGGGACGCGATGCCGGATGGAGGAGATTTAACTATCGAGACAGGGATTATTGAGTTGGACAGAAATTTTACAGCGGCATATGATTACGGCAAGCCCGGCACATATGCGGTTATTTCTGTTTCAGATACTGGTATTGGTATAGATGAAAAAATAAGAGAAAGAATTTTTGAGCCGTTCTATACAACCAAGGAAGTCGGAAAGGGCACGGGGCTCGGGCTTTCCATGGTATACGGAATAATAAAGCAGCATAACGGTTATATCACATGTGACAGCAAACCCGGCAAGGGCTCAACTTTCAGGATATATCTTCCGATAAGCAAAGCCGACGGCGAAGAAGCAGTGAATATATTTATTGAAAACATGGACAGGATTGATATGATTATACTTGACGTAATAATGCCGAAGATGAACGGAAAAGAGGTTTATGACAGGATCAGGAAGATCAGGCCTGATATAAAAGCTCTGCTTACAAGCGGATATCCTGCTGATTTCATACAAAAACAGGAAATAATCAAGCAGGGTATAAACTTTATGGCAAAGCCGGTATCTCCGGCAGGCCTTATAAAAAAGGTCAAGGAAGAGCTGGCAAAATGACCGCTGCAAAGGCCCATATCCTTGTCGTTGACGACGAACCCCTTGTCCTCAATTCACTTTCCGGTTTATTGAGGGAATTCGGTTATTCAGTCACCTCCTGCAAAAATGCGGCGGACGCCCTGGACTGCTTTCAAAAAGACGTGACCGACATTGTCCTGACAGACATCAAGATGCCGCAGATTTCGGGGATCGAGCTTCTTGCAAAAATACATGCCGTCAGAAAGGACATGCCCGTGATTCTCATGACTGCCTATGCGCAAATGGACATGGCAGTTGCCGGCATAAAACATGGGGCTTTTGACTTTATCATCAAACCCTATGAACCTGAATATCTTCTTTACTCAATAGAAAAAGCGGTCAAATACAACACTCTCCTGCAGATGGATAAAGATTACAGGCGCGTGCTTGAAAGCACTGTTGAACAGAGGACCCAGGAACTGGCAAACGCCCTGACGCTTGTCAGGAATGTGAGCAAAGAGATGATACAGCGTCTGACGTCTATGGCTGAATTCAGGGACACCGATACAGGCGCCCACATCTCAAGGATCGGCCTGTACTCTAATAAAATTGCCGAGGCCCTGGACATGCCTATGGATTTTATCGATAACATCACCTTTGCAGGCCAGATGCACGACATTGGGAAGATAGGAATACCGGACACCATACTTTTGAAACCCGGGAGTCTTACAAATAAAGAATTCCAGATTATGAAATCCCATACTATTATTGGAGAGAAGGTCCTCTTTGGCTCGTCTTATGACAATATCAAGATGGCGGCCTCAATTGCACTGAACCATCACGAGAGATGGGACGGCACAGGGTATCCGGAAGGATTGAAAACCGATGCTGTCCCGATTGAGGGAAGAATAGTCATGCTTTGCGACCAGTATGACGCACTGAGAAGTGAAAGACCATATAAACCGTGTTTAAGTCATCAGGAGGTTTTCAGGATAATAACAGAGGGCGACGGGAGGACTATGCCCGGGCATTTTGACCCTGATGTGCTGAAGGCCTTTATTGAACTTGCACCGGTATTTGATGAGATATATAATCTCAATATATAACATCGAAAAAGGACCTTTATATGCGCACTCGTATTTCAGCATTATTCATCTTATTCTTTATAGTTACCCTGAACATACCCGAAGCATATCCTGAAACCCTTGTTGGAAGCGGCTGCTCCGTAAGCAATACCGGCTATCTGACCGAACTTGCTAAAGACTATGAGAAACTTACAGGCGTAAAGATGTTCGTGCGCGGGGGCGGCAGTGTTGTAGGTCTGGAAGATTTAAAGAGCGGCAAGGTGGACTTTGCCGCATCCTGCAGGCACAACTTGCCCGGCGATCCCGCCGATATAGAGTTTATACAGGTAGCATGGGATGCCCTGGTATTTATCGTCCACAAATCGAATCCGCTCGACAATATGTCTCTTGTGGATGCAAGGGCGATATACGCAGGTAAAATAACCAACTGGAACCAGCTTAAAGGCGCTGATGCCCCAGTCAAGATTTTCATCTCAAGACCGCATGCAGGACACGGACTCAGCGGTATTGAGACTTCCACAAAAGAGATGATCTTAGAAGGGAAAAGTCCCCTGGAAATGCCGAACACTGTGTCCCTTGCCTCAACCGGTATTGTTGAGCAGATGGTGGAGAAGACATTCGAAGGGTTCGGCATATCGGGCTTTTCAAGCGCCCGGAAACGGGCCGTAAAGATGCTGAAGCTCGACAGTGTATATCCGGACAAAAAGAACATTGCAAGCGGAAAGTATCCTTTGAAGCGTCCACTTTTCCTTCTGATACCAAAAAATCCAAAACCGGAGACAAGGACATTTATTGACTTTGCATTAAGCAAACAGGGGCAAGAGCTTATAAGCTCATACGGCGCTGTTTCACTTCTGGATATTAAATGAATCTCTCCTTAAAGACAAAATTATCCATCTGGATCGCGTTAATTATCGTTTTTGTCGGCGCGGCAAGGACCTATTATTTTATTTCCGACACACACCGCGGTATCGAGAAAAAACTTATCGCACGGGGAGAGGCGTTGAGCCATTCGCTTGCAAGGGCCGCTGAAGAGGGGCTTGCATCGGAAAACCTCGACCTGATCAAAAAGGCGGAGTATATCGTGCGCGGTGAAGACGTAGAGCTTGTGCAGGTCTACTCTACTATCTGGAACGCTATTGACGCATACCCCCTTGAAAGATTAAAGGAGCCTCCTCATCCCGAAGCAATCAGCCACTTTAAGAAAGCCACCAGTCCTTTTCACAAAAAGATCGACGAGACATATGATTTTTATAACGCCATATTATTTAAACCGGCAAAAGATTCTCACGAAATATCCATAGGCTTTGTCAGACTGACCATTTCTTCATCCGCAATGTATGAAGAGATCAAGAAGACGCTGGTTGACAATGTCGTTTCTTCGGTGATCATCACATTTATTATCTTAATAGCCCTTAATATTCTGATTAACCGTCTTGTAATTAATCCAGTCTCAAGGCTTCGGAAATCTATCACGGTATTCAGAAGAGGCGGGCGCCACGATATTGTTCCTGTGCATTCCAATGACGAAATGGGGGAATTGATCTCAGCGTTCAACCAGATGGCGGAGACGATCAATAAAGCCGCGGTTGAGCTTAAGAAGGCAGGGGATGTCTTGCGTCTTTCGGAAGAGAAATTCTCAAAGGCGTTTCGTTCTAGTCCGACGCTTATGGCAATAAGCACGATGAAAGAAGGCAGATTCATCGAGGTGAACAACGCCTTTTTACACACCTTCGGATACGAGAGGGAAGAAGTCATCGGCCGCACTTCAGCGGAACTCGGCATATGGGCTGATCCTGAAGAACGCAATAAAGTAATGGACCGCCTCGTCAAGTCCGGGATGATTAAAAACGAGGAGATAGTATTCTGCAAAAAGACCGGCGAGGAACTCGCTATGCTCTGGTCTGTGGAAGTAATAGATATTGAGGGCCGGCAATGCATACTGGCGGTGGCACAAGACATTACAGAAAGGAAAAAACTCGAAGCCCGGCTTTTGCAGGCGCAAAAGATGGAATCCATCGGTCAGCTTGCCGGAGGCATCGCCCACGATTTCAATAATATTCTTACGGCGATTATAGGGTATGCTTACATTGTAAAAACGAATATGGCGGATGACGATCCCTTAAAGAGTAACCTTGACCAGATACTCTCTTCATCTAACAGGGCCGCCAACCTGGTCCGGAGTCTTCTCGCCTTCAGCAGGCAGCAGATAAGCAACCCGGTGCCGGTAAACATTAATGAAATTATAGAGGACCTGGTCAAGATGCTGTTAAGGATTCTCGGTGAACATATTGAATTAAAGCTGGCCCTGTCCGGAGACCTGACAGTAATGGCGGACCGTGTTCAAATGGACCAGGTCATAATAAATCTGTGCACAAATGCAAGGGATGCGCTGCCTGACGGGGGGGCTTTAACTATCAGGACAGGGAATATAAGACTGGATAAGGAATTTACTGAATTATACGGATACGAAAGGCCTGGCGAGTATGCTTTTATTTCAGTCTCAGATACCGGCACAGGCATAGACAAAAAGATGAAGGACAGGATATTTGAACCTTTCTTTACAACTAAAGAAGTCGGCAAGGGCACGGGTCTCGGACTTTCAATAGTTTACGGGATAATCAAACAGCATAACGGATATATAACATGCTTCAGCGATGCAGGCAAAGGCACGACATTTACCGCTTATCTCCCGATGGTTATATCAGGAGTTAAAGAAACCGCGGCTGAAGAAATTCCCGACTCAGAAAAAGCAACAGAAACCGTGCTTCTGGCAGAGGACGAAGAGGATGTCAGAGAACTCACAAAGCAAATACTTTCAGCGGCCGGATACAAGGTCATTGAGGCTGTAGACGGTGAAGACGCAATTGACAAATTTATCAGTAACAGGGACCGGGTAGATATTCTCCTGCTGGATGTGATTATGCCCAAGATGAACGGGCAGGAAGTTTACAGTAAAGCAAAAGAAATGAAACCGGATATTAAAGCGATTCTTGTAAGCGGTTATCCCGCGGATTTCATCCGTAAAAAAATTATTCTTCAGAATGGCTTGAATTATGTATCGAAACCGCTTGCGCCAAAAGATCTTTTGAAAAAAATAAGAGAAGCGCTTGGAAAATAAGCAGCAAGCCTGAGTTAATAAATCCCCCTTCATTAGGTTATAGTAATCCATATGAACGCTGACAGTGACTACGACATAATAGTCATCGGCGCGGGCCATGCCGGCTGTGAAGCAGCCCTGGCAGCCGCAAGGATGGGATTCAGTACAGCCATCTTTACAATGAGTCTTGATACTATCGGCCAGATGTCATGCAATCCTGCAATCGGTGGACTTGCAAAGAGTCATCTCGTAAAGGAAATAGACGCCCTCGGCGGTGAAATGGCAAAGATAACAGACCTGGCCGGGATACAATTCAAGGTACTTAATAAGAGCAAGGGCCCGGCTGTCTGGGCCACGAGGGTGCAGGCAGACCGGGCGCTTTATAGAAAGTATATGCGGGAAGCGCTTGAAGCGCAGACAGGACTTGATATCAGACAGGAGAGCATTGAAGAGATATTGATTGATAAAAATGAAGTTTCTGGAGTAAGGACTAACGAGCAAACTTACAAATCAAAAACTGTAATCATTGCAACGGGAACATTTCTGAACGGACTGATTCATATTGGACTGGATAATTTCCCCGCTGGAAGGATAGGCGAGCCGCCTTCGATAAATCTCTCAAATAGCCTTCATGTGCTTGGGTTCAAAATCGGCAGATTGAAGACCGGAACACCGCCGAGGCTTGATGCAAAGAGCATCGATTTTTCTGTTATGGGGGTCCAGGACGGAGATGTCCCTCCTCCGCCGATGTCTTTATTCACTAAAGAGATTACAAATCCGCAGCTTCCGTGTTACATGACTTATACAAATGAACATACTCATCAGACGATCCTTGATAATCTTGAACATTCTCCTCTTTACAGCGGAGTCATCAAGGGCATCGGCCCGCGTTACTGTCCTTCCATAGAAGACAAGGTTGTCAGGTTCAAAGAGAAGACAAGGCACCAGATATTCCTTGAACCTGAAGGTCTGGACAGCGATGAATATTACGCCAACGGCATCTCAACAAGCCTGCCGCGAGAGGTCCAAATAAAATTTGTCAGAAGCATAAAAGGTCTTGAGAATGCGAAGATCAACAAATTCGGTTATGCAATCGAATATGACTTTGTCTATCCAACCCAGCTTAAGCCGACATTAGAAACAAAACTTATTGAAGGGCTTTTTCTGGCCGGGCAGATCAACGGCACATCAGGCTATGAAGAGGCTGCTGCCCAGGGGCTTGTCGCCGGGATAAACGCTGCCCTCAAGCTGAAAAACAAACAGCCGTTCATCACTGGCAGGCATGAGGCATACATCGGGGTCCTGATTGACGACCTTGTGACAAAGGGGACGAATGAACCGTACAGGATGTTCACTTCACGGGCTGAATACCGCCTTCTGCTCAGGCAGGACAACGCGGACCTGCGGCTTTTGGAAAAGGGACATGACCTCGGGCTTATCAATATTGAACTGTATGAGTCGTTTCTTAAAAAGAAGGAAGCCGTCGAAAAAGAATTAAAGAGAATAAAGACCACTCGCGTGAAGCCTCAAATCATCAATCCTGTGCTTGAAAAACTAGGCGGTTCACTTATAAAAGAAGACGCCTCACTGTATCAGCTTTTAAAAAGACCGGAAGTTAAGTACGCCAACATTGCTGAAGTCTCCCCGTCAAACAACGGCATTTCAACTGATGTGATAAACCAGGTAGAGATCCAGACAAAATACAAAGGCTACATCCAACGGCAGGCGGAGCTTGCTGAAAAGTTCAAAAAGGTCGAAGAAAAAACCATACCCGGTGACTTTGTCTACAGGGGGATCAACGGCCTTTCAACGGAAATAGTGGAGAAGCTTGAAGAAGTCAGACCGCTCAACCTTGGGCAGGCAGGAAGGATCCCCGGTGTCACGCCAGCCGCGATTTCACTCCTGATGATAGCAGTGGCGAAGCAGAAAAGATAAGGCATAAAGGGGCAAAGGCACAAAGTTGTTTTTACCCTTTTACCCTTTTACCCTTTGTGCCTTTGTGCCTAAGAATATTACCCTGTTTAAAAAAACAAAAAAGCCGGCATCCTTTTCAATAAGGATACCGGCTTTAAATTTACAAACTAGTGTTTGTTCTTTAAAGGGAAATGCTCGTGGGTCTTCTTGAGCCTTTCCTTAAAATCAAACTTGTACTTTGCATCAACCTTTTCAACAAAAGGACTGTCAGCAGCATGACATGCCATACAGCCTTTTTCATCTTCCGAGGGAATTATCAGACCAGCAGCTTTAACTTCAGCCAGGGGGAATTCCTTGTTCTTCTTCATGATCTGACTGAAGTTACCGCCCGGGCCATGACATCCTTCACATTGAACACCAGCCAAATCCGGTGTCTTCTCCATACTTACAAAGCCGCCTTTACCATATCCGGTTGTGTGGCATTTTAAGCATTTGGGATCAGTGGTGTAGTCTTTGTCCTCAAGTCCGGCCTTCTTCTTCTCTGCAACTTTTACCCCTGCCTTGAGATTCTCATAGCTGGTTGCCATCTTCGTCTCATTCCATGACTTGAACTGCTTCATGTGACAGGCCTTGCATTTTTTTGCGCCGATATAATCTGCTGCATTAGCATACGATACAACAAAAAGAGCCATAACAAACAGAATTGAAACAAATCCGATTATCTTTTTCAAGATTTCACCTCCTTTCTATTTTTTAATTTATATACAGATTCAGCGATTCTTCCTTCAACCCCGCCCCGATAAAACGGAACGTCTTTAGCTGCAAGAAAAGCTGAATTTAATTTCTAAAATCCGGTCAGTTAGTATAGCAAGTTAAGCCAGCCAAATGACAAAAATTAATTTTATTCCGTTATAAACAGATTTTTTAAACTGTTTAATGGCGGAGGAGGTAGGATTCGAACCCACGGAGCTTTCGCTCTACGGTTTTCAAGACCGTCGCCATCGACCACTCGGCCACTCCTCCATTTAGACTGATTGTAAGGGCGGGTTCACCCATCCCCTACCGTGTTATCTTCTCCGTTCCCATAAAATGCCTCAGTGCGTCAGGTATTATAACAGAACCGTCTTCCTGTTGGAAGTTCTCCAAAATCGCGGCGCATGTCCTGCCGATCGCAAGTCCGGAGCCGTTTAATGTATGGACAAATTCCGTGCCTTTTTTCCCTGCCCTCTTAAAACGGATACTGGCCCTTCTCGCCTGAAAATCGGTAAAGTTGGAACAGGAGGATATCTCCCTGAACTTCTGCTGGGCCGGGAACCAGACCTCAAGGTCATAAGTCTTTGCAGCGGAAAATCCCATGTCGCCGGTGCAAAGGGCCATCACTCGATAATGAAGCCCCAGTCTCTTTAATACTTCTTCTGCATTATTTGTGAGCGATTCATGTTCATTAAACGAGTCCTCCGGTTTTACAAACTTGACCAGTTCCACCTTGTTAAACTGATGCTGCCTTATCAGTCCCCTTGTGTCTTTACCGTATGAGCCGGCCTCCCGCCTGAAGCACGGTGTATAGGCAGTATAATAAATGGGCAGAACAGCCTCATCGAGAATTTCCTGCCTGTGCATGTTAGTGACCGGCACCTCCGCAGTCGGCACAAGGTAAAATCCTCTTTCATCCGCCAATTTAAACAGGTCTTCCTCGAATTTTGGAAGCTGTCCCGTGCCTGTCATAGATTCTTTGTTCACAAGGATAGGAGGAAAGATCTCCGTATATCCATGCTCCTTGGTATGGAGATTAAGCATAAAATTCATTAAAGCCCTTTCAAGCTTTGCTCCCGCGCCTTTATTGATAACGAACCTTGCGCCGGCAATCTTGCTCGCTCTATCAAAATCAAGTATTCCCAACCCTTCTCCAATGTCCCAGTGGTTTTTAGGCTCAAAGGAAAATTCCGGTCTGCTCCCCCATATCCTGAGTTCCCTGTTTTCGGTTTCATCTTTCCCGACAGGGACCGATTCATCAGGGATATTGGGAATTAAAAGCAATTCCTGCAATGCCTTGTCTTCCAGTTCCCTTAAATTGTTTTCTTTTTCCGTGATCTGATCGGATATAGATTTAGCCTCAGAGAGCAGTCCTGATGCGTCCTTGCCTTCTTTTTTCAGATAGCCGATTTCCTGCGATAACTTGTTCCGGGACTGCCGCAGGTCCTCGACTACTTTAAGCGCGTCCCTTCTCTCTTCCTCAATTTTAAGGATCTTATCAAGTATCCCTGTGCCTTCCCCTCTTTTCTTCAGGGCCTCTATTACCTTGTCCGTATTTTCTCTTACAAGTTTGATATCAAGCATAAATATACCCACCCTTTCTCATTGGCATTATATAAGGTAAGGCAAAATAAATTAAAAATCAATTCCAAACTACCTGCAGTAAAGGTAACCGCTCAGTAAGAGGGGGAACTGTCCAGAAAAAATCAGGCAGGACTATTAACATCCTAAAAAAAGTATATTATTAAGGCAATGCCTCAAATAACATTACGCTCCCTTTTTCGCCCCCCACCAAAATATCGATTAGTCCATCATTATTCCAGTCAGTAACATTCAGGCGTGAGTAAACATCATAATTTAAAGGGGCGCCTGTTGTAAGAATTAATTGATCAGCAGTATCAAAAACAGGGGAATTATTCGTTCCAACGTTTTCCAGCAAATAAACATTCCCCATAATTTCGCCGACTAATAAGTCTTTTAATCCGTCCTTATTCCAGTCAATAATTTTCGGGGCAGCCCTGGATCCAATATCCAATTCAATCCCTCCTACATGAAGATGTGTAGAAGTATTAAAAACCGGTGCTGCATCCGTGCCTTCATTAATATAAATTTTAATTTTTCCATTGACATCACCTACCAGCAGATCTTTCTTCCCGTCTTCATTCCAGTCATTTACTTCAGGGGTAGCTCTTCCTGTCGCAAGTTTTGATCCTCCTGCAAGGATTATTGAACCGTTATCCATTATCGGATTGGTGTTGTTATTTGTGTTGAGAAATACTGTGACATTGCCCGGCACATCTCCTGCCAGAATATCAACGAGTCCATCATTATTCCAGTCCACGACCGTGGGAGCTGCACCCATTCAATATTCCGGTAAAGCAGATACACTGAGATTACAAGAACCGTTACACGCCAATATGAGCGTAGATCCATTGAAAACCGGGGAACTATCAGTCCCCTGATTTTTATAAAACCTTATATATCCAAATGCATCATAGGGATCATTATAACCAACTAAAAGGTCTTTCTTCCCGTCACTATCCCAATCATATACAACTGGAACTGAGTACATTCCAACCTGAAGATTAATTGCACTATCCTGTATATATACCCCAGGCGACAGATTTACAGTAGTAACACCAGTATCAATAATATCGTTACTATCAGCATCACCATTGCTATCACCACACTGAGCGCCTTTGCATTGAGGTCCTGTTCCACATGATGCTAAAGGCATTACGATAAGCAATAAGAACACAAATAATAAGTACCTTCTTTTTTTCATAAATTATAGTGCCTTTCTTTTTTTCAGTTGTGTGGGAGTAACACCCTGAAGATTTCAGGGTGTTAATATTTTAGCATATTTCCGAACATAACAGTTAATAATAAGAATAAATTATTATCGGAAATCGGGGATGAAAAAAAATTTTTTATTATGCGTTTATTATAGGAAATTATTGATATTTTAATAATATTACCCTTCCTTCTTCATTTAATTTCCCTTCTATCTCATACCTTATACCCAGAAACTTATTAATCACACATAAGTTTGTAATCAGATGCTGTGTAATCCGGGAAGTTGTAAACGATGAAGCCTCCTTAGCAAGGCTGAGATACAATACAATCTGGTCGGCAAGATGCGGGTCAAGGCAGGCCGAAGAATTATGGAATGCTATTAACTTTTCAGCCGCCTCTTTGCCGACTTCCTCTGCAGGTTTGCCTCTTTCCCCTAAAGATGAAAAACCTGCCAGGGCATGTTCGTATTCGCCCTTTAAAAAGACAAATGTGCCCTGACCGTATGATGGTACTTCCATCACCTGCATTTCCGCTTCCGCCGGGTATATATTTTTTATCACGGACATCTTTTGTCTTTCGGCGATACTCAGCGGCAGGTTTGAGACACCGGACTGTCCATGGACGGAAAGCAACGGTCCCCTTAAGGTTAAATCCATTCCTCTAATTGTTGTTACAGGATGAATCCTGAAGCTTACCTCTCCGCCTCCTTTCGGATAAAATCCGTATCTGGCGATGGAAGACGCTGCTTTAATACCAGTCCTGTTCAGCATGGGCAAAAAGACATCAGATATATAATCGTATGTCGGGCTGAAGGGGACATGGGTGCCGCCAGTGATGGTTATATTTGAAGGCCCATCGGAAAAGATAAGAGGAGGCAGGAGAGTTTGAAAAACAAGAGAGCAGGAGCCTGCTGTTCCTATGGCAAACATATAATGGCCTGCACAAATATTCCCGGGAATGAATGTAAGTTCAGTAGAGCCTTTCTCATTACCGGAAACCTGGGCATGACTGATTATGGCAGCGGCATTCACACATGTAATATGCTGCGGCATCAGGCCGGGCTTTTTCCTTGCCTTCCTGATATTAAAAAGCTTAAGGGCATGCCCTGTTATACAGCTCAGGCTCAAGGCCGTCCTTAATATCTGACCTCCGCCCTCACCGATACTTCCATCTATTTCAATTGTTTTATTCATATAAGTAAGTATACCGTACATATCTTAGCAGGGGCATGGCGCGCCATGCCCCTACAGCTTTTTTTGCTATAATAAAACATCTTGATTAAATCAAATATCAACAGACTTGTTATCTTACTCGTAATTGCCTTGCTCATACCTGACTTTGTCTACGCTGTTAAAGTCATTGTAACGCCGAAAGAAGTTATTCCGGGGGATGTCTTTCTTTTAAAGGTAGAGGCTGGGTCTGCTGAGGCTGAGTTTCTGGGCAATAAAATTAATCTTTATCCGGTAAAGGACAATCAGCTCCTTGCCATGGTCCCCGTTGATATTGATATAACTCCCGGCAAATATAATATTGAAATCGCTGTTGGGAAAGACCGGTACAAGACTGAAATTATCGTCAGGCGCCATAAATTCAAGACAATAAAATTGACCCTCCCCGAAGAGAAAGTTACCCTGAGCCCGGAAGACGAGGAACGCGCAGCAAGAGAAGCGGAATTGCTCAATAAGATCTGGCCTGAAAGCACTGACCCGGCATGGAACGGACGCTTTACAACACCTATTAATACCGCAGTCTCAACCGGATTCGGCGTCAAGCGCATTATGAATGAAAAAAAGACGAGCGTTCATAAAGGAACGGATTTCCGTGGGGAGACCGGCGCACATGTAAAAGCCATAAACTCGGGGACCGTCGTATTGACTGAAGACCTTTTTTTCGGAGGCAACACATTAATTGTTGATCACGGGATGGGTCTCTATTCCGTTTACATGCACCTTTCAAAGTTCAGTGTGTCAAAGGGTGATAAGGTATCAAAGTCCCAGGTCATAGGATCCGTAGGAAGTACCGGAAGGGCCTCCGGGCCTCATCTCCATATGAGCGTCAGGCTGAACGGTTTGAGCATTAATCCGGAATCGCTGTTTAAATTGGAATTGTAGGATGGATGTAGGGGCGGGTTCAAAACCCGCCCTCACAGTTTGCCATGAACAATAATAATCTAATTCCCAAACTCCTCTGGCTGACTCTCTTCGCCATAGCAATGGCCTATGTTGAATCCGCGGTCGTGGTCTATCTGCGGGCTATTTTTCATCCTGAGGGGTTTGCCTTCCCCCTGAAGGCATTTAATGATTACAAAATCAAAGTTGAGGTCTTCAGAGAAGCTGCCACTATGATCATGCTTTTGACTGTCGCGCATCTTGCCGGGAAGAAATTCTGGGAACGCTTTGCATATTTCATGCTGTCATTCGGCGTATGGGATATTTTTTATTATGTGTGGTTAAAAGTACTGCTGGACTGGCCCGCGTCATTATTTGACTGGGACGTCCTGTTTCTGATCCCCCTTCCATGGATCGGCCCAGTTATAGCGCCTCTATCAATTGCCATATTAATGATTATCTTCAGTATACTGATGGCCCGTAAATTTCATAAAGGCAGCGACTTCAGGCCAGCCCCAATCTCGTACGTTCTTGCATTAGCTGGAATGATAATAGTACTCTACTCTTTCATGTATGATATTGCTGCGACACTGCACGGGCAGATGCCAAAACCTTACCGGTATGAACTTTTGATCATTGGGGATGTTTTGTTTGTAGCGGCGTTTTGGATTGCGTATATTAAATGCAGGGACAAGGCGCGACTTGCCCCTGTGCCGAATTAATTAAATTCATGAACGGATATTTAATCACAATTTTTATCGCCTATTTTCTGATCGTAGCCTTCGGCTACTGGCTCGACTTCCTGAACCTCTCCCATTTAAAAAAACATGGCTCTGTCATCCCTCCTGAATTTGAAGGACAGATAGACCAGGCGCTGTTAAACAAGACAATGGATTATACCGTTGAGCATACAAAATTCGGATTTGTCTCTTCTGTATTCAACAATATCACCTTTCTGCTTTTCATATTAGCGCTGCTGAACTTATATAATTCATGGGTCATATCGCTTAACTATTCATTCATCCTGTCCGGCATCGTATTTTTCCTTCTGCTGACATATGGCGAAACAATCATCTCCATTCCATTCAGCCTGTACAGCACATTTAAAATCGAGAACAAGTACGGCTTCAACACCATGACATTTAAACTATGGGTTACTGATACAGTTAAATCCCTGGTAATTTCTACTATCCTGATGGGACTGCTTATCGCCGTTGGTTTATTCATCATCCAAAAGAGCCCGGATTTATGGTGGCTCTGGGTATGGTGTTTTTTCCTCGCATTCGGGATCTTCATGATGTACATTTCACCTTATGTAATTGAGCCACTGTTTCATAAATTCACCCCTGTCGGGGATGAGAAACTCGAAGAAGGCATCCGGGCACTGATGGAAAAGGTCGGCATCAAGGTAAGCAGGGTCTTTAAGATAGATGCTTCAAAGCGGACGAAACATACAAACGCGTATTTCACAGGCATCGGCAAGGTAAAAAGGATCGTCCTCTATGACACCCTCATCGAAAAAATGGATTATGATGAAATCATGTCTGTCCTTGCGCATGAGGCGGGGCACTGGAAGAAGAAGCATATTTTAAAATCCATTATCGTGACCGAGACTATCGCGTTGATCTCAATCTATGTCGCATATCATGTAATCCAGAGCGATGTTCTCATAACCCTGTTCAACATTAAAGAAAGCTCTTTCTTTGCAAAGCTCGTAATCCTTGGTTTTATAGGCTCGATTGTGTCTTTCCCGTTCGGGCCAGTGTTCCATTACTTCTCCAGGAAGCATGAAAATGAAGCTGATAAATATTCCTTTGACCTGACCGGAAATCCGGACAGCATGATAAGCGCACTGGTCAAACTCTCAAAGGACAACCTCTCCAACCTGCATCCCCATCCGCTGTATGCCCTGTTTCATTATTCCCATCCGCCGGTGCTGGAGCGAATAAGGAGGATTCGGGGATTAACAAAATAGGCTTCTTTATTTTTGACATCTCTCCGACAATTGTTGTTAAATAAATACCTTGATATAATCTGTAATCACAGGAGTCGACCATGGCACTTAACCAGAAAAAATCAAACGAACTTTTTAAAAAGGCAAAACGCATCATCCCCGGCGGGGTGAACAGTCCGGTAAGGGCGTTCAAGGCAGTCGGCGGGAGCCCTCTGTTTATAGAATCCGCAAAGGGGTCTAAAATCTACGATGTTGACGGAAACGAGTATATAGATTACGTCCTGTCATGGGGGCCGATGATACTCGGGCATTCCCATCCGGCCGTTGTGAAAGCGCTTCAGAAAGCAACTGAAAAGGGCACAAGCTTCGGCGCGCCCACACCACTTGAGGTAGAGCTTGCTGAAATGGTCCGGAAGGCATATCCTTCTATGGAAATCCTGCGAATGGTCAACTCCGGCACTGAGGCAACGATGAGCGCTATCAGGGCCGCGCGCGGTTTTACCGAAAGAGACAAGATAGTAAAATTTGAAGGCTGTTATCACGGGCACGCGGACGGGCTTCTTGTAAAGGCAGGCTCCGGCGCCGCAACATTCGGGGTGCCTACCAGTCCCGGGGTTCCAAAGGATTATGCCAGGAATACATTGACCCTGCCCTACAATGACCTGAAGGCATTTAAACAACTCTGCGAAAAAACTGGAAAGAGCATTGCATGTGTAATCATCGAGCCGGTTGTCGGCAACAGCGGCTGTATCCTTCCGCGTCCCGGCTATCTTGAGGGCTTGAGAAAGATAACGCAGAAATACGGGATCATTTTGATATTCGATGAAGTGATGACAGGCTTCAGGGTGTCATACGGCGGGGCGCAGAAGGCGTTTAGGATTAAACCGGACATGACCTGCCTTGGGAAGGTAATAGGCGGCGGTCTTCCGGTGGGAGCTTACGGCGGCAGAGAAGAGATAATGAGAAAGATCGCCCCTGACGGCCCGGTGTATCAGGCAGGGACGCTCTCAGGAAACCCGCTTGCAATGACGGCTGGCATTGAGACTTTAAAGATTTTATCGAAACCCGACACATACAAACAGTTGATGGCCAAATCAAAGGCCCTTGAAGAGGCCCTGAAAGATGCTGCAAGGCGTGCAGATGTAAAGACAAAGTTCTACAGGGCTGGAACAATGTTTTGCACTTATTTTACCGACAAAGAGATCTATAACTTCTCTGATGCCGCAAAGACCGACACGGCGATGTTTGCAAAGTTCTTCAGGAAGATGCTTGAAAGGGGTGTCAACCTGGCCCCTTCCGCTTTTGAGGCAGGCTTTATGTCGCTTGCACATTCTCAGGCTGACATAAACAAGACGGCGCGTGCAGCATACGAGAGTTTTAAGGCAGTAAAATAATATCTTACAATGTAAGGGCGGGGTGACCCCGCCCCTACTTGCGGATTGATTAATAAATACTATGAAACTCATAATCACAGGCTTCTCCAACTCCGGCAAGACCACGGTCTTCAATGCCCTCACCGGCCTTGCCCTGGAGACGACTACATACCCGACTTCCATTTCAGCCGAGGTCGAACCGCATATAGGTGTTGTCAAAATCCCTGATGCGCGGATTGATAAGTTGTCATCAATCTTTGAACCAAAAAAGACGACGTATGCGACTGTCGAGTATATCGATTTCCTCGGCATCACTTCCGCATCTGCCGGAGGAGGCGTTTCACAAAATGCAAAGGTCTTTAATTTAATCAAGGACGCTGACTCTATCGTACATGTTGTCCGTGCCTTTGAGGATGAATCAATCATTCATCCTATGAACAGTGTTGATCCTATAAGGGACGTATCTTCATTTGAAGACGAGCTCATATTCGGCGACCTTGAACTGGCTGAAAAGAGACTTGAGAAGATCGAGGAGCAGGAGAGAAAAGGCAAAAAGCAGGACAAGGCCGACAAGCAGCTTCTGCTTAAGTGTAAAAACGCCCTCGAAGCAGAGACATCCCTCCGGGACATCGGGTTTGACGATGAAGAAAAGCGGCTTATGCTGCCCTATCAATTTCTTACAACGATGCCTGAGATAATTGTTCTGAATATCAGCGAAGAGGACATAAACAGCGACAAGGCAAAAGAACTCCGCAGCAAAATAGAGACCTACTTTAAGCAAAAAGGTACAGGGACAGTGCCTCCTGTTATAACTTTATGCGGCAAGATCGAAATGGAAATAGCCCAGCTCCCGCAGGACGAAGCCAGGGCCTTCCTTGAAGACCTCGGAATAGATGAACCTGCTATGCACAAGCTCTGCCATGTCTCATATGACGCCCTCGGGCTTATATCCTTCATCACTGCCGGACAGGATGAAGTCAGGGCCTGGACGATCAGAAAAGGGACCCAGGCCCAGCAGGCCGCAGGAAAGATACATTCCGATATCGAACGCGGGTTCATCCGGGCCGAAACCGTGGGCTACGATGCTTTCATCTCATCTGATGGAAACATGACCACAGTAAAAGAAAAGGGGTTGGCACGGCTCGAAGGCAAGACCTACGAGGTCAAAGACGGGGACATTATTAATTTCAAGTTTAATGTGTAATCAAATGTAGGGGCGGGGTCATCCCGCCCATTTTTCCGTATATCACCGCGCCAGCTTTGCCGCAATAGTTGTCACATGCTTACCCTGAAAGCGGGCAGCTTCCAGTTCATTGGCACTCGGCATGCGCTCACCCTTTCCGCCAGCAATCGTGGATGCGCCATATGGTGAACCGCCGGTGACTTCATCAATGCGCATTTGCCCCTGAAACGCATACGGTAATCCAACAACAATCATCCCCTGGTGAAGCAGGGTAATGTGAAAACTGAGTATTGTGGATTCCTGCCCGCCGTGCTGGGTGGCTGAGCTTGCGAAAACGCTTCCGACTTTTCCAACCAATGCGCCCTTCAACCATAGACCTCCTGTTGCATCAAGAAACTGCCGCATCTGTCCGCACATATTTCCAAAACGCGTCGGTGTGCCGAATATAATCGCGTCAGCCGTACCCAACTCGTCAACTGTGCAAACGGGGATATTCTGAAATGTCTTTTGCGCCTCTACCGCACCCATCATCTGCAGGACTTCAACAGGCAGTGTTTCCGGGACCCGGCGCATTTCAACTATCGCACCCTGCACGCTTTTGGCTCCTTCAGCAATCGCTTCAGCCATCCGGTGGATATGGCCGTACATCGAATAATAGACTACCAAAACTTTCATAAAGGACCTCCTTAAATTTCAATGCTTATCTGTTATCTATATATCACAAAGCAGGGGGGAATTCCAGATAAAAAGCAACGATAAGGAATGGATTAAAAGACAGTACCGGCATATTCATAAGAACGCAATTAAAGAAACTCCAATATTGATGCTGTTAAACCATAGATTGAAGGACAGATTCTTTTATAGAGGCCAACAGTTCTTCAGTAAGGTTAAATCGCGCCCAGATTTCAGTATCTGCCTCCGGAATGGAGTAATTGCCGCTTGATCCCAGGGCAAACTGCTGGACCAGTACATCTGCAACGTGCACTGCAGCAATAATTTCACGGTTGGCATTGCATAAAGCTGGTTCATGATGCCATCTGATCGCGTTCACAATAAATGAGGGCAGGCTCCACCAGTCAGCAAGGTAACCGCCTATCTCTTCGTGCGTAGTCCCCAATATCTCATACTCAGCCTTGAGTATTGAAATATTTTTCTCACGTGCTGTAATGAGAATCTTATTAAATGCTTCATTAAAATATCGTACCTCAATCAACTTTCCGATATCATGCAGCAATCCTGAAGTAAAGGCCCAGTCCTCATCCTTAGGCTCCATATATGGTAATTCGCTGATAAGCAGTTTTGCAGTTATCCCGCAGGCTATGGAATGGGTCTGAAAGGTCTTAAGATCAAACCCTTCGGCAGCCTTGGGCGCAACAGATCTGAAAACAGACTCCGAGAGAATCAGTCCCTCTACAATATCCAAACCTAAAACAAGCACCGCCCGTTTTACTGTATCCACCTGATACCGCTGGCCGAATAGGGCCGAATTGGCCCAGCGAAGGAGTTCAGCGGAGATGGATGTATCCTCTTCGATCAGGTCGGCTATCTGATCGATGGACACATTATCGATATCAGCTAAACATTTTTTCACTTTAAGGTACGTATGCGGCATTGAAGGGAGGGCGGTCAGGGAATTGATGATCTTCTGTAATCTCTCATTTTTATTTTGCAGTCCTTCAGCCTGTTTAAGCGCCCCCCTAATAACCTCTTTCAGTTCCTCATCTTTCCAGGGTTTGGGAAGAAGCTGCTGTGCAGACCCTTCTGCAAGCGCCTGCACTACCGCCTTGTGGTCAGCATATCCACTCAGAAAAATCCGGACCACGTGAGGATAGAGCTGTTTTACCCGCTTAAGGAATTCAATACCATCCATACCTGGCATCCGGACGTCAGAAATAACAAGATCAATCTTCTCCTTCCCAAAGACCTCCAGCCCCTTGACGCCGCTGTCTGCAAAGAACATATCCCATGGCTCATCGTGTAAAAGCCGTTTTAAGGAATTGAGAACATTTTGTTCATCGTCAACGAAAAGGACCGCCTGCTGTTCTATGGCCAAAATTGACCTCCGGGCTTTATTTCCACCACGCTGATTAATCAACTTTATAATAACATGCGGATATCTCTATCACAATATGAAAGTCATGTCGTCTTCGGGGAAAAAGCCGCTTCACGGTATCATCAGGAAAGAGAAAAATAAAACCCCTTCCTTTAACGGGAAGGGGTCATAGAAACACCATAACTGATTATCTGAACTAATGCCCTTTCTTTTCATGCCCTCCATGAGAGGCTTTCTCCGCAGTCAACTCGATTGCCTCGACCTTTCCTGTCTGCAGGCTGTATTCGCCTCCCGCGATCTTTACCTTGTTCTCATGTGAAAGATGCTGAATGATGCTGCTTTTTTCCATTATCTCTTTGCTTGTGTTTTTTACGTTTTCCTTGACTGCGTATTCAAGTATCTCATCCTTGGAGCCGCCTTTTTTATTTGCTGCTACGGCCGCGGGCATTACTTTCTCAAGTATTGCTCCGATATTACCCTCGGGTTTGCCTTTTGCTTCGATCGTATCAAGCGTTGCCTGGACTGCTCCGCATTTTTCATGGCCGAGCACATATACAAGCGGTGAGTGGAGGTGCTCTGCCGCATATTCAATGCTTCCAAGCGCGATCTTGTCAACAACATTGCCTGCTGTCCTTACAACAAAAACATCGCCTATGCTCTGGTCAAATAAAAGTTCAGGGGACACGCGTGAATCAGAACAGGTTACCACAATCGCAGACGGCTTCTGTCCCTTTGCCAGTTCTTTCCTCTTTGCATCACTAAGGTCCCTCTGCAAGAATGTTCCGCTTACATACCTCTTATTGCCGTCCATCAGTTTTTTAAGAGCCTGGTCAGCGTCCTCAGCTCCTGTCAATGAGGCAGCAGCAAATATTGCAACAATAAGAAACACTCCCAGAAATTTAAGTCTTTTCCGCATAAATAAGTTCCCTCCTTTGGATGAATTTTAAATTATTTTCAGACAGGATAACGCAGGTAATATATTTCCACACGAATAAGTTTGTCAAATCGTTTTTTGTAATAATCGTATTTATCTTAAAAATATTTATTCTCTTATCTTTCTGCGACAATTTATCCGGGGACAAGCAACTTAATGATCAGGTGAAACCGCCAGGCATATCAGAAGACTAACTACTGTAGCAGGTATAGCAATTTAAGAACGAAATTTTATTCCTGTTTATTTTTTTCAACTAATTTAAGTAATTTATTAAGCTTTGCTTCCAGATCATCAGTAACGGCTTTCTCTATTATAATATCCTGATGCCTGGAAGTATGAATAAGTTCAGCAACTTGATTGTAAGTAGTCATTCCAGCCACCTTAAACGTTCCAGTAAATGGAAAAGCAACATATAGTATTACAAGATAGCACACTGGTTTTACCAGTGAATGCCATTGCTCCGGGATATGAGATTCTATCCCGTCGTGAAACAGATTATAGATAAGTTTAATTATAAAAAAGACAAAAAATATCAGAAAAATTGAGCCTATTGCCCCAAAAAATAGAATTACAAGGGCATCTCTGGAATCGGTTAATATAAGTCCAAGGTTAGCCCCGGGTTTTACATCAATAATCATCAATTGATAAAGCCAATATCCGCAGCCGATTAACCATATCAAATAGAGAGATAATGCAATATACCTTTTATATTCAATAAACAATTGGAATGGCTTTGAATCCGTGATCCTTGCAATAAGCAGAGTAAGTTTAGAACAAAATGCAGCATAGCTGCCCGCAATTCTTAAGAAAAATTGCGTTAACTTATCACTTTTGGGGAGATACTTCATCCATTCATTAATTCTCATCATTTACCGTTATTAAATCGGTCATAATTTAAAGAACTTTAATTAGTAATGCTAATGGCGGTAACTTTTGGGAAAATGGATTAAAAACTGATTTTATGTCAGGAATTATAAATTCGATGCAGAGATATGCTTAATATGAGATTAAAAAATTCATATACTCCCATGTCTGTGCAAATGAATCAATGACAATATCAGCATCTGTATTTAGCAGGTCTTGTTTTGAATAAGGCCCGGTAGCCACTGCGATGCAATATGCGCCATGAACTTTGGCACATCGAACATCCATCGGTGTATCTCCGAACACGATACAGTCTTTTGGAGAAAACCGGAAGCCTTTCTTAGTAAACTTAGCAATAGCTATGGGCAACAGTTTATCACGGTCTTCATCATCGCTCCCAAAAGCTCCGTCAAGAAAATAATCATCCAGACCGAAGGCTCCAAGTTTTATCTCTGCTCCCTTCTCAAGATTGCCTGTGAGCAGGCCCATGACCATATCCATATCATGTAATAAGGATAGAGTTTCCTTTATTCCAGGCTTTACGTGCCGTAATGGATTGTTAATTTCATGCTCTAAAAACTTGAGATAAGCCTCCTGCATCTTTCCAACATTGCCATCCATATAGGGAAGTCCATGAAATTTTAAACCGTCTTTCATAATCTGCGGGTCCGTCCTGCCTGCCATAGGAATATCCTTAAAAGCTTCCTTTATGCCAAACAGGGCATGAAATGCCAAATTCATTGATCGTGTCCCGGCGCCTCCGGCGCTTATTAGTGTACCGTCAATATCAAACAGGACCAGTTTTTTATCACGATTACTCATTGCAATATTATACAATTACCTGTAGAAATAATTATGGTAATGCCCTCGGATTATCCTCGTGAAAATTGACATTATTCCCGGCTTTATGTTAAAAAATATGTCTATCAAATAATTGGAGGCTTTTCATGTACGCAATAATTGAGACAGGCGGTAAACAATACAGGGTCTCTGAAGGAGACATTTTAAAGATTGAAAAGATTGATGACAAAGAATCAGTTACATTCGATAATGTTGTAATGGTCTCAGATGGTGACAATATCTCCTTTGGCAATCCTTATCTCTCATCAGCAAAGGTATCTGCCGATATTCTGGGAACAAGCAAGGCCAGAAAAGTCCTTGTCTTTAAACAGAAACTGAGAAAGAATCACAGGAAACTGAGAGGGCACAGACAACAGTATACCTCAGTTAAGATCAGCAAAATTCAAGTCAATTAATATTATTGGAGGATAAAAAATGGCTCATAAAAAAGGTGTTGGCAGCACAAGGAACGGACGCGATAGTGAGTCACAACGCCTCGGAGTAAAAATGTTCGGGGGCCAGGTTGTAAAAGCCGGCAATATCCTTGTCAGACAAAGAGGAACAAAGTTTCATCCGGGGTTTAATGTCGGCAAGGGAAGTGATGACACACTATTCGCCAAGGTCAGCGGGATCGTAAAATTCGAGCGAAAAGGCAAAACAAAACAGCAGATAAGTGTTTATCCTGCAGAAGCATAGGAAAAAAATCATACATTACACAATTAAAGGCGGGATTTCCCGCCTTTTTTATTTTTTATCCATATCTTGTATCCTATATTTCAAAAACCAGGGATAACACATCTGTAGATGTAAATAACAATGCAATTTATTGATCAGGCAAAAGTATATATCAAAGCAGGAGACGGCGGCAGAGGATGCGTAAGCTTTCGAAGGGAGAAATTTGTTCCCAAAGGAGGCCCTAATGGCGGTGATGGAGGAAGGGGCGGTCATATTTTATTTAAAGCAACTGGAAATATTACAACCCTTCTGGATATCAAGTACCAGCAGCAATACAGGGCTGAAAAGGGCCAGCATGGTATGGGCAGGGATATGCATGGCAAAGACGGAAAGGACCTTATCATCCCGGTGCCGCTCGGCACCCTTATCAGGGATTTTGAAACTAATGAGGTCCTTTGTGATCTCACTGAAGAAAATCAGGAATTTTTGGCCGTGAAAGGCGGCAGGGGGGGGCTTGGTAACGCACATTTTAAGAGCGCCACGAGACAGGCGCCGAGATTTGCACAGCCCGGGGAACCCGGAGAAGAATTGACCTTGTCCCTGGAATTAAAACTCCTGGCTGATGTCGGACTGATAGGACTTCCTAATTCCGGCAAATCCACATTAATCAGCGCCTTATCGTCAGCGAGACCCAAAATCGCCGATTATCCTTTTACAACTCTTGTGCCCAATCTTGGGGTTGTAACGTACGGGGAATTCAGAAGCTTTGTTATCGCAGATATCCCTGGCTTAATAGAAGGGGCACACACGGGTACGGGGCTGGGGTTTCAGTTTCTCCGTCACGTTGAGAGGACATCGGTTCTGCTGCATCTCGTGGATATATCAGAGATGGCAGAGGGCGACCCGGCCGACAATCTTGAAAAGATCAATAAAGAACTTGAACTCTTCAGTCCTGATCTGATGAAAAAGCCCCAGGCGATTGCCGGCACAAAGCTTGATATAAAAGGAGACGGGAAAAGGCTTGACACGCTTGCTCAATATTGTAATGATAAACAGTATGATTTTTTCCCGATATGCTCTGTTACAGGAGAAGGAATAAAAGAACTTATGATATATCTTGGGGGAAAAGTGGGACAACATAAAAAGAAATAACGGGTTTCAGCAGTTATTTCTTTTTGCAGACCGCTGAATACTTATAACTGATTATGAAACGTCTTGTAATAAAAATCGGAAGTAACATACTCGCCTCCCCGGAGCATGGACTCAATACGAGGAGGCTTCGGGCGATTGCAAAGGATATTTCGGAGGTCATAGACAGGGAGAATCAGGCAGTAATTGTCTCTTCAGGCGCAGTTGCAGCCGGGCTTAAGAAACTGGGACTCAAAGGCAAGCCTCAAGACATAAGGCTCAAACAGGCCGCTGCCGCAATCGGACAGTCAAGTCTTATGTGGGCATATGAGAAGTGTTTTGCTGATTTTAACAAAAAGGTTGCGCAGGTCCTGCTGACAAGAGATGATATATCAAACCGTCTAAGATATATTAATGCCAAAAATACATTGTTGACTTTGATGAGCTATGGTGTAATTCCACTCATTAACGAAAATGATCCTATTGCTGTAGATGAAATTAAGTTCGGTGACAATGACATGCTGGCTGCCCTTACCGCCAGCCTTGTTGAAGCGGACATGCTTATTATATTGTCTGATGTTGAAGGTCTTTATTCGAAGGACCCTGCTCAGAAGGGCGCAAAGATAATCAGGCAGGTCAGTGAGATCACCCCTGAAATCGAGAAGCTTGCCGGAGGCAGCGGCAGCTCAGTCGGCACCGGCGGGATGTTTTCAAAAATCCTTGCTGCCAGGCAGGCTACTAATCACGGCATCCCCGTTGTAATAATGAGTGGGAAAAAGAGCAGACTTTTAAAAAAACTCTTGGATGGTAATGAACCAGGGACATATTTTAAACCTAAAAAACAGAGGATGTCCTCCAAACAGGGATGGATAGCTTACGGGGTAAAATCAAAGGGGGTTATTTACCTTGATGACGGAGCGGTAAAGGCCCTGGTGACTTTGGGCAGAAGCCTTCTGCCTTCAGGTATAACAAAAATCGAAGGAGATTTCGAGGTTGGAGATTATGTCCGTTGTGTTACAAAAGAGGGCAGGAAAATCGCCAAGGGTTTAACAAACTACTCGTCAAAGGACCTCGAACATATCAAGGGAAAGAAAACCTCTGAAATAGAGAAAGTCCTGGGATATAAATATTCAGATGAAGTTATTCACAGGGGTAATCTTGTAGTGATTTAGTTTTAATTACATTGTCTCACCTTGGTCGCCGCCTCCAGCTTTGCACACTCAGCGAGAAAAATATAAAAGGGAGGCGATTAGACCGCCTCCCTCATATTAATTACTATTATTTTTAATCCGCTGGTGATATAGGAGCCCCTGGTGTTACCCAGCCGTTTTCCCATGGTGGAAAATCTCCTGCACCCCTTATATACTCAAAACCTCCTGCAAATCCATATCCGGAGGAGTCTGCGACATCGGCTCCTTCCCCCTCATTTAAACGATAATAAGCCGCCAGCTCAGGGACACCACGGTCACACGTACCACCTATACCAAGCTCCGTATTCATACAATTATTAATTTCAGTATCAGTCCTCCGGGAACCCCAAACCCTCAGTTCGTCAATAACAGCTCCGTTTAAAAAGCTGACAGCTACTTCTTCATGAGAAGGATTATCAGCAAAGTTCGAATTTGTTGTCGCACTACTTTGATATGCTCCATTTACATAAATATCCAGATGTGGTGTCTCTGCCATGTGTGTGTCGGCATTGGAGAGTACGCCTGCAATATGGTACCATAGGCCCGTAATAAGTGCAGAACCGCTAACTGTAAATGCTTCCGTCCCTGTAATAGCTGGCGGACCTGGCGAAGTAATTATCACGTGTCGTATTGTAAATTGAGGAGCATTCGCAGAGAGAGCCAGTTCAACTCCCCTGGCACCATCACTGCGTTTGAAAATCGAACCTGTTGTAGTAGAAACAGAAGTCTTTACCCACGCTTCCAAAGTGAGTTGATGATTGCTTATATCGGGAATTCGAGTTGTTAAGTTCCCTTGAGGAGTAGCTGAACACGAATTGGTCGGACATTTGCTGAAATCAATCGCATAGGCCCCTTTATTAGTATCTTTGGCTTTCCGCTGCGGTTTGTTCCCACAGCTTACAATAAAAAACCCTGCGCATAAAACAACAATAGCAAGGATAAGGAGCAACGATAAATTCCCTTTGAATTGTCTTATTTTTTTCATAATAGCCTCCTGATAGTTTTTAAAGAAAAAATTATAATAAGGCAAGAATGTAAAACTATAAGATATTGCTTTTAAAATGTCAAGAATTACTATATTTATTAATTCAATTATTTAATGAATTAATAAAAGGGGCTACTTTTACAGCGAAATTCTCCGGGTCAATCTCAGCAGCCTTTTTAACCTCTTTGACGGCATTTTCTCTGTCACCAACAATATGAAATATATTAGCCATTTTAAAATGTATAAGTGCCACCTCCGGACTATTGTCCTGTAAATATGCAATCAGCTGTTGATAAGAATGAATTGCGTCATAAAATCTATTCGTATCCAGATATATTTGCGATAGCCTTCTGAGTTCTCCAGCTTCGAGAGGAATATTATTATCTGCAGATGAATAATCATACTCAGTCATCCTGATTGCCTTCAATTTTTCTAATGCACTGGAGGCAATATCGTCTCTAGAGGAAAGAATTGCAATTAATGCCAATTCGAAATATTTTATATCATTAACCGGATCATGAGCTACTATATTATTGACAATTTCTATGGCTTCTTCATAATCCTTTTTACGCGCTAAAGTATCAGCTAATAGAAAATATAGTCTTTCATACCGGGGATTGAGATTAATAGATGCCCTGATTAACGACTCCGTATGATCAATAAAAGAAGGTTCATAACGCGATATGTAATTATAAAGAAGCATTACATCCGTCAGATAGTCCAAGTTAAAGCGATTTCTATCAATTCCTTTTTCCAATTCTTCCACCGTTCTTTCAATGAAATCCAATGCGCCTGGCTGTTTTAAGAAGTTAAAATGTAAGATGGAGAAAGACATTGAACTCATTATTTGTCTGACATTGTCATCCCCGAAGGTTCTTAAAGATAAAATACTTTTAAAATCATCGAGAACATTCGAGTAAGATTTATCTTTATCGGAAGAATTTATTGTCTGGATAAATTGGGATTCCTTAAAAGGCTTATAGTTAACGTGATAAATCACAATTGAAAAAAGCAGTAATGACGGCAGTATTACATATACAGATTTTATTATTGCTTTGTTTAAACCAACAAATTTATTTAAATCTGTCGCTTCCTTCATGTAGTAAATATTATCTAAATAAGCCAATAGAGCTATAAACAATACATACGAATTAATAGTGTCAAAAGTAAAAAGATTTTGAATAAAATAAACATTAAGCGCTATCACAATAGTCAAAGCTTCGTTCCTGGGAATTGTCTTTTTTTGAAAAGCATTCCAGAGAACATAATAAACCGCTCCATAGATTGCTAAATAAGAAAACAAACCAAGAACCCCTGCATTAACCAGCCAATCTATGACAATATTATGGGCACGGTCAAACCATATTTGTTCACGTATAACGGGAATCGAATTAACAGTATAAATCCCTTTAAAATTTTCCTGCCCCCATCCCAGGATCGGCCTTTCTTTAATCCCCTCCCATGCAAACTTCCACGTGTTAATTCTATTCTGAACGGAATCGTCTGAAAACATGGTGGCAAACCGGGAAAGAGTTCTGTCATGTTTTATGAAATCAGCATTTCGAATGCTTACAAATGAAACTGACAGAATAATGAAAATACTAATCGATGACAATATTACCTTTCTGACAAGTTTCTCCCCGGAGGGATTTATTTTTCCAAATATGTTCATCAGTCCCATCATCCCTATCCCAATGATAGCTGCCAGAATCGCTCCACGTGAAGATGAATAATAAATAGCGATAGTGTTTATGCTAATGAGCAATATATAAAAAAACTTAAGTGAGCGTCTTTGGGTGTTGAAGATGAGAATGAACGCTATAAACATGGAAAGCATCAAATAAGAGGCGAAAAAAGTAGGGTTACCAATTGTCCCGTAAATTCTTTGACCGTATATCATTGCAAACTGAGGCGAATTAGCGGCCTGAAGTGATGCAATTAAAGCGAATGAACTTACTAACATGCTTACCGCTACAAAAATATTGAAAAAAATTATCCAATCCTTCTTGCATCTAAGAACGCTGCTGATAATCATAAAAAAAAGTGTGAGATGCAAAATTGTAATGTAACCTTCCATCCGCTCGTAATTTGACCAGAAACTGTTATAAGGACTGACACCGAATAAATCAGCAAGCCCTACGATAAATGTAAAGAAGAGAATAGAAATCAGCATCGGCGAGTTATTAAGCCGGTACTGTTTATATGCCAATATGAGAGGCACCCATAATGCAGCTGCAAATTCCACGAGGATTCTGAATGCAAAATTCTTCCCGGTGATATAAGGGAATAACGCAGATGGTGTAACGACAAGGGGAATAAAGGGTATCAAAAACATTGAACCCTTTATTCCCCATACTAAATAATTATCTATTTTTTTAAAAGAGACCATAGGATTTATGAAATTAATTAATTCCTGCCCTGATCTTGCGCTAACAAAGATAATAGAGTTTCAATGCCGGAGCTGCGATTCAACTCTGTCCCATATTACCACAATTAACAACCATATTCTATAAATGCGACAGGATAATGATTGGATACTTTGATGACGCTCTAATAATAAATTCAGCGCAGCATCCGGATATAAGAGATAATTCTTTAAAGCCAGACCTAATCCCTTATTTTCGGTCTCTTATTAACATCGAGGATTTTCTTTCTTAATCTAATGGACTCAGGGGTCACTTCAACAAGCTCGTCTTCCCTGATAAATTCAATAGATTGTTCCAGAGTCAAAAGCCTTGGAGGTATTAACTGAAGGGCTTCATCAGATCCTGAAGCGCGTATATTGGTCATTTTCTTTTCTTTTGTAACATTGACATCCAGATCATTTTCCCTTGAGTTTTCTCCTATGACCATACCTTCATAAACAGGAACATTTTGTTTGATAAAGAGCACTCCCCTGGGCTGCAAATGGAACAGCGCATATGTTGTTGTTTTTCCCTTTCTGTCTGAAACCAAGGCGCCTGTCTGCCTCTTTGACATCGGGCCATGCCATGGCTCGTATCCGTCAAAGAGGTGGTTGAGAAGCCCGGTGCCTCTTGTATCCGTGAGGAATTGAGACCTGAAACCAATCAATCCCCTTGATGGAATTCTGAACTCAAGCCTTACCCTGCCGCTTCCATTGTTCTGCATTTTCTGCATCCTGCCTTTTCGCATTCCGACTTGCTGGGTCACAACTCCGACATAGTCTTCCGGCACATCTATAACCAGCAGTTCCATGGGCTCATGCAATTTGCCGTTAATTTCCTTTGTAATAGTTTCAGGCATGGAGACTGATAATTCATAGCCCTCCCGCCTCATCATCTCTATAAGAATAGCAAGCTGCAGTTCTCCCCGCCCCATTACCCTGAAAGAGTCTACCTTGCTCAGGTCCACTTTTATGGAAACATTGTAAAGGAGCTCTTTCTCAAGCCTTTCTCTGAGATTTCTGGAGGTAACATATTTGCCGTCCTGTCCTGCAAAGGGAGATGTATTAACGGAAAAAAGCATTGAAATGGTAGGCTCATCCACTTTTATTCTGGGAAGCGGTTTGGGGTTCTCAATATCCGTGATCGTATCACCGATATTTATCCCTTCAATCCCCGCAAGCGCAACGATCTCGCCGACTGAAACCTCTTTTGTTTCTTTTCTCTCAAGACCTTTAAAGGTATATATGGATGTTATCTTTGTTTTAACTGCAATGCCTTCGCTGTTTATCACAGCCACAAGGTCCCCTATTTTTATAGTGCCTGAAAAAATTCTGCCGATTGCCAGTCTCCCGACATAATCATTGTAATTTATATTCGTGACAAGGTACTGCAGACTCCCGTTTTCATCTCCCTCCGGAGCAGGGATTGTGCGTATTATAAGATCAAAGAGGGGCATTAAGTCATTCGATTCATCATTGAGGTCGAGTTTTGCAATCCCCATTTTGGCATTTGTATAAACTATCGGGAACTCTAACTGCTTTTCAGTTGCATCAATATCAATAAACAGGTCATAAACTTCGTTCAGCACGTCCTGTATCCTGGCATCATGTCTATCTATCTTATTGATAACTAATATGGGTGGCAGGTTTAGCTCAAGCGCTTTTTTAAGTACAAATCTTGTCTGTGGCAGAGGGCCTTCTGAGGAGTCTACAAGCAAAAGGACACCATCCACCATTTTCATAATTCTTTCTACTTCTCCCCCAAAATCAGCATGCCCGGGCGTATCGACTATATTTATTTTCACGCCGTTGTATTCAACAGCAGTGTTTTTCGCCATTATGGTAATCCCCTTTTCCCTTTCAAGGTCTATATTATCCATGACCCTTTCCTGCACATTTTCATTAGCACGGTAGATGCCGGACTGCTTCAGCATACAGTCAACAAGAGTTGTCTTTCCATGATCAACATGGGCAATTATAGCAATATTCCTTAAATCTTCACGTTTCATATCATCTCTTTTCTGTTTAATAAATTATGTTCATACGTTCTCAGATAAGCCTATTGTATTTTCTGATTTACAGAGAAAACTAACCGGCGAGTGACAGTTCTAAGACATTGGTGTTTAATTATAAGCTAATCATCAGAGATAATACCATATCAACAACCCTAACAGATAGCGAATCTTAACCCACGAATATGCATTTCAAACAATGCGGATGTTGGAAAATTATTTGTTTTTCGATCCCTTAAACGCATTTTCAATCAAGGTTAGGATGCATATTTTAATTCAAAGCCGTATGTATAATTCAATAATAAATTTATCGAGTTAAACCGAATGCCCAGCCCGATGTAAAGCGGGCGAATGTCAATTATTAATTTTTCCTTTCATTCGCATTTCTTAAAGGAATGCCAATTATTTTTCAATGTCTGCATTGTTTAAGTTAATATTTCTTTAATCTTAACAAACCGAATCAGAGGGATCTATCAAAATCCCAGGGACATTCCTTTAATGATGCCTCATGCTTAAGATCAATATTACTCATGCCGATAAGACTGTTACAGGATTAAATATGTAATATCCTGAATTACAAACAAGCTTCAATATTGCAGAATTTATAAAAGGAAATCGGTTCATGAATAAGAAAAAATTAGGTGAACTTCTTACTGAAACCGGTCTGATAACAAAAGAACAGCTTGACAATGCCCTCATGCTGCAAAAAGGGAAAAACAAAAGGCTGGGCAAGGTCCTTATTGAGTTAGGATATGTGAATGAATTTCAGATTGCTGATACAATCTCAAAACAGCTTTCAGTTCCAATGGTCGAATGCAACAAATATTCACCCTCAAAACAGATACTTTCTCTTATACCGAGAGAAATGGCCGAGAATAAATTAATATATCCTCTTGATAAAAATGATAAAAGCCTTACTCTCGCAATGGCTGATCCTCTTGACTTCAGGACAATTGACGATATTTCATTTCAGACTGGTTTAAGGATCAACGTGACTGTAGCGTCTGAAACCAATATTATAAGCGCCATAGAGCAAACTTACGGTTCATCTGACATAACATGGGATGTACTTAAAGAGATCCCATCATATAATGAAGTTGAATTCGTTAAAGAAGAAATTAAAGGTGATCAGAAGCAGGAGATAAGTTTCCAGTCTTTATTTAAAGACAGTGAAGCCCCGCCGATTGTCAAGCTCGTCACTATGATTATTGCTGATTCCGTAAATTTCGGTGCAAGCGATATCCATATAGAGCCCAGGGAAACTTATGTTCAGGTTCGTTACAGAATAGACGGCGAATTAAAGAACGTGCTCAGTTTTCCAAGCAGGATCCGCGATTCCGTTATTTCAAGAATAAAGATAATAGCTAATCTCGATATTACAAACAGACGTTTTCCGCAGGACGGAAGAAGCGCGCTGCGGCTTAAAGATAAAACTGTTGATCTAAGGATATCCACTCTGCCCTCAGTTTATGGTGAGACAATCGTAATAAGACTTCTTGATCCTACAACAGGACTGATACCGCTGTCTAAACTCGGCATCTCAGAGCATATCATAAAACCTCTTATTGAGATCATCAATCAGCCGCAGGGCATGCTCCTTATTACAGGACCAACAGGGAGCGGAAAAACAACTACACTGTACTCTGTTCTGCAGCAGCTAAGATCTGAAACTAAAAATATAATTACAATTGAAGAGCCGGTGGAATACAAGCTTAAAGAAATCACCCAGGTGGGAATAAGCGAAAATATCGGGTTTACTTTTGCCAATGCGCTCCGTTCCGTGCTAAGGCAGGACCCGGACATTATCATGGTCGGGGAAATAAGAGACCTTGATACTGCAGAAATCGGGGCAAGGTCCTCACTGACCGGCCACCTTGTTCTAAGCACATTACACACTAATGATACTGTTTCATCAATCACGCGATTACTGGATATCGGACTGGAACCTTTCCTGATAACAGCGGCTGTAAGCGGTGTCCTCGCACAAAGACTCGTGAGAAAAATATGTCTTAACTGTAAAGTTGAAGTTTCAGCTCCCGAAGAAATGTACGGAATGTACCTGCCCCTCTTAAAAACTTTTTTTAAAGGTGAAGGTTGCGACAAATGTAACTATACGGGTTATTCAGGCAGAATAGGTGTTTATGAGCTGTTAAGAATAAACACTCCGCTTAGACGTTTGATTGCAAAGAAGTCCTCTGAAGACGATCTATGGGTATGCGCAAGAGAAACCAATACTAAAACACTGTTTGAAGATGCATGGTCAAAGGTCGAGGCAGGGACAACAACCGCAGACGAAGTTATATCAAAGATTCCTTACCAGGAAATTCTGATCAACGAAAACAAAACTTCCGCCAAGGGCAAATATAGAAAAATTTTTGCAGGCAAGTAAGATCATGCCTGCTCGGATTTTCGCTTCAAAAAAATACTGATTCCATAATCGAGTCAATCAAATTTGCCGCAAGCAAATATGTCAGGCATATTTCAGTTTTCTTTGCCCCTGCGACAGAGGATTACTTGGCAGGCTCGCTTCCTTCCAGTAAAACGATC
>JACQXG010000101.1 GCA_016208905.1 Nitrospirota bacterium
CAAAAGAACAACCATCATAAATTCGGAGTTGACAGGGAATCTGACTTTGGTGCTGACAAACATTCCGTTCTTTGAGAGATTTGTAACCATACCTGAATAGATCATATTACCGAAGAACAGTCTGGCCTGCAAATTCGCCGGATACCGCTCGCAGGCCCTTTTTTCTACCTGAGCAGTCAGAATATCATTATCATTTACTCTTGATGCTGTTTTTATTTCTTTCTTATTTGATGTTGTAATCATAGTTGAATTCCTCCTACGATTATTATTTGATTGCCTTCTTTATTTTCATATCGACCATTTAATAAAAAAGCTTTAGCAGCAGCGCTTCGGGGAATTGCTTTGATTAACTCAGATCGATGGAAGGATTTATTGGACGGGAAATAAAACTGTCGTTATCTCTGCTTAACAGAGAACCACTGGTTTTTCTGATAAAATCAATATATTCTTTAGAAGGATTTAGAAGACTGACTCCTATTCCGCCGTCTTCAACATCATTTAAATGATTATTTGATCTTACCGCTCTCCTTATTTTAATAGGGAGTTTTAAGGTTTGCTCCTCTAAAAGTATGATTGCAATAAGAACAGAGTCAACAGGGAAACTCATCTTTGTACAGATGAACATCCCGTTTTCCGAGAGATTGGTGACAATGCCTGTATAAACTATATTGCCGTAGAACAATCTTAACTGTATTTTAACAGCCAATCTCTCCGATGCTCTTTTTTCCATTTAGTAGTTCTCGGTTAAAGATCCGGCACTGTTTAACACCTGCAAAAAAACAAACTCCCCAATTTTTTATCACAAGGCAATGGAAAAGTCAATGTCGAAGATAGTTACAACTCCACCGTTCACCGTTGAACCCTTCAACGGTGAAGCCCGCTGTATTTCAGATATACGTCAGCCAGGATTTGTAAGCCGCGGCCTCTCCCTTTACTATTTTAAAGAAGAGGTCCTGAAGCATTTTGGTAACAGGCCCGGGTTTGCCTTTGCCGACAGTCCTTCCGTCTACCTCACTTATAGGAGTAACTTCTGCTGCCGTTCCCGTAAAAAAGGCCTCTTCTGCGATATAAACTTCATCCCTCGTGATGTTGGCCTCGACAACCCTGATCTTTTCTTTTTGGGCCATTTCAATGATGCTCTTTCTTGTAATCCCCTCAAGGACCGACGGCAGAGGAGGTGTTATCAAAACTCCGTTTCTTACAATAAATATATTCTGGCCGGTCCCCTCAGATACATATCCATTTGTATCGAGTATTATCGCCTCGCCATAGCCGCAGGCCAGGGCCTCACTCTTTGCAAGGGTTGAATTAACATAGTCGCCGCAGGTCTTGCTTTTTGTCATCGTCACATTCGGATGAAGCCTTGTAAAAGATGATACCTTCACCCTGATCCCGTTCTTAAGCGCGTCTTCTCCAAGATACGCTCCCCACGGCCATACCGCTATGGCAATCCTTATAGGATTGTCCTTTGGATATAGACCCATGGCCCCGTAACCGATATAAATAAGCGGGCGAATGTAACATTCTTTCAGTTCATTTATTCTGATCGTATCAATAATGGCCTTCCCGATTTGCCCGGGCGAAAAAGGCGGTTTCATATTCAATATATGACAGGAATCAAACAGCCTGTCTACATGTTCCTGCAATCTGAACACTGCGGACCCCTTTTTGGTTTTATAGCACCTGATGCCTTCAAAGGCGCCTGTGCCATAATGCAGCGTATGCGTCAGAATATGTACATTAGCATCAGCCCAGTTTACAAACTTTCCATCCATCCATATCTTTTTTGATTCACTAACCATTTTCCCTCCTGAGATTTACATTGTCCGCAGATTACACAGATGCACTCAGATTTAGTTTCTGTTGCGAAAACTGATAATTTTAAAAATGTGTGTCATTTCGAGCGAAGCGAGAAATCTTAAGCCATTGCAATACAGGAAGATTTCTCCCCCCGATACTTCGGGAGTCGAAATGACAATTGCAATTATCTTAGCTCCTATCGTTCATCATAAAAACATAAAAACAATTTCATTGTCAATAAATATCTTCGACTGACCATCCATCTTTTCCGATAAGGGGGACAAAAACACAACTCGTTGATACTGATTTTGCAATCCCTGAATAAGTTTTTTTCATTTGATAAAGCACCTGAGAATATCTGCTTCCTACCGGGATTACAAGTATTCCGTCTGTGTTCAACTGCTCTGCATATTGATGAGGAAATCCGGGCGCCCCTGCCGTAACTATAATGCCGTCAAAAGGCGCATGCTCCGGCAGGCCGAGCGTACCGTCAGATACAATTACATGAACATTTTCATATTCAAGATCATCCAACAGTTTTTTTGCCTTTGAAGCCAGCGGTTGAAGTCTTTCAACGGTATAAACCTCTGAGGCAAGCATTGAAAGGACCGCGGATTGATAACCGGAGCCTGTGCCTATTTCGAGGACTTTTTCATTTCCCTTCAGTTCAAGCAATTCCGTCATTATGGCCACCATGTAAGGCTGTGAAATCGTTTGCCCTTCTCCAATGGGGAGGGCACAGTCATCATACGCCCGGTCCTGTAAATATTCTTCAACAAACAGGTGCCTCGGGACCTCCTGCATGGCAGCAAGGACCCGTTCATCCTTGATCCCACGGGTCTTTAATTGGGCTTCTATCATTAAACGACGCTGCTTTTCGTAAGCCATATCCAAATGAACTGTGTAAGGGCGAGAGGACCTCGCCCCTACATTTAACTCCTGACTCTAAACTCTTCTTAATATCTCTCTTGCTGCAATTATACCAGATGCCGAAGCCTGAATTAGCCCCCTGCTTACGCCTGCGCCATCGCCTATTGCAAAGAGATTCTGAATTTCTGTTTCAAGGTTATTGTCGAGTTTGATCTGTCTTGAATAAAATTTAACTTCAACGCCGTAAAGCAGGGTGTGCGGGCTGTTTACCCCGGGAGCGATTTTATCCATTGCCTTAAGCATCTCAAGGATGTTTGTAATATAACGATGAGGCAGTGCAAAACTCAGATCACCCGGGACCGCATCGGTGAGAGAAGGTATTACACAGCCTTTCCTGATTCTCAAGGGATTTGACCTCCTGCCGGCCTGGAGGTCTCCGAGCCTCTGAAGGATAACACCCTTGCCTAAAAGATTGGCAAGCCGTGCAACATACCTGCCGTATAAATGAGGCTCATCAAACGGTTCGGTAAAATGAGTGCTTACGAGAAGAGCGAAATTTGTATTTTCTGTTTTTATATTAGAATAACTGTGGCCGTTAACTGTCCATACTCCTTTTACATATTCCTTAACTACTTCACCGTATGGATTTACACAAAATGTTCTGACTTTATCATGGAATTTCCTTGTATGGAAAATCAGCTTCGGTTCATAACTGACTTTAGTAAGGGGCTCAAGGACCTCTGCGGGCAGCTCAACCCGGACCCCTATGTCCACAGGATTTGCCAATAATGACAATCCTAATAACTTCGCCTGCCTTTCAAGCCAGAGAGCGCCTTCCCTGCCGGGAGCCACGACTACATGATCAGCGTAAAAAATATCTCCATTGCCGGCATCAACACCAACCGTCTTTCCATTTTCAACTATAATTTTCTTAATATTTTTGGAAAACAGAACGTCAACTTTTGAATTTAGTTCCGCCTTCATATTTTTCAGTACATCAGGACACCGGTCTGTTCCGATATGCCTGATTTTAGACGGGATGAGTGTTAATTTATGTCTCGCTGCCAAGTCTTTAAGAGCGTTAACTTTATCAACATCTCCGCCATAAACGCTGGAAGGAGCTCCATATTTAATGTATAATCCGTCAGTATAATCAATCAGAGACTGAAGGTCCGTTTCATTGCTATATCGAGCAAGGTTCCCGCCGATTTCTTTTGATAGAGTGAGTTTGCCGTCACTGAACGCCCCTGCGCCTCCCCATCCGCATAACAGGCCGCACTCGGGGCACGCCTTGCATGACACCTCTCTGACCGCAGAAGGGCATATTCTCTTCTCAATATCCAGTCCCTTTTCAATAACCAGAATTTTGATATCTTTCCCTGAAGATACAATCTCAAGTGCGGCAAAAATACCGGCAGGTCCTGCGCCAACTATTATTACATCATAATGTTTCATATTTTAAGTAATCAGTAATGCGTGATGAGTAATGTGTAAAATAATCCCGGAACTCTTAACTCTTAACTCTTGACTCATTTTATCCCCCAGTTCTTTTCCAGGAATTTAAGCGCCTCGTAATTCGTCAGGTCAAGATGTACGGGTGTTACTGAAATATAGCCGGCCTGAATTGCCTCAAAATCCGTGTTCTCATCCGGCTCCCACTGCGGTATACCGCCGCCAATCCAGCAGTATTCTCTTCCGCGCGGATCATGGAGTTCCTGAATGGCATTATCGTATACCCGTTTCCCCTGCTTTGTAATTCTCACTCCTTTAATTTTGACATTATATGGAATGTTAACGTTCAGAAGTGTGTCGTCAGGTAAGCCATTGTCAAGGACCTTCTCAGCTATTCTTCTGGCAAAATCCGCTGCAATCTGAAATCTTGACGCAACGTTCCGATATCCGCTATTGTTCCGGTCCTCTCTTACCAATGAGACGGCGATTGACGGCACTCCCAGCAGTGTCCCTTCAATTGCAGCAGCAACAGTGCCTGAGTACGTTATA
>JACQXG010000012.1 GCA_016208905.1 Nitrospirota bacterium
CTTATACCAGCCAAGGTATCTTGCTGCGCATGATGACAAAGAAATGACGAGGAACAGCATTACTGCTAAAAGATAAAAACGTTTAACTTGCGTTTGCTTAGCCCCTCCCTAAGATGAAATTACAGCTTAACGGTTATTAGATTCACCAATTTAAATGGCTCTTGTCAAGCAAAAGAAATTAACTCTATCCATAAGTTTTTTATTGACAGCCGGTTAATTCATAGGCATAATATACCAATATATGAAAGCTGAACGGATCGAGCATTCAAGGGTTATTGACGAATCAGGGAATATTATTGAGATTAAGCTATGGAAATTGCCGGAAGCAACAGAAAAAAGACCGCACGGTTATAAATATTCACTGGTTTATCTTGTTGATGATAAACGTATTATCGGTTATGACAATGCTGAAGGAAAAGGAGATCACAGGCATATAAGAGGCAATGAACAGCTTTACAAGTTTACTACTGTTAGAAGATTGATACATGACTTTTACAGAGATATTGAGCGGTTCAAGGGAGGCGAACTATGAGAGTTAAGAAAATAAAGATAGGCTTTAAAGACGTAAAGACTGCCCTGGAAGAATTTGCAGAAAGGGCGGAGGCAATTGAAAGGGGCGAACACGTAAAGAAAGAGACCGGGGTTTACTTTACCAGTTTTGAGGCATTCAGAAAGGTATTCACCCCTAAGAGGCTTGAACTCCTGCACACTATCAAGACCCGGAAGCCTTCATCTATTAATGAGCTTGCGCGTATGGCAAAAAGGGACGTTAAGAACGTTGCGGATGATGTGAAGTATCTTGAGCAGATAGGGTTAATCGAGAAGAGGGCGACGGACAATAAAACAGCGCCGGTAATCAAATATGACCGGATCGCTTTAGAGATAGCGGTATAGCAACTTTTGAAGGCCGGTAACCCCTGACCGGATAATATGATGAGTCAGGCAAGACCACTGAAAAAGTGGAGAGTAGGATGGGAAATTTACCATTACTTCTTAACTCAATACATTGACAGAGGTGAGGTGAAATGTGTTACTTTATAAGCCATTGGGGCTGTAGCTCAGTTGGGAGAGCGCTTGAATGGCATTCAAGAGGTCGTCGGTTCGATCCCGATCAGCTCCACCATTTCTTTTCAGTATCTTATCAAGCGTACTTGAGACTTATTCAAGAGGTGCTTAAACTGAAAGCTGATTGCTGAAGGCTGAAAATCCTAAACAGGCTGCGACTTGAAGATTGATTCCAGCAGCTCCCACCGGTCATAGGCATCAGCAATCTCTTTATCTAGTTCGCCAATCCTCGCATTTGTCTCTGGTATCCTGTTTCCCTCTGTCCGGTAAAATTCAGGACTTGCAAGCATTTCATAAAGACCGTCCCGCTCTGCTTCTAGAGATTCGATCAGCGCAGGCAAGGCCGCAAGTTCTTTTTTTTCTTTAAATGTAAGGATGCGCGGACGCTCCTGCTTAGGCCGGGGCCTTTCAGGCTTTATGGCCTTTTCCGTTCGAGCGGGAGCTGTGGGTCTGCGCTGCCTCAGCCAGTCGTCATATCCGCCTACATATTCTTCAAGCCTGCCGTCACCCTCAAAGACTATTGTGCTCGTTACGATGTTATTTAGGAACGCCCTGTCGTGGCTGACGAGAAGGACAGTGCCCTCGTACTCCATCAGCATCTCTTCGAGGAGTTCGAGGGTGTCGGTGTCAAGGTCATTGGTTGGTTCGTCCATTACCAGCACGTTTGACGGTTTGGTGAAAAGCCTTGCCAGCAGCGCACGGTTCCGCTCACCGCCTGACAGGACCTTTACCGGAGAGCGCGCCCTTTCAGGCGGGAAGAGAAAATCCTCGAGATATCCGATAACGTGCCTGGTCTTTCCATTTACCGTCACGTATCCGGAGCCGTCCGCCACGTTGTCCATGACGGATTTGTTGTCATCTAATTGCTCACGATGCTGGTCGAAATACGCGACTTCGATCCTGGTCCCCCTGCGCACAGAGCCGCTGTGGGGTTCCATTAATCCAAGCAGCATCTTTATCAGCGTGGTTTTTCCGGAGCCGTTCGGGCCTATAATGCCGATCTTGTCGCCGCGGATGATGGTCGTGGAAAAATCGTGGAAGAGGTGACGGCCTTCGTAAAGACAACCAATCCCCTTAGCATCAATAACCAGTTTGCCCGACTTCTCGGCCTCGTTCAGGACCATCCTGGCGCTTCCGGTCTGAGTGCGCCTCGCAAGGCGCTCCTTCCTCATCTCCTTTAATGCAGTTACACGTCCTTCATTGCGGGTGCGCCGGGCCCTGATGCCCTGGCGTATCCACCTCTCTTCCTGCGAGAGTTTTTTGTCAAAGAGCGCGTTTTGCGCGGCCTCTGCATTGAGCTCGGCCTGCCTTCTTGCCAAGTATGTTGCGTAATCGCAGGGCCAGTCGGTGAGCCGTCCGCGGTCAAGTTCTACTATGCGTGTTGCAAGCGTCTGGAGGAATTTCCGGTCATGGGTTATGAAGAGTATGGAGCCCCGGTATTCGAGAAGGAATTCCTCAAGCCAGCCGATTGAGGTGATATCGAGATGGTTCGTCGGTTCATCAAGGAGCAGGAGGTCCGGTTCGTTTACGAGCGCCCTCGCAAGCAATACCCTCCTCTTGTAGCCCCCTGAGAGGTCGGCTGCCTGGGCGTCAGGGTCCAGACCAAGGCGCGAAAGTACGGTCTCAACCCTTTGCTGTATCTGCCAGCCGCCGGAGGATTCGATCAGGTGCTGTATCCGTTCAAGTTCGTTTATAGCGCCTGAGTCTCCATGGGAAAGACGAAAACTCACAGAGTGGTATTCCGTGAGCAGGCCGACCATATTGCCGAGACCGCCTGCTACTATCTCAAAAACAGTCCCGGATAAGTCCTGCGGGACTTCCTGATCAAGGGAGGCAATCCGCAGCCCCTGCTCGTGAATGACCTCTCCGTCGTCGGGCGCGATCATGCCGCTGATGATCTTCATAAGCGTGGATTTGCCTGCCCCGTTCCTGCCGACCAGACAGACCCGCTCCCTGCGTTCAATCTGCAGAGACACCCCATCGATCAGCTCAGGGCCGCCGAACGCAAGGCGCACATCTTTTAAACTTATCAATGCCATATATCACTCAGGGTTTATAAAAATAACCGTTCCAGCCGCTTGAACTGTTCCAACTGCTTGAGCCGTTAAACGGTTCGATCGGTTCAATCAACTCAAGCGGTTCAAACGGTCGTTATATATTGCTGGGTATGGTTTAAGTTTAACACGGGATGGGACTTCGGTTGGAAGTGTGATTGCTGGAGACTGAAATTATGGAAGGGGAATTGAGTAGAGTGATCAGTGCGGAATGGGAGAAACAGACTGCGGCCCTGTCAGCACTTTCTTCTTGATATTCACGGCTATTGGTGGTTAAGATATTGGCAGAATTTTTATAAGACAAAATATAAAACATCAATATTGCAAAGGATGGAACATGGGCTTAAAACTAAATAGCTGGGAGAAAAACTGGGCATTAATGAAAAGCTTTTTTACAGCCAATGAAATTGCGAAGATATCAGGCAGGCTGAAAAACCTGAAAATAGAGAACGTCGTGTTCTGTTCCTTCGAAAGCAGGTTTGCAAGAAGCGGGGGCCTGGCTGCGGTAACAATGAATATCCTGCCATATTTAAAAGAGGTCAATAAAATTCCCAATGTCTTGTTGATGACCCCTTTCTATTCGACGATTATGGACAAGACGAAGTTACAACCGACAGGGAAATATTTCAGCATTCCATTTAATAACAAGACCGTTAATGTAGAGATGTACGAATATACGTGGAATTACTCCAAACCACGGAACGGCAGCGTTAAAGAATATTATCTGAAGGCCGAGGGCTTTTTTGAAACTTCCGGAGTGGTAAAAGACCCGTATGTCTATAATGACTCCGACAGACAGTTGAACGACACATTGATGAGCGAGAATGTCCTGTTCTTCTGTAAGGCTGTCCCATATGCACTGCAATCCCTCGGCATCCTTGAAAACATCATATTCCATTTGCAGGAATGGCAGACCTCCCTGATTTCTTTGACAGCAAAAGAGGCAATGCTTGATGGGACCCTGCAATCCTGTGGATCTGTTCAGACTATGCACAATTCCTATGATTCATTTGTTCCATGGCAGGCTTTATCGGGAATAACCAAAAGGGCCTTAAAACAAAAAACCGGTACCGGCTTAACAGCTTATCAGACAGGCCTTCAGTTAGTTGACGCTCCAGTCACTACGGTAAGCGATAATTTTGCAAAAGAATTCACCTCCGACATCCTGCAGACCGATTATTTTGCGCCGCATCTGCAGAACATATTCAAAAAAAGCGGTGTTTATGGAGTAGATAACGGAATGTTTATTGAAGTGTCTCCTGATTTTGCAAAAAAAGAGAAACATACAATTGATGAGCTGCGCAAGATTAAACTGCAAAAAAGAAAAGCCTTGTTAAAAGTGTTAAGCGCATATAAACCAAAGGAGCGCTTTGGTGAATTGACTTACAAAGGCAAAACCATTTCCAAACTTCCTGATAACATTCCGGTTGTTGTTATGAGCGGGCGGCTTGACCCCATGCAGAAAGGTTATGATATTTTATTGCGGGCAGTAGAAAAGTTTTCAGAAGATGAATTAAAGGTTGTCCTGACCCCTATGGCCATACGCCTTGCTGACCTTGATTATTTTCATGAAGTGGCGGGTAAATGCAAAGGCAATCTCACTGTTTTTCCTGTAAGGCTGGAAAGGGGTTATCAGGAACTGCAATCCGGGGCCACCTTCGGGATAATGCCGTCTATCTATGAACCATTTGGCGCTGCTGTAGAATATATGGCAAACGGGACGGTAAATATCGGAAGGGCCACCGGCGGACTGGTTGACCAGATCAATTCGGACTGCGGGTTTCTGTATAAGGAGGATGCTGTTACTTACACCCTCGAAAACATCAGGTCTTTTGTTGAAACAGGCGATGTAGTACAGATGAGAAAAATGAATCCCTGGGTCCAAAGCATGGCTGATAATTTGTATGACGTTTTGAAAAAGGCCTTTCATATGTACCAGCACGATCAGGAGGATTATTATAAATTAGTACGCAATGGCTTAAAGAAGGTCAGCAGTTTCAGTTGGGAGACCAATGCCAGAAAGTATTTTCAGGTATTTAAGAAAGTCAGCAGATAGGATAAACCTGAGGTTGCCCTCAAAAGGGCCCCCCCTTAAATTCCTTCCGGGTAAACTCCTCTATCAGGTGGAGCGCCCTTCCGAAATCCTCCCGGGCAACTTCATTTATGATCACCAGCCCCAGCACGCAGCCGCCGGCAAATGCGGTGAAAAAAGCCTTCTCCGCATTGGCATAATCCAATGACTCAATATATCCGGCCATCAGTTCAAGGTCCTTCTCGCTGGGATCGGCGACCTCGGACATCTGCTCTCTCCCCAGTTCCATAAGGTGCAGGGCAAAATCATGGGAAGACAGAACGATCCGTCCAGCCCATTTAAGAGGTTTCTATTTACTGGTAATATAACCAGATTTATTCGGCTATGTCACCGACCATCCGCCCTGGAACCAGAACTAATACTCATTTCATTATTGTTCAACCGGCGGTTTTTAAAGTCATTTTTCCTTATAAAACCTCTGGCATAATCATTGCGAGAAGTATACCAGCAATCATGGAAAGGGGGTAGAGATGACGGACACAGCAAGGCTGAAAGAAAGAAGTACTTCTAAAAGAACCCCTTCAGGCTTAAATATCACTTTGCTTGGTGGCGGCAATATATTTTATTCCGGCACGGTTTTCGATCTCTCTGAAAAAGGCATGTTCATACGCACAAATAAATACTTTACTCCCAATTCATTGCTCTTAATAATTATCCGCCTAAACAATAATCCCTTTCAGATTATCGCCAGGGTTAAACAATTGAAACAAGCAAATGGCGACGCAGGCGGTATAGGAGTTGAGCTCTTAAATGCGCCAAAAGGCTATGTAGCAATTGTCAGGGGGATAAAGCCTGATTCGCGCGCACCGTATGGGGTCAAACCTACAATATACATTTAACAAAATACAGAAAATGTATATTGTAGGTTTGACCCTAATTCTTCGGTTATTCTATGTTTGCAGCGACAACAGCGGCCATCTGCATCATGTTGATCGTCTGGCCTTCATTCAGTTTTGTAAGGTCGGTGACCGTGCCTGATTTGCTTGTGGATTTTGTGTTTTTGAAGATCGGGAGCAGTTTGGCATCAGCCACAATAAACTTGCCTGCGTTCTCAGGCCTTCCATTTTCAGTCTTTGTCTGAAGTTTATTCGCTTTAACGTAGTCCCACAGTTTCTTGGTGATCTCTGTCCTGGGAAGTTCTGTTGCTCCCATAAACTCTGCCAGCTCTTTTTTCAGCTTTACCGGTTTGTTTAATCCTTTTGCTTCTGCCATTTTTTTAACTCCTTCATATTTAGATTTTAATGGAATTATTTCCGGGGTCAGATATTATACCCATTTTAATTCAAAAAGTTTTTCAAGACCTGTAAATGGAAGACATTTTATGTGATAGAATTATATAATCAAATCCGATAGGAGGTGCTTTATGATAAAGCCAATATTGAAATTTGTATCTGTCCTGGCGTTTTTTTTGTGTCTGGCTCTCGCACAGCCGTGCGTATCTGACGCAGAAGTAAACATTGATATTAATATCAGCCCCCCGGCTTTTTTTCCGATTCCTGCGCCACCGGCAGTTCTGGTGATCCCGGGTTCATATGTTTATTTTGTCCCTGATATTGATATAGATATATTCTTTTACCAGGGCTACTGGTATCGCCCCCATAGAGATATCTGGTATAGCTCCAAGAGCTATAACGGACCTTGGGCCTATGTTCTCCCTAAAAGGCTGCCTCCCCCAATTCTGAACGTGCCACCGGGTTTCCGGCATCTGCCGCCTAAGCATGACCGAATACCCCATAAAGAACTTGAAAGGAACTGGAAGAGCTGGGAGAAGAAAAAACATTGGGACAAAGACCGGGGAGAGAGTAAGGGCAAAGGAAAGCATGGGAAAAAGGGATGATCAACAGGTTAAACGTGAGTTCTGGCTGCGCCAGGGACGTCAGCTTCTGGCTATAGCGGCAGCGCTTTTTCTCGTTTTATTGCTTTCAGTAGTCTATAAACGCCATGATCTGTTTGGAGAATACTCAAAAAATACCCTTATGGCAGCTCAGCTTGTGGTAATAACTGCGTTTATTGGTTTTACAGCCTTTAACTGGAGATGCCCCTCATGCAAAAAATATCTTGGCAAAGATATTCATAAACGCGCATGCAGGCATTGCAAAGCCAGATTGAGATAACAGAGGATACATAAGCCTCAGGGTCAAATACAAAGGATTTCCTTTATTTTTCTCTTAAGCTCATGCGGTGAGACAGGCTTTATCAAAAACGGGAGCCCTGAATCAAATATACTATTTTCAATCCCGTCGTCGGTTATATAACCGCTGATAAATAATATTCTCATGCCCGGAGCGGTCCTCTTTATTTCCTCATACGCATCCTTGCCGTTCATCTTCGGCATTACAACATCAAAAAGCAGCAGGTTTATTTCATCTTTATATTTCCTGAATTTCCTTACCGCCTCCTCGCCGTTAACAGCCGATATGACACGATATCCGGCTTTATGGAGGACTTTTTCAATGACCTTCATCACTGACTCATCATCTTCCGCAAGGAGTATCGTCCCTGCCCCCCCTGCTTCCAGGGAACGGGGCGGGGCAAGTTCCTCTGTACTGCCGGATTGAATCAGGGGGAGGTATACCTTAAATGTCGTGCCATGTCCCGGTTCACTTTCGACGTAAATGCGGCCGCCGTGTTTTTTAAGGGTCCCGTAGACGATCGACAGCCCGATGCCTGTCCCTTTCCCGATAGCTTTTGTTGTAAAAAACGGTTCAAATATTCTCGTCTGTATTGCCTTGTCAATGCCTGTTCCCGTGTCCGTGACCGATATAAGCGCGTATTCCCCCGGTAAAAGAGAAGCTTCATTTGACGCCCGGTCTTCATCAATTTCGACATGCTCTGATCGTATGGTCAGGCTCCCCTTTTTTTGCATGGCATCAAGCGCATTAATTGCCAGGTTCATTATGACCTGCTCTATCTGGGCCTTGTCGGCAAGTATTAAAAGGGGTTTTTCCGTAGTCACCGTTTTAAATCCGATATCTTTCCTGATTATCTTTGCCAGATACCCGGACATCTTCTCAATGAGAGCATTGATGTCTGTCGGCTCCTTTTTCGGAAGCGACATCCTGGTGTAACTAAGCAGACCCTGTGTAATTCTGGAAGCTTTTCGCGCAGCGCTTACTATCTGGTCTATATTGTCTCTTAGAGGATCATCGTTCATGAAGTCCGATTGCAATAACATCCCGCACGTAGTGATGATCATCAGGATATTATTAAATTCGTGGGCGATGCCGCCTGTAAGGGTGCCAAGCGCTTCCATCTTCTGGGATTGATGCAGTTGTTCTTCGAGGTTCCTGGCCCTTGTGATGTCAACAATCACTCCGGATATGACGTTGTCTTCGATTGTTGCGCTCAGCAGCACGTTAATGGTTGAGCCCGTCTTTGTATGTATTTCAGTCTCGAAATTATCGACCTTGCCGCTTTCCCGGAGAATTTTGATTAATGCCGTTATCTTCTCAGGCGGGGTAAATCTCCCGATAATACCTCCTGACTTTGCTTCCTCCCGCGACTCCAGTTCAAATATTTTTAGCAGAGCTTCATTAACAAACAGCACCTCGCCGCTTACCCTGGCCTGAAAGATTCCCACAAGGGCGTTATCAACGAAGTTTCTGTATTTTTGCTCTGAATGCTGCAAGGCCTCATCTGCCAGTTTACGCTCGGTAATGTCCCGCGACATTAATACATATCCGGCCAGCTGTTTCCTGCGGTCCCTTATACCGGACAATACCGACTCAACAAAACGGGCCGTGCCCTTTTTTGTCCAATCACTCACATACCTGAAGTCTTTCCCCTTTTTTACCTTTTCAATGGCTTCAATGAAACGGGTCTGCTCCGCTGTATCGTTTTCAAAAAGGCCCGTGATTGTCCTGCCGACGGCCTTTTCAGCCTTAAGACCATATATCTTTTCAGCAAACGGATTGTAATATATGATGCTATAATTCAGGTCTGAGGCAACGATCGCCATATCTATAGAGGAATGCATAATGTTGTCAAGGACTATCTTGTCATTCAGAAGTTTCCTGGTCTTCTGAAGCGCCTCCTCTTTTTCCTGTATGATATCTTTTAATATTTCTATATAGCGCCTCTCAAAGCGCTTGACAATATCAGACTGTGTTATGAGACCCGAACATTTGCCTTTGTCGTCTACAACGACCAGTCTCCGGATATTATTCTCGTTCATTATCCCGGATGCCTCATGTACCGGGGCATCCAGGTGAACAGTGAGAACAGGAGACTTCATCACCTCTTCGAGCCTGAAATTGTTTATGTCCGCGCCCGTTATTAAGAGGCCGACAATGTCCCGCTCAGTCAGCATCCCGACGGGATATCCTTTTTCCACGACTACGATGCAGCTTATTGCATGTTCCGCCATTCTGGATATGACATCCTGAAGGTAAGCCCTTTTTAGAGCGGTCACTATATTTTTTGTCATTATCCTGGATATCTGTCTGATCTCGACGAAATACTCGAATCCGAGATTGTTCCTGATATCTGATTGTGTAATCAGGCCTGCGAGATTGCCTTTTGAATCAGTGATGATCAGGTGCCGTATGCTGTGTGTTTTTAAAATATCCATTGCCTCAAATATGTCGATATTAACGTTCGCCGTGACAAGCCTCCCGGTTATGAGGTCTTTCACGCTGAGCCCGTCGAGGCGGGTCCGCAAATGCAGTGACACAACAAGGTCCCTTTCAGTCAAAATGCCGACAGGTTTTTTGTTTTTGGCAACAACCAGGCAGCTTATTTTATTTTTCTCCATCAGGGAAACCGCATCTGAGAGAGGGGTATCGGGAGGGACTGAAATAACATTTGAAGTCAGGATTTTTTTGATCGGGATCTTCTTCATTTTTATGAATCTTTATTATGGATCATTTACCTGTTGAATTGGAACACAGCAGAAGATTGCTATCCACCCTACCCTGCCCGCAGCGCATCCACTATATTCATATGCGCCGCCCTGGCAGCAGGAAGCACGCCGCCGATGAATCCCATTATCAGTGAGAACAATAATGACTTGTAAATAATCTCAAACGTCAGCGCAAAAGTAAAAGCAAGTTCCGAGAACGTATAAAAGTTCATGGTCGAAATGGTCAACAACTGCATGAAAGACGCGAAGAACAGGCCGGCGCATCCGCCGGTGAAACTGAGGGCCAGTGATTCAAATATGAAAGCGGAAAGAATGTCCCATTGCCTGTAACCGATTGCGCGGAGCGTGCCGATCTCCCCTGTGCGGTTTGCCACTGCGGAATACATGGTGATCATGGCGCCGATTATCGCTCCCAGAGAGAATATTATGGTCAGTGACAGGCCGAGTACCCTTATGAATTTCGCCATCATCTCGGACTGTTCCTCGTAGTATGCTGTCTCTCTCTTTGCCTCAAGCGTCAGGCGCGGGTCGTTTTCAATGCGTGATTTCAAGTTCTCAAATCCGGACAAGTCGCGGAGCTTTAATATAATTGACGAATATACAGGACGTCTGAACGCATGCATCATCTGATCGATATCACCCCAAATCTCGGAGCTGAACCCTGTATTGCCTGCATCAAATACCCCTACCACTGTCCATTCTCTCATGCCGAATCGCAGGGTCTCACCGCGGCCGCCGCCCTTGAATCTCTTTGCGATGCTCTGCCCCGCGATTATCTCCGATGAACCGGCGCGGGGCAGGCGTCCTTCGACAAGCTTTACCTGCGGGCGCAGCAGGAGAGAATTTGCAGATATACCCCGTATAGTTACATTTGATTGCTTGCCTGTACCACGCTTAGGAAGGCTGATAAGCACGACAAGCTCTTTTGCCATCAGCCAGGCGCCTTTTTGTCCGGCAGCTATTTCAGGCTGGGTTTCAACTATTGAAGCCTGAATACGCTCGATGCCGCTCTGGATTTCTGATGCAGAACCCTTCCGGATAATTATAACGTTATCGTATGAGCCGGTCTCAACAAGCGCCTTTTGCAGACCTTCCGCAAGCATCAGGATCGCTGCAAAGACAAACACGACAAGCGCAATGCCTGAGGCGGTCAAAATTGTCGTAAGCCTCCGCGTCCGGAGATTGCGTATACTGTATGAAAAAGGAATTTTCATTTATCAATAGTGTTTCCCCTCTATCAAGAGGGGATTAAGGGGTGTGTTTTTCTTTATTCTCATTTTACACACCCCTGCCCCTCTTTTTAGAGGGGAAAATATATTACCCGATCCTCCTCAATCCGTCCGCTATGCGGATGCTGGCTGCCCGGTATGTCGGGATAATCGCAGCTATTACGCCGACTATTACAGAGGCCGCGACATCGAGATAAACAGTATTCACAGATACGTTAAATATCGGAAAGAACTGACTCATCATAGCGCCGAATGCCTTTGCGGCAGGGAAGGTCAGGATGGTCCCGATCACGCATCCGACTGATGAAATAAAAAGGGACTCGCCGAATATCAACGCGGCAACATACGCCCCTCCAAAGCCCAATGTCTTGAATACAGCATATTCCCCTATGCGCTCGCGCGCGGACATCGCCATTGTGTTGGCCATCACCGCCATAATGATGATAATGACCACGAAAGAAACGAGCTGGATGGCAACAACTATGGCCTCGCTCATGGATATAAAGCTCATCTGAAACGCCTTCTCGGTCTCTGTGAGGGTTTCGGCAAGTGAATTCCTGAATGTTTTATCGATAGCTCTCGACACCTCTGGCGCGATGTTCGGGCTCTTTACTCCTATCATATAAAAACCGACCTGGTCCGCCCGCCGCGCAACCGTCTTTTTAAGCGTTTCATTGAGATACTCCCAGTGGAAAATGAACTGTGTTTCATCAATGCTTTTAGTTTTGCCTTTATAAATGGCCCTCAGGACAAACTCCCACTGACCGGGGAATATAGTTCCTTTCAGTATCACCGTGTCGCCGGGTTTCCAGTTGTATTTATCAGCAATCTTCCTGCCCGCAACAAACCCCTTCCGGTCGCGCAAAAATGCAGCCTGCTGGTCCGGCTGCAGAACGTATTCAGGATACAATTCAAGATAGCTTTTCGGCTCAACAGCGAAATTGGCAAAGAAGTTTTTTTCATCAATATAAATGCCGCCGAACCAGTTGCCGTATGATACATTCGTCACGCCGTCGATCTGGCGTATTTTGTCTTTGTATGAAATAGGCAGCGGAAAAACCAGGGAAATCGCATTCCTGCTGACAAGTCTGTTTGCGGCAGATGCCTTCACTCCTGCATACCATGAATCTACCACAGTCCTCAGGAGACCGAAGGCGAGTATCGCGATGCTGATCCCGGAGATTGTCAGGAAGGTCCGCAGTTTGTGGCGGAAGGCATTTTTAAATATGAGCTTGAGGATCTGCATTCAATACACCCTTGTCGAGATGTTTAATTAAGTGGGCTTTTTTAGCTGCGCGGGGATCATGCGTCACCATAATGATCGTCTTGCCGAGTTCGTGAACGAGACGTTCCATCAGTTCCAGTATCTCTTCAGCCGAAACCCTGTCAAGGTCGCCGGTCGGCTCGTCGGCAACTATTATTGTCGGGTCAGTGACAACAGCCCTTGCGATTGCAACGCGCTGCTGCTGTCCTCCTGAAAGCTGCCCCGGATAATGGTCCATGCGGTCGGTGAGATTTACGATGCTCAACGCTGTTTTCACATGACTCTTTCTCTCTTTCCCGGAAAGGCCTGTCAAAAGCAGCGGCAGCTCTACGTTCTCAAATGCAGTAAGCACCGGAATGAGATTATAAAATTGAAATATGAAACCGACATTAGTTGCCCGCCACTGCGCGAGCTCCGTTTCCGAGAGTGAAGCGATGTCAGTGCCGACAACGTTTATCATTCCGCTGTCTGCCTTGTCTATTCCGGCGATCAGGTTAAGAAGCGTGCTCTTGCCTGAGCCGGACGGCCCCATCAGCGCAAGGAATTCACCTCCTGCAATATCAAGGTTGATGTCCTGCAGGACAGGGATTATCTGATCTCCGCGACTGTAGGATTTGAAGAGGTTTCTGATCTGAACGATTGGGAGGTTCTCCTGCATTTACTTCTCGGCGGCCTTTACCTTAACGCCGTCTTTCAATTTATCAAGCGGCTTCAATACAATCCTGTCCCCTGCCTTCACGCCGGTTAAAACTTCCATCATATCACCGAAGACAGCGCCTGTAGTTACCGGAGCCGCAATAACCTGTTCTCCGCTTACAAGAAATACAAATTTACTGTTGCCTTTGCTTATAACAGCGGAAGGATCAATGACAGTGCGCGGCCTCTGATCTTCAGGTCTTACGGGATGTTCCAGGAATGCGACCTTTGCGCTCATCTCCGGGAGTATCCGGCTGTCATGGTCCAGAAATTTCACCTTTATCATCACAGAGGCCTTGCTCCTGTCGGCGGTAGGCACTATCATATGGACCTCTCCGCGAAACCTTGATTCAGGAAATGCATCAAGCTGTATCTCGCACGGCTGCCCCAATCCGACATTCTGCAAATTCGATTCGGAGACATCGGCCTCCACCTGTAATGAACTCATATCAGCTATGGTCACAACCGCGGCCTTGGCATTTGCGGCTGCGCCGAGAGGGGTCACAATATCGCCTATGTCGGCGTTTTTGGTAAGCACCACTGCGTCAAACGGCGCGCGAATGAATGAATATTCAAGAGATACCCCGGCGTTGTTAAGCGCTGCCTGACCTGCTTTGACTGCCGCCTCAGCCTCGGCAACCGATGCAACCGCCTTTTTGTATCGGGCCTCAGAAGAATCGTATTCATTCCTCGACACTAATTCAGTGCTGAGCAATTCCTTGTAACGGTTGAAATTAACAGTCGCTTCGTGTAATTCAGCCTTTGCCTTTTCGAGGTTCGCGCGCGCAACTTCGAGATTAGCTTCAGCCTGCTCCCGTAAAGCGGCGGCGTCTTCATTTTCAAGCCTGGCTATCAGGTCTCCCTTTTTTACATGATTGCCCTCTTCCACATTTATCGACACAAGACGTCCGGTTATCTTCGAAGCCACGGCAGCTTTTCGCTGCGCCACAACATAGCCGCTTGAATTTAACACTGTAAATGTCTGGGAAGGATATATCTGCGAAACATTGGCAACCTCTACCTCAACTGTTTTGCCTTTCAGATAAAATAATCCGGTTAATAAAATGACTGCTGCCGCGATTATCGGATAAAAATATTTTCTGCGTTTCCGGGAAGTGACAATTGCTGTCGACTTATCTATCTTCAGCCTGGAGAGATCTTCATTTAACATAGCGCCTGCCTGGGTCAATTGATTCAGTTATATAATGCGACTATTATACCAGTGTTAACCTTGCAGTTGCATTAAATTATCGATGCCGGGCAGGGGAGGTTGAAGGAAAAGCTTTACCAGCTATACCTTAGTGAGATTCTAAAAAGCATAATTGACGTTTTCTGAATTTCACTAATCATTAATTCCTGCTGCCGTCAATTAATTCCAATTTCCAATCGCTTTGTAAAGGTTTTACGGCAACCTTCCCTGCCCGGTTTTGCAACATTAGGGTTAAAACTTAATTAAAAACAATAACCGGCACAAGTCAGCAATATTTGTTCATGTAGTCAGGAACATCCCTGTTACTCTTGAAAAAAACATGTGAATAGATAAAACTAATCTCATGGGCCTTTCAATTGTTCCCTTAAAAGAATGGGGATTGCCTATGAAAGATATTTTTCTTTCAGCCGGCCCCTGCAGCGCTGAATCAGAAGAGCAGGTGATGGACACTGCAAGAGGGCTTGCTGACTGTGGTGTCGGTTTTTTTCGCGCAGGCATATGGAAACCACGGACGCATCCCGGTTCCTTCGAAGGGGTTGGTATAAAAGGCCTGAAATGGCTGGCCAGGGTCAAAGACGAATTTAATCTGCCCACAGGTGTTGAAGTTGCAAATCCCGGGCACGTTGAAGCATGCCTTAAACATAATATTGATGTGTTATGGATCGGCGCCCGGACCACGCCAAACCCTTTTGCAATACAGGCCCTTGCCGATGCTTTAAAAGGCACTGACATACCGGTGCTTATCAAAAACCCGATAAGTCCGGACCTTGAACTCTGGATCGGGGCCATAAACCGCTTTTACAACGCCGGCCTCAGAAAGCTCGCCGTAATTCACCGGGGATTCAGCACGGTGAGGAAAATCATGTACAGAAACGCCCCTGACTGGAAAATTCCCATAGAGTTCAAGCGTCAGTTTCCGAACATTCCGATGTTATGCGATCCAAGCCATATCTCCGGAAATTCCGAATTTATTTTCTCGATCGCGCAGGAAGCGCTGGACCTGCTTTATGACGGCCTTATGATTGAAGTACACGTAAATCCGGCTGCGGCGTTAAGCGATTCCAGTCAGCAAATCACACCTGATCAATATCGCTCATTAATTGACCGGTTAATCATTAAAAAAGAAATAAGCAGCAGTCAGGAATATCAAACGAGGATAAGGGAGCTGCGCCTTGAAGTTGATAATATCGACGAGAATATCATCGAGCTCCTGGGCAAACGGATGGAGATCGCAAAGAAAATGGGTGAGTTAAAGCGCAGGAACAATATTTCAACATTACAGCCTAACCGCTGGGAAGAAATTGTCCAAAGCAGAATTGCGGCAGGATCTGAGCAAGACCTGTCTGAAGATTTTATCTTTCAGCTTTTCCAGACCATTCATGAAGAAGCCATTCAGCAGCAGGAAAGAGACAGTAATCAGGAATTCAAAAAAGAGTAATGCAGTTATCCCTTCTCCAGCCTTTAAATCCTGGCCCACATTATTCATGGTGAACTCTGTTACAATGACTGCAAAAAGTGTCAGTGATTAGTGACAGTGTCAGGAACCGACACTAACCACTTACACTGACACTAATTTTATTAAATTCGCCCTCCACAGGCTTTTTATCTTTACTCAACGAATACAGCAGTTCCACTCGCGGAAACCATCAGCATGCCGTTGTTTTGTCCGAGCACCTCATAGTCAAGGTCGATACCAACCACCGCATTTGCCCCGAGGGCCTGGGCGCGCTCCTGCAGTTCCTGAAGTGCGATTTCCCTTGCGAATGTTTGGGGTAGTTGTGAGTTGCATGGTTTCTCCTTTTAAGGCATAACATATTAAAAGATGAAGTTTGTATTTGCTGACTTTTTATTATATTTGGGGACATGTCATAAGCCATAACGCATCACCTGAATTTCAGGAATATCTGCAGTTCAAGGGCCCTGTTAGCGAGAAGTATATACCATTTTATGCTCACCGGGCAAGAAACAGATTAATAAAGAAAACTATGGAAGCCTTACAGATAATGTGTTAATATTTACCTTGTCTTACTGTTAACCCAAATAATGCAGACATTGAAAAATAAACTAATTAACTCGATGACTATAATAGAAATTATGCATAAGGCTTTGAATTAAAGTGGGCATGTTCCGATTAATGAATATTGCGTTTAAGGTATCGACAATTAATTAATTTTCCAACATCTGCATTATTTGAAATGCATTTTTAGGGTTAATTATCCCATTGAATTTATTATAAGGAGGTTTGTTTTATGGATATCAAAAGAATCGGTGTTATTACAAGCGGAGGTGACTGCGGGGGGCTTAACGCGGTCATCAAGGGCATAGCCCGTAAGGCGTATGCGCTTGGGATTGAAACTGTTGTGATCCCTAATGGATACGCGGGACTTTATAACCTTGTTGATCTCGACAATGTAGTTGTGCTGAACGCAGAGAGGGTAAGCAAGATCGAGGCGTCCCTTGCAGGGTCTGAGGCCGGTCATTCCCGTGTCAAGATTAGTAAGATAGATGATCCCAATAAGTATGAGCGGATCAAGAGCGGATTAAAAAAATTCAATATAGACGGTCTTATAATAAGCGGCGGCGATGATACCGGAAGTGTTGTTGTTGATCTGACTGCACAGGGGATTCCCTGTGTTCACGTCCCCAAGACAATGGACCTGGATCTCCAGCCGTACAGCGTAGGCGGTGATTCTGCCATTAACAGGATATCGGTGTTTGCGAGAGACCTTAAGACTACGGGATTAAGTCACAATCGTATTCTTGTGATTGAGGTATTCGGCAGATATGTCGGCCATACCGCATTTCGCGGGGGTATCGGGGCAGAGGCTGATGCTATCCTCATCCCTGAAGTGCCTGTTGACTTTGACGTACTTTATGAACATATGAAGACCACTTACTTTGCAAGGATAGAAAGAAGTGATGTAAGGGCTGGTACCTACATAATCGTTGTAGCGGAAGGCCTGAAGACCGCAAACGGCGATTTGCTCTTTGACGAATCCGCAGGAATTGACGCCTTTGGTCATAAAAAACTTGCCGGCGCAGGGAAATATATAAGGCAGCAACTGGAGAAAAGGTTAAAGACCGATCCGGACGTGCAGGCGTTTATGAAGAGAACAGGGATGTTTGTCCCGGGTATTTATGTAATCCCTGAGGTCAGAGAAGTGACCCCGGGGCATCTGGTACGCTCAGGGCATTCATCAGCATATGACGTTAATTTCGGTTATAAGACGGGGGCCGGCGCTGTGGTCCTCCTGCGTGAGGGTAAAACCGGCAAAACCGTTACCGGCGTTGAGGGGCACAAGATTTTGTTCATGCCGACGACAGAGGCCATAAAGCGGAGAGAAGTGGACGTCGAAGAACTGGCGCTTTTTGAAAGCCTCGGCACCTGCTTCGGACGTAAGCCTGTTGAATTTAAGCCTGAACTGATTGAAGAACAGAGGACCGAACGGTCGATGTAGTTAGATGAGTTATGAGTTGTGGAGTTAAGAGTTTGGGGGGGTAAACCATTTTTTAAAATCTCCCTAATTCTTAACTCTCTAACTCTTTTACCCCTGTCTTTATTACACCAGATAGGAAAACTTCTTCCTGATTTCGACAGGAGTATATCTTCCCGCCTTTGCTATCTTTTCAATGGTAGGAGGGGAGAGGTCCTCTTTCTCCAGCCTGATCATATACTGCCTGCCGACGATATAGGGGTCTGCCTTGTGCATCAAAAGGGATAGGATCAGCTGCCCTCAGTTCATATCCTATGGTCTTATGCACGATCTTGATTTTAACTTTGCGTTTTTCAAACTCTTTATTTACAAAGCGCTGGAGAATTCTCCCAAGTTGAATCTCCGAGAGTCTCAAGGCCCCTCTTTCGTCATTTTCCAGAAATTCGTATTGAGATAATTCCTTAGCATCGAGTTTACTGGAGACCCCCTCCGCCAGTATTGCGACTCCGTAAGCATATCCCTGTGACAGCCGCTTGATGATCGTGCTTTCAAGGATGTCCGCCACTTTGGAAAATTTGAGTTTCGTCTCCCTGAATTCTTCCGGGATAACGGTTATTGTTGCACCTGCCGCCTTACCTATGCCGAGGGCAAGATGTCCTGCATTCCTTCCCATCGTCGTAATAAAATACCACCGGCCTGTCGTTCGCGCATCTTCGATAATATTTCTGACGATTTTCGTACCCCAGTGTCTCGCGGTCTCATAACCGAAGGTCTGTGCGCCACCGGGCAAAGGGAGATCATTATCAATGGTCTTCGGCACATGGGCCACGGAGATGGCCCCGTCTGTTCTCTTCTCTATCTCTCTTGCGACAAAGGAAGTTCCGTCACCGCCAATGGTAATGAGGTAGTGGATCTGCAGTTTCTTTAATGTCTTTATCATGGCCTGAAAACTCTCTTCAGGATTATCAGGAAAGTCTCTCGATATCCTCAAGATGGAGCCGCCCTTGCTGTGCACGGGCCAGGCGTTTTTATGGTCAAGCTTGATGACCTTGCCCGCGTCTCCCCGGAAGAGCCATTTAAAGCCGTCCAGGATTCCTATGACATTTATGCCCCTGTTATGGGCCTCCACTGTTGCGGCACTTATTACGCCGTTTATGCCGGGAGCAGGTCCGCCTCCAACTACGATACCAAGATTTTTTTCCAATGTTGTTCCTCCAGTTATGCCTTGACCCAGTCTTTTAATGTTATTTCCAATCAGTATATCATTTTCCTAAAGGAAACTGATTTGAATATGCAATATCATAAGCGACACAAGTGTTTATTTTCAAGGAAAAGGCTGGAGGATATTGCAAAATTTGCCTTTATCAATAATATACTGCAAAGAGCTTTTTAACCCCAATTACTTACAATGAGCTTTTTAAATTTTGAGTCAATGTATAAAGCAGATTTGTGCCATGATTTGCACTATGACACATTGTTTGAGCATAGTGACACACTGATTTTGTTCCTGAAAACCATTATGAGCTTATTGCTTCATCTCAACTAATTGATTATTAAAAATAATTAATTAGGCGAACTTTTTCTTTTTTTTGGCATAGTTCTTGATATGTATAAGTACAATTCAGAAAAAGAGAAGGAGATTAAAAGTGAAAAACCTTATTTCAAAAATTACTGTATCAATTTTCGAATCATGTTTGCTGGTCTCTGTTGCACTTGTTACCTTAATTTTGATTGTTGATTAATTATACAGAAACAATTTCAATGCAAAGGCATATGCCTTTGCTAATAAAAAGATTCTATTTAATTAATGAGTAGGCATTTGCAATAATACCCCCTTACCATTTCCTGATTTATCCTCAGTTAGCATCGAGGAGTTAGCCAGTGCCGGTTAACTCCTTTTTTATTTGCTCCGCGAATCAGATGTATCCAGTCCCGCACTCTCTGAATAAGGGGAAGATAATCCGAAAAATGTGATGCAGAGAGGAGAAATTATTTATATGTTATAATTCTCCATACCTTTACCAGGAGCGCCTTGTGAAACTCAATGAAAATATAATGTTGCTTATAGGCAATACACCGTTGGTGAAGTTGAATAAAATACCAGGCACTGAGGACGCCGGGATATGGGCCAAGCTGGAGGGCTTCAACCCCGGGGGATCTGTTAAAGACAGGATTGCCCTTTCAATGATAGAAACTGCCGAGCTGGAGGGGAAGCTTAAGCCCGGTGGCACAATTATAGAACCCACAAGCGGAAATACAGGCATCGGCCTTGCCTTAATTGCCGCGGTAAAGGGATACAGGTTAATTCTCACAATACCAGAAACAATGTCAGTTGAAAGAAGACAGATGTTCCAGGCGTTCGGCGCTGAAGTAGTTTTAACGTCCGGTTCCAAAGGGATGATGGGCTCTGTTGAAGAGGCGGAGCTGATATTAAAAAATAATCCCGATTATTTTATGCCGATGCAGTTTGAAAATCCCGCTAATCCCGACATTCACAGAAAGACGACTGCTGTTGAAATCATTGATGCGTTTGACACTAATATTGACGGCTTTGTCGCAGGTGTCGGTACAGGGGGGACCATAACCGGAATCGGAGAGGTATTAAAATCAAAAAATCCCGGCATATGGATAGCAGCTGTTGAGCCTGCCGCTTCACCTGTCCTGTCCGGAGGCAATCCGGGTCCACATAAAATTGCCGGGATAGGCGCGGGTTTCTACCCCGGGGTATTGAATACAAGGATTTACGATGAGGTCATCGCTGTTACCGACGAAGACGCGGCGCTTATGGCCCGCAGACTGGCAAGGCAGGAGGGGATTCTTGCCGGGATATCTTCCGGCGCGGCAGCATGGGCTGCATTGAAGGTGGCAGGCAAATTAGGAGCGGGTAAAAAAGTGGTCGTTGTCTTTCCAGACCGAGGGGATCGTTATTTAAGCACAGGGCTGTTTAATCCATAAAAGCGGTCAGCTATCAGCACTCAGCGGTCAGCTTTGTTGGAGTTACATAAATCATTTCTGAAATAAATTTATTTATGTTTGTCTTTGCTGAAGGCTGACAGCTGATCGCTGACAACTGTTTTTTTTCACTTCGTCATCTTATTCAATATCTGACCGAGTTCACTGATCTGCTCCCCGTAACCTGCCCAGTCCCCCTGTCGCTGCATCTGGAGGGCCTTTTCATAAACCCGCATTGCGTCTTTAGCAAGCGTCTCCGGAGACCTCTGAATCTGTCCGGCGATTATTTCTTCTGATACCGGAATCTCCCTGCCTTTATAAAACAGGCGCTGTAAGGCAAGTTCAAGGTTTTCTTCCATCACCACATCGTTCTCATATGCGACAACGACCCTGCGCAGCTCTGGCAGGCCGACCTTGTCTGAAGCAGCAAGATATATCGGCTGGACATAAAGCAGTGAATTTTCTATAGGGATTATAAGCAGGCTGCCCCTGATGACCTGGGAGCCGACCTGTCCCCACAAAGTAATCTGCTGGGAGATATAGGCGTCCTGGTCGATACGCGCGTTTATCTGTGCAGGGCCGAAGACGAGCCTGTCGCGCGGAAACACATATACAATCAACTTCCCGTACTCAGGCATATCACAGCGCGCTGTAAACCACGCAGCCAGATTGTCCCTCTTTGAAGGTGTGTAGGGTATGAGCAAAATGTATTCCTCTTTGTTCTCCCCGGGCAGCTTCATAATAGTGTTATATGGCTCCATCGGTTTATCGCTGTATGAAGGGACCTCCCACAGATCCTCCTTATTGTAAAAAACCTTCGGGTCAGTCATATGATAGGAGGCAAACATGCCGGCCTGGACCTCAAGCATCCCCTGTGGATAGCGGATGTGTCTTCTCAGATCATCAGGCATTTCAGAGAGGGGCCCGAATAATTCAGGGAAGGCGCGTGAATAAACTTTTACAATTATATCTTCAGGGTCACTGATATAGAATTTAATATCACCATTATATGCGTCGATTACTGTCTTGACTGAATTTCTGATGTAATTAAAATTGCGGTTGGCCGGCAATGAATATGGCAGATTTCCTGAAATCGTATAGCAGTCAATAATCCAGAAAAGTTTTCCTTCATCGGATACAACCATATAAGGATCAGAATCAAAGAGAAGAAAGGGGGCTATCCTGGAGATCCGTTCATTTATATTTCTGTTAAACAATATCCGGCTTTGCGGGGTTATATCGGAGGACAGAAATATTTTTGCTGTATTGAATTTTGCGGCAAAGACAGAACGGCGGAAATAAGAAGACAGCTCTACTCCACCCTTACCATCATACTTGCTATAGACATTTTCATTTGCGGTAGGATAATTGAATTCCTGAGCGCTTGTCTTTACTATCACATAATCATTCGGGATCTCGCCATAATAAATTTCAGGCCTTGTTATCTTTATATCCGCTGAAGAGACAGGGGGTATATCCTTAATGATAAATTCCGGCAGGCCCTCTTTACTGATACTGCTGACAGGCCCCATGGCAATTCCGTTGCCGTGAGTAAACACAAGACGCTCATTGATCCATGATCTGCTCGGCAGATCGCTGTATGAGAGTTCCCGCGGTGACAGCATGACCTGCTTATATTCGCCGTTAATCAAATACCTGTCATTGTCCACGTCTATAAATTTGTAGTATGTCCTGATCTGCTGAAGCTGGCTGTAAGTCCTCAGCAAAGGATTGTTGTCCCAGAGCCTGATGTTCTTGATAGTCGCATCGTTTTTTGATATGTCTTCAGCATCAAGCTTATATTCCACATCAAAGGGTTTAACTTCTATCCGGTCAAGATCATATCCGAATCTTGTGAATTTGATGTTACTTTCAATATAAGGTTTTTCAAGTTCAAGCTCATTAGGCGCTACCTTAAACTTCTGAAGCAGTGGCGCATAGATAATCATTCCGCCTGCGTAAACAATTGCAGTTATGGAAGCCGGGACCAATATCCATTTATTGGAACCCTTTAAAAGGGCGACTATAAAAAAAACGCCGGTTATTGCTGTAAGGACAACGAGCAGCCGCAGGGTAAACAGCTTTGCGTTGATATCCGTATAACCTGCTCCATAGATGAGGGCATGTCCCGAATGTAACAGTCTATATGCATCGATATAAAAATTAAGGGCCAAAATACCAAATACAAATATCCCCATTACCCCGATATGTTTTCTGACACGCGGGTGCAGAGACACGCCTCCCTCTGATATGGAGACACCCCCCCTGAGGAAATAATTTATCATTGTGGCCGCTGCCGTAAGGACGACTGTCAGCGTGGCAAAGCTTTTTATTGTATTTATAACAGGCAGGGTAAAAAAATAAAAGCCAATGTCCCTGTTGAAAACAGGGTCCTTTATCCCCACATCCATTCGGTTAATGAAGAGCAGCACCTCTTCCCACTTTGAGGCGCCGAACAATGCGACAAAGAAGGCAATTATAAAGCCGCCGGCGAATGACATGAGCTTAACCGGTTTATCAACAGTAAGTGTTTTTACCGGATTAATGGTATCGCCGAATATATGCAGATTTCTGAGAGGAAAAACAATTCTATTTGCCGCAAATATGTTTAATAAATAATAAACTAGAAAAACAGCGCTGAACGCCATGGCGGTCTTGACCTTTGTGGAAAGCGTGGTGCTGAAAACGCCGGGAAACCCTGTCTCATTGAAAAATAGCCAGTCGATGTACAGATTGAAGGCAGCGGAGCCCGCTGACAATAAGACGAGAACCGCAATAAAAATAAATAATAAAGATCCGATTTTTTTATTCATCCGGACTCCTTTTGAATTCTATAATTACGCAAGATTGTATGTAGGATAACATAAACACCGGCATCAAGTGAGTAGCGATAAAAGGATCAACTCCTTTTAAAAAAGTGGAATTGAACAGACAAATAACAAATAGAACGGCCATCTTATGGGAGACAAGAAATGGCGGGATGGACGGGACTTGAACCCGCGACCTCTGGCTTGACAGGCCAGCGTTCTAACCAACTGAACTACCACCCCAAAAGAAGCTATCAGTGTTCAGCTATCAGGAAGAGAATACATCCTTACCGCTGACAGCTGAAAGCTGATAGCTAAAAAAATGGTAGGCGGAACAGGGCTCGAACCTGTGACCCCAGCCTTGTAAGGGCTGTGCTCTCCCAACTGAGCTACCCGCCCGATCTTTATTAGACCATAGATAACTTCAGAGTAGATAATATAACAAATAAGTAGATGAAATTAAAAGTCAACCGGTTTGTTTGATTTAAAACTGTTTTTTAAGATACAATTAACCAAAATTATAATCAGAAGAGTTAACATGCCTACAAAGTTAAAACTATACCGAACTACCCAACTGATTTTTTTATATCTTATTATGTGCTTGATTGTTTTCGCCTGTTCTACAGATAAAACAGCACAGCAGGAAGAACCTGATTTTATACCTGAAGAGTCTTTCCGTAAGGCCGGTGAATTGATAAAAGACGGCTACTATGAGGAGGCAAGAAAGATTTTAGAGACTATTAAGAGCAAAGATGTTTCCCATCAGTATGGAATATTGGCCATGTTACGCATTGCTGATACATATTTTGATGAAGAATCGTATGATGAGGCAGTTATTGAATATGAATCTTTTCTGGACTTGTATCGATATCACAAATATGCTTCTTATGCACAGTATAAGCTGGCCATGTGTTTTTTTGTGAGGATAAAAACAGTTGATGTCGGTTATTCCTGGGCCAGAAGGGCATTGGATGAATTTGAGAAACTCCAGAGACAGTATCCCAGAAATCCCTATATGGCAATTATAGATAAAAGGATAAAAGCATGTACGAATATACTCGCCGAGTATGAATTTTATGTCGGTAATTTTTATTATGATAAAGGTTCGTATAAAGCTGCAATAGGCAGGTTTAAAGGTATGCTTCAGAATTACCCTGATTCAAGCAACGTGCCGGATGCTCTTTACTATATAGGTCTTTCATATGCAAATCTCGGTCAAAAAGATGAAGCCATTAATAATTTAAATGCCCTGATAGAAAAGTTTCCCACCATAGAGCTCTCTATAGAAGCAAAAAAACGTATTAATTCGTTTGATGTGGAAAAGTGAAATATTATCCTGTTTTTCTTGATCTGAAAGACAAAAAAGCTGTAATCATTGGCGGCGGCAAGGTTGCAGAGAGGAAAGTGCGTCTCCTGATAACTACAGGCGCATCCATTAAATTAATAAGCCCCGACATTACAACTAATCTGAGAAAATTGGCTGAAAAGGGATTGCTTAAACATATTAAAAGAAATTATAGGGATGGAGACCTTAACAACGCATTCATTGTTATTGCCGCAACTTCCTCAGCAGCACTCAATATGCGAATTGCCCGTGAGGCGGGACTTCTTGTAAACGTAATTGATGCGCCTTCTGAGGGAAACTATATAGTCCCTTCGGTCATAAAACGCGGTCCATTAACGATTGCCATTTCTACTGAAGGGGCAAGTCCCGCGGTATCAAAGGCAATAAGAAAGGAGATCGAGGGACTCTACGGTAAGGAGTTTGCCCTTTATCTTAAATTTGCAGAAACAATTCGCAAACAGGCAATGAAGAAAATAATTGACAGCAGGGTAAGAGAAAAGTTTCTGCAGTCGCTTGCATCCGAAGATATATTTAAATCCCTCCGGGAGAGAGGGTTTTCAGGGCTTTCCCAAAAAATATCTGCTTCTCTGAAGAAGAAAAGCTGATTCTCTTTTTCAATATCTGCATTATTTAGGTTAGCGGGAATGCGCACAATGAAGCAATGGCGCGCCCAGGAGGAGTCGAACCCCCAACCTTCTGATCCGTAGTCAGACACTCTATCCAATTGAGCTATGGGCGCTGCCTTAATTTAATAATGAAATGGCGCCGTTACTTCTAATGCCGGGGATTCATCATATCCTCAGCTTTTCTGAAGAATTATTATACTTAATTCCATCCATTATTTTCACTTGTGTATAATAACGGTTTAAGCCAAATAAAGCATTCATTATATTATTTATGTTTCAAGAGGATATTTCAGGATAAAAATAACAACGATTATGAAGTCAAAACGGTAAAGGCAGAAGGAGAATTGTCCGTCATGCGGATATAAAGACGGGTTTCTTTCCATGTGCATAAAGGAAGACGGCATTACCAGATGGCTTTTCAAATGTCCGCAATACAATGCACAGGCAGAATACCGGTGCTAAGTTATTTCTTCACTCCCTCTTTCAATGCCAGTGCAAAACGCTCATGCTGGAAAGCGTGAATGGTCGGGAATTTGGCATACAGCCATCCCCACTGCCCTGATGCCGGGAATACGCGTGTCCCGCCTTCAAAGATCGCCACTCCGACTGACGGGTTGTTCGGCTCATTTGAAGTTGACGTAATCATGGTGCCGTTCATTTTAAAGTCCGGCAGGAAAGGCCCTATCCTGACCACCAGATTTGAATCGGGGATATTAAACTCATCACCGATCTTCAGAGTGAATTCCTGTTTTTTATTTGTTTTTTTATCATCGATGACCACGGTCACTTTAGACCACATCCCAGGAACTTCCGGCGGCACTACTACCTGGAATTCGGTCTTCTGAGCCGGCGTCCCATGACCTTGCGGAGAGGACGGTGTTTCTATGATTGGTCCCTTTGGTGCGGGACTTTTTTGTGCAGAAGACTGATCTTCCTTTTTCTTGCATGCCCCGAATGAAATTAATAAAATTGACATTGATATTACCATAATAAATTTCTTCATTTGCTCCTCCTGAAATAATATTTCAAAAATATTTAATATAACCCGCTCAATACCGCTTCTCTTTAGCCGGCGTCCTTCAATGGCGGAGAGGCAGGGATTCGAACCCTGGGTCCCGATTTCTCGGGACAACCGCTTAGCAGGCGGCTGCCTTCAGCCACTCGGCCACCTCTCCAAGTATAGAAGGTTTTGACTGGAGCGACATTTCCGGGAAATTTTACCTTAATATACCTTTAAATATTACCCAATTGAAGTTTGTTTTGTAAACCTTTGACTGTTGAACCAATTTTGAGGACAAATGCATGAAAGAAATTATGAAGCCGGCATCAACCTTTTTTTATAAATATTATTTAGTGCAAATCTGTTTTTACGCACAGTAAAAACTTCTTTAAATAATTGCATGGTAAAAAGCGCTACTTATCAATCAGCTTCTTAATAGTATTCTTCAATTCACCCAGATCGGATGATTTTACTATATAAGCTTCAGACGCCCAGACAGCAAAGTCATCCCTGTAGTCATAAGCCGTTGACATTATAATTGGAATGTTCGGACGCTGCTCTTTCATTTTTCTTAAAAGGCTTATCCCGTCAATATCAGGCATAAGTATATCAAGTGTAACTATGTCCGGATTTTCTTTTTCAAACATCTCCATGGCCTCTTTTCCTGTACCGGCAATAACAACATTATATCCTTCTTCCTCTAACTCTTCCTTATAAAGCCGCTGGATATTTGTATCATCATCAACTATTAGAAGTTTCATACTGCTTCCTCCCTTATTTGAAAAGTTATTATTAATATTCGTTCTCCATTTTTAATATGATTAAACATATAATCTCCAGGCCATCAGGTCTTTTCAATAGGCAGATAGATTTTAAAAGAGGTGCCTCCGCCCCATATGCTTTCTACTTTAATTTTACCATTGTGCTCCTGAATAATTTTATGAGTTACGGCAAGACCCAGACCTGTGCCCTGCGGCTTGGTTGTAAAGAAAGGATTAAAGATGTTTTTAATGTCTTCCTCTTTAATGCCGCAGCCCGTGTCTGTAAGCTCGATGACCGCCTCCGTGTCTTCCCGTCTGGTCTTGATAATAATTTTACCGTGTTCAGTTGCCTGGACTGCATTTGATACAATATTCAATATTGCCTCTTTTATCCTGTCAGGGTCTATTTCCGATACTATCGGCAATTCTGAAAAATCTTTAGCTATTATGTTGTGCTTTTCATCAATTTCAGGCGTTATAAAGTCTATTATATTGTCCAGCAAATCATTAATATTTACGCTGCACTTGTTGACTCTGGAGCTTTTTACAAAACCTAATATTTCTTTTAATATATTTTCAAGTCTGCTGACTTCATTGACTATAATCTTTGCATATTCCTGAATATCACCGGAAAGTTTTTTCTCAAGTCTTCGTGCAAAACCTCCTATGGAGATAAGAGGATTTCTGATCTCATGCGCTACTCTTGCAGCCAATTCACCCAGGGCAGCCATTCTCTCTGAGTGGGCGACCCTCTCCCTGAGATTACGAAGCTCTGTTATGTCACGTGAAATATGAACAGTCCCGACAAAATTCCCGTATGAATCAAATATCGGAGAATTTGAAACAACAAACGTACCATTAAGATAAGGGTCTACAATTTCACCAACATAAGGCTTTTGTGAATCCACTGACTTAAAATGAGGGCACATTTCCCAGGGTCCTTCCATGCCGTGAAATATCCGGAAACACTTCTTCCCTATTATTTCTTCTTCCGGCTTCCCGATTTTTTTGACTACCGCCTGGTTAACACGCCTTATTATCAAATCATTATCGGTATAGTAGACCATGTCCGATATAGATTCAAATATGTTTTTAAGTTCAGACTGGGCAAGAGTAACATTTTCATAGAGTCTCGCATTCTCTATGGCTGAAGCAATATGACTTGAAAATCCCATCAGGAATTGCAGGTCTTCATCTTTAATGGGCCTGCCTGTGAAAAGATTATCCACCCAGATCAGTCCTATTATTTTATCTCTTGAAATGAGCGGAACAACGCCAAACGAATCGGCCCCAAGCACCTTAATGAGGTAAGGAGTGACCAGGGGTTCAGTTAAGGCATTGTAAACATTATAAGGCCTCTTTTCCTTTACACAACGGCACAGGACGCAATCCCCGTTTAAATCTATGCTCAAGCTCTGGCTAAGTCTGTCCAGATGGGAATTCAGGTGGACAGGGCTGTTTTCTATCTCTTCAATAATTGTCCCTAAACTCTTGCCCTCCATGGAAAGCCATATATTTTTTGCTTCGTCAGGGCTTGCCGGGCCGACTCCCATCTGACCTTGTAGTGCATTCTTTGACTCATCGACAAGAAAGAGTATGGCCCTGTTAAATCCCAATCCGTCTCCCATGGTAACAACAGTAAGTACCATTTTAAGGAGTTTATCCAGTTCGAGGGTGCTCCTTACAACAGAATTTATAAAAAACAGCCTGGATAATTCCTGGTTCTTTCTGATTAATTCCTTCTCGACTAATTTCTTTTCTGATATATCTCTGGAGATTCCGCTTATCCCGGTAACAATACCTGAAGAGTCGAGTATTGGTGATAGTGTCAGACTTACTTCGATAAGCCTGCCGTTCTTTGTCTGTCTTATGGTTTCCAGATTTCTCAATGTCTCTTTCATCTTTATTTTATTTATAAAATTTTTTTCTTCTTCCCGAAGAAACGGCGGCACCATCGGCAGAAACTTGCCTAATACTTCGTCTTCAGTGTAACTATAAATATTCTCAGCGCCTTTGTTCCATGAAGTGATAATCCCCTCCGTATCGGACGTAACAATGGCGTCTGCAGAATCATCTATCAGACTTTTAAGGTAGTCCTTTGTTTGTGAAACATCTTTTTCTTTTTCTATCTCCGCCCTGTAAAGTCTTGCGTTCTCTATCGCTATCGATGATACAGAGGCGAAAGTCATCAGCGATTTAAGATCATCCTCTGTAAAAGTTGTCATGCCCCATTCATCTTTTTTATCGTAAAGGCCCAGTGTGCCGATAATCCTTTCACCGATTGAGAGAGGGACACATATTGCAGATGTAGCATTAATATCGGGGACACGCAAATTGTCAGGCATTTTGGAGATGTCATCTATTAATACCGGTTTACCTGTGAGAGCCACGTGTCCCGCTATCCCTTCTCCAATCTGAAGATTCATTTCTCTCTTTATCTCATCCGCCAGGCCGTAATAGGCTTTTGTCTGAAGATTATTCCCTTCAATGAGCCTGAGGATGCATCCTGTGACTCCATAAACTTTTGATACCTCTTCACAGATATATGGAAGCAGCTCGTCAATATTCAGAATGGACGTGATGGCTTTTCCAATTTCATGTATTACTTTCAGTTCATCGAGTTGAGTTTTAACATTTCTGTATAAATCAGCATTACGAATGGCAGCGCTTAAATTATGTGAGATAATCGTTAGAAGGTTAATCTCATCCTGACTGTAAACATAAGTATCTCTGGTTTGAAGCATAAGAATACCTGCGACCGAATTATCTCTGACAATCGGGACTGCAAGCAGAGAAAGCAGGTCATCCGTTTCAGGTTTGAGAATTTCTTTAACATGAGGATAGTTCCTGATATCATCAATTACTACGGGCTTGACTTCCTTAAATATATTTTCAACATTTCCACAGTCATCTTTAATACAAAATACGGTAACCGACTCATTGCTTACGCCTTTTGCAGCTTCAATACATTTAATCTTTCTTTCAGGCTTAAGGAGACAGATTGAACAAACATCTTTATTCAGCGCATTCACCAGTTCGTGAGCAATAATATCGAGGATTTCCCTGAGTTCAAGTGCTGAACTGGCAATACTGGTAATCTTTATTAATATTTCTTTCTCTAAAGACTTGTCCATCTTCTGTTTTGTCTCTATAATTCCGGCCATATTTTATTTGCTACGTCATAAATATTTTATCGCTTTTACGATTAAGCGGAAAATTAAAATAAATCAGAAGTCGATATTTACTTTATATTTCCACTTTCCTTAAAAATTCTGCGGCCTCTTCAGGAGGCGTCGGATTAATATAAAAGCCTGAACCCCACTCAAATCCCGCAATCTTTGTAAGCTTGGGGATTATTTCAATATGCCAGTGATAATATTCATTCTGCTCATTTTTAAAAGGGGATGTGTGGATCATCATATTGTATGGGGGCAGGTCAAGGACTTTGTCTATCTGCTTCAATGTCTGCTGAAGCATTTGAGCTAACAGGCTGAAACTGCCGTTAGGCGAGAAACTGGACTCATGTTTTTTGGGTAATATCATTGTCTCAAAGGGCGAGCGCGACGCAAACGGCGCAATGGCAATAAAGTCATTATTTTCCGCAATGACTCTTATCGGGTCTTCTGTCTCCTGATGTATTATGTCGCAAAAAATACATCTTTCCTTATACTCATAATATTGTTTTGCCTGAAAGAGTTCTTCCTCCACCAGATGGGGGACTATGGGAAGAGCTATAAGCTGGGAATGAGTGTGTTCAAGGGATGCGCCTGCTTCATCACCTTCATTTTTAAAGACAAGAACGTATCTGAAACGAGTGTCCTTTTTCAGGTCCGTAATCCTGTGATGAAATGCCCATAAAACCTCTTCTACAGATTTTACGGGCATTGTAGAAAGTGTGAGATTATGGTCCGGGCATTCAATTATTACTTCATGAGCGCCGACTCCATTCATTTTGTCAAATATGCCTTCCCCGACCCTGTTAAGCTTTCCTTCAATGTTCAGGGCAGGAAATTTATTAGATACAACCCTCAATGTCCAGCCTGGAGTATTAGGCTTTCCGCCATTAGATCTGAAGGCCATGATTTCGGGAGGGGTAGTATATTCGTTACCTTCACAAAACGCGCAAAACCCTCCTTTTTTTGGTGAAACCCGCATACCGAAATCAGACGGTCTTTTCCCCCTTTCAATTGAAATGATGACCCATCTGCCGGAAATAGGGTCTTTCCTTAATTCAGGCATCCAAACCTCCTAGCATCACTGAGAATAATTGTTAGTAAACTAATTATGAATAAAATATCATTTTATTTGTGTTCATATTATATCATTAAGTACGCTATAATTTTCCATGAAACCATCTTTTCATGTGAGGCAATTTAATGGGCCTTTTGATGATCCGGGTCTTTATATAAGAATCCTCAGAGAAGGCCGGTCCATAATTTTTGACCTCGGATTTACCACAGCTCTCTCACCACGGGACATCCTCAAAACTTCGGACATATTTATATCTCACGCACATATCGACCATTTCATCGGGTTTGATAACCTATTGAGAGTAAGCCTGAGAAAAGAAAGCCCTTTGAAGCTTTTCGGGCCGGAAGGGTTTATAGACTGTGTAGAGGGCAAGCTGAGAAGTTATACATGGAATCTCATCGAGGATTATCCGCTTATTATTGAAGTGAAAGAAATAAACAACGTATCCATAAAAAAAGTGGTCTTTAAGGCGGGAAACTCTTTTACACGGGAAGACCTGGGAACAGAGCCTTTTTGCGGTGTGCTGATGAAGGATTCTTTTTGCAAGGTTTCTGCCTCGGTCCTAGATCATCAAATTCCTTGTCTGGCATTCAGTCTTGAGGAGGACTATCACATTAACATTGATAAATCTAAACTAGGCAGTCTCAATCTTCCGGTCGACCCGTGGCTGGGAGAACTTAAAAAGGCCATCCGTGAACAGAGAGAGGACAGTCTTTTTACAATTAATGGACGTAGTTACACATTCCAGGAGTTAAACGGCATAGCAACGATAACGAGAGGGCAAAAGCTATCCTATGTTGTTGACGCAATTGGAAGTGAAGAGAATGTCGGAAAAATAGTTGAGCTTGTAAAAGGCTCCGATATTCTTTACATTGAGACTTATTTTCTGGACGAAGATAAAGACAGGGCCAGGGAACGCTATCATCTGACTGCAAAGGAAGCCGGAAGGATAGCCAGAGAGGCGGGCGTCGGAAGATTGGAAGCCATGCATTTTTCACCGAGGTATATGGAGGAGTCGGAAAAATTAATAAGAGAGGCAGAAGAAGAATTCAAAAGATAATTGCTGGGGCACTCCTGAGCTTGTCTTTACCTATTTAATGTTTTATCTGCTTACCAACTTTCCCTGACTTTGAGCCGCAGTAATTACGCGTGGATGTGCCGTAAATACCTGAATGCCAGGGACGGAAACATAATCACCGTCATCAGTAATGACTTTAACCACTCCGGCGCGGGAAATAGCCTCAAGGATAAATAAGTCGTATCCATCAAGCGGCTGTGTTGAAAAACGTGATAATGCTGCATTTGTAGTGGTTTCATCTATTTTAACTTCGAGCATTTGAGACATTGACTTGATCTGGTCCCATGCGGTTTGAACTTCCGTGACGACATTTGCTCGTTGCGAAATATTATTATGGCGGAATTCCTTCTTTTTCTTCTTGTCGAATCCTGAAGTTCTGGCGAATATCTCCAATTCGGTCTTCTCAATCAGATGTGACAGTTCAGCCAAAGAGAGACCGCATCTAAGCAACGCGCTTTTTGCTGAAAGAGCCTTGCTGATATATAAAGGGTAGTCGTTAATTTGATATGTTCTGGGACGGGTATCGGCAAAATCGGCTCTTGAGTAAGTTGTCCAGTACCATACATTGGAATCAACAAGAAAAAGATCAGCTTGCTGCGGGGTGTCATTACGGAGGTCAATTACCTCTGCTCTTATCGTATATTGTACAGGCATTACAGGTTTTGTGACTGTTCGAGCAGGACGTCATCAACAGCCTTCCGCATGTTTGGATTAGAGTAATATTCCTTGGCGTTCTCGATAACACGCTTAAGAACCGACATACCTGTTGGATTCAAATTAGTTATTTTAAGAAGCCGGTTGAGGTCGTCAGGTTTGAAGTCTTTGAGCAGCCGTCCGATTGCCGAATTGAAAAAAGGAGAGGCGAATATTTTTACATTCTCAAAATCAAGTTCAACGTTCTTGCCTGCCGATAATTCAGGATAGAGCATGTCATAGATTTTATGACCATCTTCCAGTGTAATACAATTTTCACCGATTATGTTGAATACATCTATTTTCATGATATCCTCCCTCTAAAAGATAGGTTCGTCAACAACCTCAGAAGAAAGCCGATAATATGATTCGTCGCATTGAAGAGTGATATTTACAAGCGTCCCCTCGAAAAATGAGTCCCGATTCATAAAGGTCTCCTGCGTCTCACTGATTAAAGCATAACCTTCATGGCTGAATATTTCAAGCCTGCCTTTATTAATTTTCACAAAATTCTTCAGCAGATCAAGTCCCATCCCCCGGCTGGTGCCGTTGGGTTTTGTTGTAGTTCCGCGTTGAAACGCCCACCTTAGACAGCTTGCAGCACTTAAGGACTGAAAGCGGGGAACATCTTTAAAAAAGTATCTAACGTTTGAAGGAATTCCAACACCAAAATCAACGACTGTAAGTTTCAGTTCATGAAGATTTGGATAATATTGTCCACAACTGAATATACCTATAGGTGATTCGCCATGTTCAAACGCATTAATATAAGTTTCTAAAACATTCATAACTATTGCGTCCTTTAGTAGACTGCTTACATTAATCCAGCCCCTGCCAAGCCAATATGACTTCAAATAATCAACGACTATTGTCGTGTCAAAGGTCAAATTTTCTCTGTAGGGAATCGTATTCCCAGTCCAAAAGCTGCCCCGGTGATCGAAGGAGTTTAAGAATCCGCTTTTCCCAAGATTTGAACGAATGTCTTCCCGCATAGAGTCCCAATTGAAAGAAACCGCTCCCGACCTGTCTTTTATCAACCGGGCAAGTCCTCCAAGAAAAGCTACTGCATTTTGCCTCAGGAAATAACAATGTGAAAAGTCAAAGGTAATATTTAAATTGTCATCATTCGCCTGATTCCAGAGAGTAAAGAGCTTGTCAAAGTCAGAGAGTTCATCATTGATCGTTGGAATGTAAATAGTCGTCATTACAAGTCGCCTCGAAAGGCTTTAGCAAGCAAAGCGGGGGTAAAGGCGGCCAAATGAGAAGATATTTCGATCTGTAATTGCCTCGCTGTATTAACTTTCTCCCAAAGACGACTAAACCAGACCTGCTTTTCATAAGGTGGCACCGGTACTTTGATCTTATCTAGAGACTTAAGCCCAAGTGTCCGGTTTCTTCCTGCTCCTCCCGGAGAGGCATCACCTAAATCATGAAGCCCTTTTTCAGTAAGGAAGTGAAAACAGAGAAATGCTGAGGTAGCAATTCCTTTTTGAGGAACACAGGTTAAGAATCGATGAGAGCCTACACGTCCGTGGTCTTCACGTTTTGCAATAGCAACTGCCCCCTCCCATGCAAAAACTATATTAAAGAGTAAATCGCCTTCTTCTATTGTAAATATTCTTTTTGAGCCCAGTTCCTTTCCTGTGAGCGCAGGCTTATGAAACGTGCCCTTGCCGAATGACCGTATTCCTAACTCAGGATATTGGGCTGACAGGTCGACTTTAATTGGCCGGCGGACGAGAGGGGCAGCTTCTGACATAGGGAGATATTCTACATTTTTTATGCAGTCGGCATATACACCATATAAGGTCTCATGAAAATCCTTCGTATGCTCAAATAATGCTCTCGAAATCTGCGTAATTCGAGACGTCTGATTTTCAATATGGGATACAATACGATTTTGTTCTGCTAAAGGAGGTACTGGAACGTTTATCTCAGAAGGGAAAGATGAAGTAAGCCCTCCAATCATCCCTCTTTTTCTACTATGACGAAAAAAATCTATGCAGTAAGAGCTTGCCAAATAATAATAACAGTATTTTGCCAAAAGAGTAGACTTTGTTCTCAAAATAAAAGTATGCTCATTTACCATGGCTTTCTGGAAGGGAAAATCTCTATTAACATATGCGCATTTCCCTGTTGTCGCACCATCTTTTACTATTAAAATATCATTTGGTTTAATTTTGCCTCTAGTTGTCGATAAATAGTAATCTTCGGGGACATATTTAATTGAATCCCAATAAAAGCTACCATCTTCTTTTATCTGTTGAGCACTTATCGAAGGAACGCCATTTAAATATTGGGATACACCACCTCGCGGTCTTGAACCGCTTTCAAGTTTATTGACATATTTCGATAGATTCTCCAAAATCCAACTATCGGGTAATTCAAATTTTTCCATTACCATTACTTTCTATCAATAGTTCTCTCATCTCTTTTACAAGGGTCAAAAGTTTCTCTGTTTTTATCTCAACAGTTTCAAGTATCTCGTCCGGTTCCGCGTGTTCTACTTTATCCGGCTCAATTAGTCCCAAGCCTGATAGAGTCATATTGTAGTTTTTCTCTTCGATACGTTTCGCAGGTACGAGCCATGCTCGTCCTTCCTCTGTCTTACGTTTGGGCCATTTCGTTAATAGATCGGGAAAGTCATTGCGGTATTGATGGCCGAATTTACGAGATTTACTAAGAGTTGATCCATCTCCTTGCAACCGATAGAACCAGACATTTTTTGTAGGTTTGCCAGTCTTTTGAAAAATAAAGAAACAGGTAGGATTAGGAGTATAAGGCTCGAACATACCTTTAGGAAGGGTAACAACTGCATGAAGATCGAATTCTTTCAGCAAGCGACGCTTGACTTCTATATGGCTACCTGAATCTCCAAACATAAGGCCGTTAGGAAATATAATACCTGCTCGCCCGCCGGAACGTAAGCTACGCATTGCATGAGCAAGAAAAAGCACATACTTGTCACCTTTTTCAATACGAAGAGAACGCTTTGCATCAGAACGTGCCCCTGAAAAAGGTGGATTTTCTAAAATCACATCAAACTGCACCTCATCCCATTTATCTTCACTGCCGCAGATGGAGTCTCTGCGAACCATAGGGGAATGGTCAAATTGATGGAGCACGGCATTCATAGCCGCCATACGCATAATATCCTGATCGCTTTCAAAACCATGAATGGCGCCTGTTTGCAAAAAATCCCACTGCCTGCGCTTCAGTTTATCACCAATCCCTCTGCGCACAGGCAAACCATATGGGCCGATTGTCTCACGCACAAATTCAGGACTCGTGTTATTCAGAAGGATATGTTCATATGCTGCGATCAAAAAGCCTCCGGTGCCGCATGCCGGATCACAAATGGTTTCGCCGATCTTCGGATCAACCATCTCTGTTATCACGCGGATAAGATGACGGGGTGTGCGGAATTGAGCTGCCTTCTTTTGGCTGCCGAGATCGCTTGATAGGATTTCAAAGAGATCGCCTTTGACATCCGCATCTTCTGCCATAAAAGAAATAGGATTTATTATATCAACAGCGCGGCGCAGGGCGGCCCCATTTGGAATAACAACAGAGGCATTTTCAAATATAGCCTTTGCGCCTTGAGAAAGTAATGGGTGTTCGGCAAACTGTGGAAGGGTGTCGCGTAAAGAGCGGAGCATCCGCTCGTTGTCAGGATCGGAAGTAAGCTTACTCCATCGGAGCGGCTCAAAATCTATCTCACGATTTCCAATCTTGTACTTGCGGAACAGACTTTTGTAATTGCCATTGCCTGCCTCCTTTTGCTCGACATCCATCTCTTCAAGCATTTTCAGAAAGAGCAGATAAGATATTTGCGTAACGTAGGTGATGGGATTTGATACGTTTGCCTCCCACATCACCTTGCACAGACGCTTTAACGTATTTTGC
>JACQXG010000024.1 GCA_016208905.1 Nitrospirota bacterium
TTATAAAGGACGCTGGCATAGTAGGCATGGGAGGCGCAGCATTTCCTACCAATGTAAAACTCTCCCCGCCGAAAGAAAAAAACATAGACACAGTGATAATAAACGGGGCCGAGTGTGAACCTTACCTGACCGCCGATCACAGGCTTATGGTAGAGCATCCTAAGGAAGTTGTGGAAGGGTTGAAAATCATCATGAAGTCTCTCGGCGTGAAAGAGGGCCATATTGGGATTGAGGTCAATAAACCTGATGCAATCCAGGCCATGGAGTCAGTTGTAGCCGGAGAGTCGAATATAAAGTTTGGCCGCTGGAGGTAAAATACCCGCAGGGCGCTGAAAAGATGTTGATCAAGGCTGTAAAGGGCAGGGAGGTCCCGAGCAAGGGGCTCCCCATGGATGTAGGCGTTGTAGTGCAGAATGTCGGTACGGCTCTTGCAGTTTATGAAGCTGTCCGCTTCGGCAAGCCTCTTATAGAAAGGGTCGTCACAGTTACGGGTAATGGAATAAAAGAACCTAAAAACATGATGGTGAGAATCGGTACGCTTATGTCTGATGTGATCGAGCAGTGCGGCGGGCTGGGTGACGGCGCTGTCAAAGTCATATCCGGCGGACCGATGATGGGGTTTGCGCAGTGGACCCTTGATGTGCCGGTTGTAAAAGGCACCTCGGGCATCCTCGTTCTTGCTGAAGATGAATATGTTTCGTCGGACCAGTATTCGGCATGCATAAGATGCGGAAGCTGTATTGATGTCTGTCCCATGGGACTTAATCCGTCGATTCTGAGTATTTATTCTGAGAAGGGTTTCTATGAAGACGCAAAGGCAAACAATCTCTTTGATTGTTTTGAATGCGGTTCATGCGCTTATGTCTGTCCGGCAAAGAGACCCATGGTCCAGTTTATAAGGCTTGCAAAATCGCAGGTGAAACCGTAATTTGCATTAATTGATTGTAGTGGCGTATTGCAATACGCCACTACATAACGATCATGAATTTTTTGAGAGGAATAAATGGCAACTGAAGCAAAGGCACATGAATTAATAGTTTCTGTCAGTCCGCATGTCAGAGGCAATGAGACAGTCTCCCGTATCATGTGGACGGTCAATCTCTCACTCCTTCCTGCTTTCTTAATGTCTGTATATTACTTTGGTCCGCTGGCGGCATTTGTGACCGGTCTTTGTATTTTATCCGCGGTTCTTTCAGAGCATATATATCAGACCAGTCTTAAGAAAAAAAGCACCATAGGTGATGGAAGCGCATTCCTGACGGGGCTTCTGCTGGGGCTCAATCTTCCGCCGAGTGTTCCTTTTTATATCCCTATTATCGGGTCTGTGATAGCAATCGTCATTACCAAACTGCTCTTCGGGGGTTTAGGTTATAACGTATTTAACCCTGCCCTTATCGGCAGGGCGTTTTTATTGATATCATTTCCTAAGCTGATGACTATCTGGTCCGAGCCTACAGCGCAATTTGTTGCAATGGATGCAAAGACCACAGCCACTCCGCTGGGTATCCTGAAAGAAGAAGGCCTCGCAAAACTAATAGAAATATTCGGCGACAAGACCGATCTTTACATAAGCCTGCTCATGGGAAACAGGGCCGGATCACTCGGAGAGACTTCGGTGATTGCCCTGTTAATCGGGGCTGCACTCCTACTTTACAGAGGCTACATAACTTGGCATATTCCGGTTTCATTTATTGCAACAGTAGGTGTAATGGCATGGGCCTTCGGCGGGCAGGGTGGACTTTTTACCGGAGACCCATTGATCCATCTCCTCAGCGGGGGTCTGATACTCGGAGCATTTTTTATGGCAACTGATTATGTTACTTGTCCCTCAATCAGAAAAGGGCAGATAATATTCGGGATCGGGTGCGGCGCGATTACTATGATGATAAGGCTCAAGGGAGGTTTCCCTGAAGGCGTTATGTTCGCAATACTCCTTATGAACTGTTTTGCCCCATTGATTGACAGAGGCGTGAAATCTAATATGTTCGGAGCAGTCAAGGTGAAGAAGGAGCAGAAGAAATGACAGGAAAGGACATGATTAAGATAACGATTAACCTGGTTGTAATATATGTTATCGGCGGGCTGATAATGGCCTTTGTATACGCTAAGACATCTCCTATTATGTTCGTTAAAGCCAAAGAGGAAAAAGAGGCGGCGCTTAAACTGATGATGCCTGAGGCGGACAAGATCGCGAGCCTGGGTGCATGGGAGCCTCATGAGAAACATGCAGAATATTATGCGGCCCGGAAATGCGGTGAATTGAAGACGATAAGCGTCAAAGATGAGAAGACCGGCAAGATGAAAGAGGACAAAGAATGCGTGGATCCGCAGGACATCGGTTATATTGTTGAAGGGTTTGGAAAAGGCTATTCGAGCTATATTCATATCCTTGCGTCTGTTGATAAGGATTTTGTCGTAAAGAAAATAAGCATATTGGGTCACGGAGAAACCCCAGGCCTGGGAGACGAGATTCAAAAAGACTATTTCCTGAAGCAGTTCGAAGGCAGGACAGTTGATACCCTTGTTGTAATAAAAGGCGAAACACCTGACAAAATTCAGGCGATAACAGGAGCTACAATATCCAGCCGCGCAGTAACAGAAGATGGAGTCAGAAACGGCGTTAAATTATTGAAGGAGAAATTGTCCAAAGAGGTGCAGGGATGAGCCTGAAAAAGAAAAGCAATATTGAGTTAATCAAAAACGGAATGTTCGGTGAAAATACGATATTCCGTATGGCTATCAGCTTATGCCCTTCGATTGCAGTTACAAACGGCATGAAGAACGGTGTGGCCCTGGGGATATCGGTCGTGTTTGTTCAGACAATGGTAAATATGACGATCTCTTTAATGAGAAAGTTTATTCACCCCAAAATCCGCATTCCTATTTTCATGCTTGTCATCGCGGGATACGTCACTATCATAGACCTGCTGATGGCGACGTACGCAAGGCCGATATATAAGGAGATAGGCCTTTATATACAGATAATAGTCGCATTCGCATCGATATTTGCGAGGGCTGAGGTCTATGCAAGTAAAAACAAGGTATTTTCTTCAGCATGCGATGGCTTCGGCATGGGGGTCGGCTTTTTGCTTGCCATGATAGTGATCAGTTTTTTCAGGGAGCTTTTGGGCAAGGGGACGCTCTTCGGATACCCTATTGTCTCAGGGAGCCCGCTGCTTATCATGATACTGCCGGCAGGAGGCTTTCTGGCTGTGGGCCTTCTTATGGGATTTTTTAACTGGATTGATATGAGATTCTTTGGCGGTAAAGGCGCATCAGGAGTCTAATCTAATTTGAAGAGGTACAAATATGCATATTGATTTCGTCAAGCTTTTCCAATTAATTGTTTCCTCAGCCTTAATCAACAACTTTGTCTTTACCATGTTTCTTGGCCTCTGTATATTCTTTGGTGTTTCTAAAAAGATGGAGACATCAGTAGGGATGAGTATTACCTTTACTATGGTCATGGTGGTCAGCGCGGCCTTAAGCTGGGTCGTATACCAGTTTATAATGATACCTCTTCAGCTGACGTTCCTTAAGATCATTATTTTTATCGGTATCGTTGCCGCATTCGTGCAGTCGGCAGATACGATTATGAAAAAAGTCAGCCCTACCATGTATTACAAACTCGGCGTGTACCTGGCCCTGATTACAACAAACTGTATAATCGTTGCCGTTCCCCTGAAAAATGCAGGGGAACATTATAATTTTCTTGAGAGCATGGCCTTTGCGCTGGGTTCCGGGATCGGCTTCGGGCTTGCGCTTATCATTATGGCAAGTATTCGTGAGAAGCTTGAAGTGGCTGATGTCCCGCGTCCGTTTAAGGGACTGCCGATATCGTTTATTCTTGCTGGGCTTATTGCTCTTGCGTTTACAGGTTTTTCAGGATTGATAACATTGTGAAGGCTAAAGCTTACAGCTTTCAGCTTAACAAATTATTTAGATAAAAATGAGATATATTAAAGAAGGTACACAATGGCAGACTTGAATAACAGGATGAAAATAAAGATTTCCATATTGACAGCTGCAATACTTCTCTTCTGTACGTCCCTGCTTTACGCCGGAGTCGGAGGAGGAGTTGAGGTCAGGGAATCAGTCGATCTTGCAGAACTGTTGAAATTTACAGCGGTTTTTTTACTGGGGATCAGCGCTGTCTTCGGTATGGGTCTTGCGTTTGCAGCAAAGAAATTTTCGGTCAAGGAGGACCCCAGGGTGGAGCAGGTATCTGAAGTCCTTGCGCATGCCCACTGCGGGGCCTGCGGATATCCGGGATGCCGCCAGTACGCGGAGGCGGTTGTTACAAATCCTGACGTCAAGGCGAATTTATGTACTCCCGGCGGGGCGGCAAGTGCGGAAGAGGTCGCCAGAATCACCGGCAAGGTTGCTGAAAAAACAGAGCCCAGGATTGCGAGGGTGTTCTGCCAGGGAGGATGCTCCAAATCAGTCCGCAGGTTCAAATACGAGGGAATTAAAGACTGCAAGGCCGCCATACTCGCAAGCGGAGGCGACAAGGCATGTATATACGGTTGCCTTGGCTACGGCTCATGCTCACGCGCCTGTCCTTTCGGCGCCATTACCATGAGTGAAGAAAACCTTCCGGTAATTGATCCGGTTAAATGCACGGCCTGCGGAGTATGCGCGCAGACCTGCCCTACAAAAGTGATTGAAATTTTACCGATGGCCAAAGAGGTACTTGTAAGCTGTCATTCAAAAGACAAGGGGCCTGTCACCAAGAAGAATTGCCAGCTTGGATGTATCGCCTGCGGGTTGTGTGTGAAAGTATGCCCTTATAATGCGGCCAAAGTTGAGAACTATCTTTCAAGGATTGATCTTGCTAAATGTAAAGTTTGCGGCCTCTGCACAACTAAGTGTCCGACAAATGCGATTATAGATTATATTCCAAAGAGACCAAAGGCTTTTGTTACTGATAAGTGCATAGGATGTCATGCGTGCGCAAAGATATGTCCTGTGAGTGCGGCATCAGGTGAGCTCAAAAAGCAACATCTGATTGATCAGAATAAGTGCATTGGCTGCGGCATCTGCGCTTCCAAATGCCCCAAGGCCGCAATTACAGGGACTTTCAACTATACCGAAGTTCTCGCGGTATATGAGGCCAAACAGGCTGCAATGGCAAAAGCCAAGGCTGAGAAAGAAGTCACAGCCGAGGCCTGATAAAGTTTTTCACATTGTTAACCACTTAAATTGCACTTCTTTTCCCAGAGAAGTGCAATTATATTTTTATCTGGATAGAGGAGGTAGAGAATGAACAAGGTGCTTATTCAAACCACATGGGGCCCGACTGACCCGACCAGGGCCGGACTTGCATGTACATGCGCAGTGATGTCGGAAGCTGAGGGACTGGACGTGGTCATGTTTCTCTTCCATGACGCGGTATTTCTCGCTAATAAAAAAATGTATCCGAAGGTAATCCCCATCGGCCCTCCGCCGGTCAGCGGCAGCATTGATTATCTCGTGGAGCAGAAGGTGAAGATTTATGTGTGCCGGCCCTGTTATGAATTCAGGGGCCTGTCACATGATGATTTAATTCCGACAGCGGAGCTTAAGGGGATGGAATTTTTTGTTGAGCTGGCCAAGGACAGAAAGGTCATCAGCTTCTGATAAATAACCATTGGGCTTAATTGATTCCCTGTGGTCTCTGTTGCAGGGAATATCAATGTGATATGATTTAATCAGGAATATTATTGAATGGAAGATAGCATATGAATAAGCTCCTGGTTTGTTTGGTCCTTTTTCTTTATTCAGTTTCATATAATGTTTCATCTCTCCAATGCGGTGAAATATCAGATACTCAACTTAAGGAGGGAAAGGACATTGGCTTTTTTGAAGTCCACAGCTGGCCTGGAAGCCGATGCAATGTCTGCCATATTTCGTCCAGTCCCGACACTGAATCAGCGTTGCTTAACAATACTGATCAGTCACAACTATGTGAATCCTGTCATAAAGGCACTGTAACAATTCTCCCCTCTTTAAGACTTAAAAGTGAAGTCAAGAAGATGGCTAACCATCCGATTAAATTTTCTCCTATGGATTTTGACCCGAATAAGATAAATCACAACATCATTAAAGAAGACAATCATTTTTACGTTTCCGGGAGTACAGGGCAGGTCCCGATTTTTGGAGCAACCCCGGCAACCGCGGTTGCCGAATGCACTACATGTCATGAATCACACGGCAAAACAAAGACGCCTAAAATGCTGCGTATAAGCAATTCAAAGGGAGAACTATGTCTCGTTTGTCATGTAAATATTGACCTGAAATAAAATTGAAATGCTGCGTATAAGCAATTCAAAGGGAGAACTATGTCTCGTTTGTCATGTAAATATTGACCTGAAATAAAATTGTCCTCATCCAATCAAATATTATGTGAGGTATTGCAATGTCTGAATTTAAGAATGTTACGGTTGTGAAAAAGGCGAATGTCTATTTTAACGGACAAGTAACGAGCAGGAACGTCCTCTTCAGTGATGGCTCAAAGAAGACCCTCGGGGTTATGCTGCCCGGTGAGTATGAATTCAATACCGCGGACAGGGAGATAATGGAAATCCTTTCAGGTGATCTCGATGTGCTCCTGCCGGGCGAGAGCGGCTGGAGGAATATCAGTGGCGGCGAATCGTTCGAGGTAGCGGCCAATGCTAAGTTTTCACTTAGAGTCAAGGCGCTCACCGATTACTGCTGTTCCTTTATTCACTGAACAGGTATCTATGGAATCAGGCTTAAAAATGAGATATTAAATTTTAATTTTAAGCCTGATTCCGTTCTTTCTTTATAATCGAAATAGGATGGATGTTGGGGACGTTCTTCATTCTTGTAAACTGATACAGTATAAGTTAATGAAGTTAAGAACGTTCCCGTTTCCTTCATCAATCTGCGGTCAGCTTTCAGCAGTCAGTGAATAATTCCCCTGAAAATAATTTTGTGCAGTTACCGCATAAATGATAAAATATTATAGATGACAAGAAAACTGATCAAACAACATTATTTTATTTCTAAAGAACTTCGTATATCGATTGCCCTCATAATCCTCTGGTCGCTTCTTGTGACGGCTTTTTATACTTATTTTGCCCGGGAATTAGGTGAGAAAATAGGGCAGGGCACGCCGCTGTTTATCATTGTTATGCTGGGATATGTACTTATAGTTGTTGTCTTGACATTGATATTTTCACACCGTTTAATAGGGCCTTTTCAGAGATTAAAGACGGAGATGAGACTGATCAGGGCGGGAGAATATCACAGACGTCTTAATTTGAGGAATAATGATGACATATATTTAAAGTCTTTTATTAAAGAAGTAAATATGGTTCTGGAAGAATATGAAAAGATGCATCAGTATAAAAAGGATATGATCAAACACATCGATTCGGAGATGTTAAATCTTATCTCTTCAATTCAGGAGGGAAAACACTCGGTTGAGACGCTTAAAGAACACGTCGTGGAATTTCATAAAAAACTTAAATCAATAAAGGAAGAGAAAGCGGAGCTTACCTGATATACGCCTCAGTCACATACCTGCGCATCATCCGGTGGGTATTGAAATAGTAGGCATTCTTTCCAATTGCATTCTCCATGACGCGGATCCAGGATTTGCGGTTGTTATAGTAAAGGGGGATTATTGTTTTTTCAAGTTTGTTGTATAAATCGTCAGCATCTATTTTATTCATATTGTTGTCGGGCTCTATCTCTTTTGGCGCCGGGCCGATTGCCCAGCCTGTGTATCCCTCGATATGCCCTTCAATCCACCATCCATCAAGCACACTGAAGTTCATCACGCCGTTATGTGTTGCCTTCATGCCGCTTGTGCCGGAGGCTTCGAGGGGTCTTAACGGAGTATTCAACCAGATATCTACTCCTGAAACGAGCTTGAGCGCTATCTCCATATTATAATTTTGAATGAAAGCAATCCTGATCTTTCCTTTAAATTGTTCTCTATATGAAAAAATCTTTTCAATTAATTGCTTGCCTACAGTATCTTTTGGATGGGCCTTCCCGGCATAGATGATCTGGATTTTTCCGGTCCCTATCTGCTCAAGTCTTTTTATATCTGAAAACAAAAGGTCTGCCCTTTTATAAGCGGTAGCTCTTCTTGCAAATCCTATAGTAAGGGTTTCATAATCCATAGCAGCGTCAGATAAGGAATTTACATAATCAATAAGTCCTTTCTTGGCCTCCATATGCGCTCCCCAAAGTTCCTCATCCGGGATCGCTCCAACCCTCACGAATATTTCCGGTTCATTTGCCCACCCGGGAAGATATTTATCAAAAATCTTCTTCATACTATCGCATGTCCATGTATATGAATGCACCCCGTTGGTTATTGCATTAATCTGATAACCCGGGAACATGCTCTGTGAGACTTCTCCATGTTTTTTTGCTACTCCATTGACAAAGTTGCTCAGGTTGAAGCCAAGGAAGGTCATATTGACATTTTTCTGACCGGCAAGTTTCTTCAATATATTTTCAGGGAAATAGTCTCTGAATACTTTTTTGAACAATTCATATGAAAACTTGTCATGTCCCGCTTCAACCGGGGTGTGCGTTGTAAACACGCATAAATCCTTAACAGACTCGATGTCCCATATATGTTCTTCATCCCAAACGGATTCAATGTCTTTTTTAAATTCATGCAGCAACTCCAATGTTAAAAAGGCCGCATGCCCTTCATTCATATGGTACTTTTTGATCTCGAACCCAAGTTTCCTGAGCATTCTCACGCCGCCAATGCCAAGAATCAGTTCCTGCTTTATTCTATAACTCTCGTCGCCGCCGTAAAGATAATCAGTTAATGTCCTGTCATCCGGGCTGTTTTCCGGCAGATTCGAATCAAGATATATTACAGGGATACTTTTTCCTCTCGGACTTTCAACAAAATAGACCCATGACTGAATATGGACTTTTCTGCCTTCAATTGTAACTGATACTTTTTCGGGAGGACATTTCAGCAACTTTGACGGGTCCCATATTACAGGATGTTCTATCTGATGTCCCTTATCATCTATCTCCTGACGGAAATACCCCTTGCGGCTGATGAGAGTGACCGCGACAAAGGGCAGGATGAGATCGGCAGCTGACTTTATCGTGTCGCCTGCAAGCACCCCAAGCCCTCCTGAATAAGTGGGAATATCATCCCTTAAGCCAATCTCCATAGAGAAATAAGCTATCTTAGGTTCTGTAATATGTTTTTCCAGTATCGACATGGCAGAATATTATACCAGATTTAATAATTAAGTTAGATATTAATTTATTAAAGCAATTATCTTTCTAAATAGAATTTTCTTTTCTTATCGTCAAATTTCTCTATGGCGTATCTAAGCATAGTTCTCGGCATTTTTTTGTAACACCTTAACAGGAATTGCTCCTCTGTCTCCTGATCTCTTTTCACGATGATCGTATAGCAGAATGCCGGTAGACTATTTTCGTATATGTGCCGTCAATATTTGTGAGATAGGGATTTCATGCAGTAGTTTCAAAAAGGCCAATGCAATTAAACAGGTTAAAAAGGCAACATATTCCCTGTGATGAAACCATTGAGTCAGCGACCATTTTGAATGTAGATCAGGAACGCTGCGAGGATAAAGAAATGAAGTCTTGCTTACATATATCTTCCACTCTTCTTTGAACCTGTCTGCAAGTCTATTTTCTTCCCGGCGAATTTTGGGGACATAAAATACTAAGGCAATTACGGTAAGCGCAATAAAGTTTTTACCGTTGCCTATGATAGTACAGAAACCGATGGCCAGTAAAGACGATCCGATGTACAGGGGATGTCTCATTAGAGAATAGGGGCCGTTTGTCGCCAGGGCTTCATTTTTCTTAATGATCCCTGCAGCCCATGACCTGAGACCGACTCCTGCCAGTACAAGAAATATACCAAGAGTCCCCCATATGTCCTGTATGTCAAAAATATCATGGGGCGTAATATTTTCGATAATGTTTTCGCATATAAAGATTGCAATAATCAATAATGACAATCTAATACGGTTATGAACGAGAAAATCTTCTGTCTTTTGAAATACCGTTTTTGTTTCCATATGAAGTGCTTTCTCTATTTAATAGAACTTAATATTATACATTCTCTGTCAGTTTTTGAAATGACTTGTATAAAAAATAATTTATCAGGTAAATTTTACTTACTGATAATGGCCTGAAAAGTATTCACTTGATTATGCTAAAATGAAGCATTATTTTTCTTGTCAGGAGGGATTTATGGACATTAAATCATTTGTGTTGAAAAAGGCCCGGGAAGCAAAAGAAGGGGCGAGGTCGGTTGCAAAGGCCTCTTCCGGGCTTAAAAATAGCGCATTAATAAAAATGGCTGACACAATTAAAAAGAAAACCGGAGAACTTCAGAGAGAAAACAGAAAAGACCTTGTTGCCGCAAAGAAGAAAGGGCTTTCAAAAGCCATGATCAACAGGCTCACGCTGACTGCAAAAAGTATAGATGAAATGGCGCAGGGACTTGTTGAGATAGCGGCCCTGCCGGACCCTGTCGGCGAAATCACAAAGATGTGGCAGAGGCCGAATGGAATGATGGTGGGTAAAATGCGCGTGCCTATTGGAGTGATCGGAATAATATATGAATCGAGACCTAATGTCACAGCTGATGCCACCGCCCTTTGCCTGAAAGCTGGAAACGCGGTAATACTCAGAGGCGGGTCAGAGGCCATAAACTCAAACAGGGCGATCGTAAAGATTTTAAGGGGCGTTGCCGCGAAAGAAGGAATCCATGAAGGAGTTATTACTTTTATAGATAACACTGACAGGCAGGCAATCATGGAGATGTTAAAACTGGAAGGATTAATTGACGTTGTTATTCCCAGAGGAGGGGAAGGGCTTATCAGGGCTGTCACGGAGAATTCCCGTATTCCGGTGCTTAAGCATTATAAGGGTGTATGCCATGTATTTGTTGACCGTGACGCCGATCTTCAGATGGCTGAGGATATATGTTTTAATGCAAAGGTCCAGCGCCCGGGCACATGTAATGCAATGGAGACAATGCTTGTAGATGAAAAAATTGTAAAGAAATTTCTCCCCCCGATGATTAAGCGATTTAAAAAAGCAAAGGTCTTAATTAAAGGATGTCCGGGGACAAGGAAGCTTGACAAGTCTCTCGCTGCAGCCGCTGATGAAGACTTTTACAAAGAATACGTTGATTTGATTCTGAATGTGAAAGTAGTCAATGACATTGATGGGGCAATGGACCATATCGCAAAATACAGTTCAGCTCATACAGATTCGATAGTTACAAAAGACTATCAGAAGGCCATGAGGTTTTTAAGAGAAGTGGATTCTTCCTCTGTTTTTGTAAATGCGTCAACAAGGCTGAGCGATGGATTTCAATTCGGACTCGGCGCCGAGATGGGTATATCAACAGATAAGATCCATGCAAGGGGACCTATGGGACTTGAGGAACTGACTTGTATGAAGTTTATTGTGTTAGGGAACGGGCAGATCAGGACTTAGTTTAAGAACACCGGAGAATGATTGATAAGCATGAAAATAGGAATTTACGGCGGTACATTTAACCCGATACATTATGGTCATCTGAGAACGGCAGAAGAGGTATTTGATATACTTCTTCTCGACAAGGTGTTGTTTATTCCATCAGGAAAAACACCTTTTGACAAGCCTGATATTGAGAAAGCGGAATACCGCTATGAAATGGTCAGGAAGGCTGTGAAAGGTAATCGCCGCTTCGAAGTTACTGACATGGAAGTCCGAAGGCGGGGCAGGTCGTATACTGTCGACACTATTAAAAGGTTGAGAAATAAGTACAGGGGCAGTGAACTTTATTTTATTCTCGGTATAGACACATTTCTTGATCTGCCTTGCTGGAAACAGCCGGACATTTTGATTGATCAGACTAATCTCGTTGTTATATCAAGACCCGGTTACGCTTTTATAGACCTGGCAGCCTCACCTTACCTTGAGGGTATCTCCAGAAACACATTAAGAGAGCTTGATAAAGGGAAAATGAACATGTTTTCTTTTAGCATCTCCGGAAAGAGGAAAGGTTATCTCTGCAATGTCACCGGACTTAACATATCAGCATCGCGCATCAGAAGTCTGGTAAGATCAGGGAAAGAAATTAAATATCTCTTGCCTGATTCCGTAAAATCCTATATAATTTCACATGCCTTATTTAAAAGAAAGTAGAGTAAGTTTATAAATTGCGGTTTTTTCTTTTGTCATACCCGAAGTCCTTAATCGGGTATCCAGAACCTTTTAAGAAGACTGGATTCCCGCTCAACAGACTGCGGGAATGACGGCTTAATGTTGAGTTTATAAACAGACTCTAATTAGTCGTATTACTAAGTTATTTTATTATTTAAATAAATACAAAATAGAGAGGAGATAGTCCTTTTATTAATTTGAAAAAAAGAGCAGTAAAGGTTGCTGAATTAGCTATTGACAAGAAAGCTAAAGATACTGTTATCCTCGAATTAAAAGACCTGTCATCAATTGCAGATTATTTTGTAATCTGTTCGGGAGACAATCCGGCACAAATAAAGGCTATTGCTGAAGCAATTGACGATTACTTTTCAAAGAAAAAGGTATTTCCAATGGGGAAAGAAGGTCTGGATTCCGCGCGCTGGGTTTTACTGGATTATGGCGATATAATAATTCATATATTCAACGATGAAACGCGGACTTATTACAATCTGGAAAAGTTCTGGATGGATGCGCCGAGGATACCTGTTGAGGAATAAAAAACCGGCAGCTTTTTACCGATGGTTATTATATTCAGCAACAAATAATATTTAGGAAGAGGAAATTATAAATGGCGAAACTTACTGTTTTTTTCTTGTTGATATTTCTTGCTGTCCTGAGCTTGCTTTCTTTCTTCAATAAAGAGACCGTTAACTTGACTGTCTGGAAAGGTGTAACGTTTGAAGGCATTCCCTTAATAGGCCTGATTTTTATATGTACAGCTGCCGGCATTATCTCGATGTTCTTTTTAAGTGCAATCAGGGATGCAAGGCGTCATATTGAGAACTGGCAGATCCGGCGTAAAAGCAAGAGGGAAGCGAAAGTCCTCGAGTCCTATATAAAAGGGAGGGAAGCTTTTTTTGCCTGCAGATACGAAGAAGCCGCTGTTTTGTTTAAAGCGGTCCTTGAACATGATCACATCCATTTCAATTCTCTTTTAAGATTGGGGGATATATCTGTCAGCAATAAGGAATATGTTGCGGCTGAAGAGTTTTATTTGAGGGCCAAAGAGGTCAAACCAAAAAGCATGGAGACCCTGCTTTCTCTTGAAAGGCTTGCTGAGATACAGCATAGATGGACAGAGGCCATTGAGTATCTTGACGCAATTCTGGAAATTGACAGCGACAATATTATGACCCTGTATAAGAAAAGGGACATTTATGAAAGAATCAGGGAGTGGGAAGATCTCATAGATGTTCAGAACAAAATTCTTAAATGCAAACTTTCTCCGGGGCAGCAACAGGAAGAGGACAAAAAACTTCTTGGTTACAAATATGAATTGGGGAATTATTATATTGAAACCGGTTCTCTTGATAAGGCCATTAAAACGCTGAAGTACGTTATCAAAGCTGATAAGTATTTTACAGCGGCATATCTCTTACTTGTTGATGCTCATTTAAAAGACGGTAATAATAAAGAAGCCCTGGCCGATCTGATGAAAGGGTATGAAGAAAATCCATCGATGGTCTTTCTTGTAAGGCTGGAGGACTATTTCATTGATGAAGGAGAACCCGGTACGATCATTGATATTTATCAGAAGGCCATTCAGAAAAACCCGAAGGATTTGAGGATACAGTTTTTCCTTGCCAAGCTCTATTACCGGCTTGAAATGATAGATTATGCTTTGGAAACAATCAATGCCATAGATATTACTGTTTTTGCTTATCCTGATTTGCACGCGCTGCTTGGGAGTATTTATGAAAGGCACTCAGAGTATAAAAAGGCGTCGGAGGAATATAAAAAAGCTTTAAACGTTGATCTCCTGATTCCATACTGTTGCTCGAGCTGCAAATATATTTCAAAAGACTGGTCAGGCAGGTGTCCTGAATGCAAGAACTGGAATACCTTTATTCTCGATGTCAATGAAATCTGTAAAGTTAAAAAAAGACAAAGTAGTCCTTGATACAAGCCTCTTTGTAAATCCTGAAGTACGAAATGACTTTGGTGATTCACCTACTGAAGCAATAAAGGGATTTCTTGCCATTGCCGAACAAATCCCCTCACTCGAATTCTATATGCCTTCTTCGATATTCAGGGAACTGTTGAATTTTGTAGATCAAAGAAAAATCCCCGGACGTTTTCTGGCAATCCTTAACCAGAAGTCGCCAAGCAAACATGAACTGACCTGCCCCGCGTTCTTTCTTTATGAATTGATTGAGGACATAAGAGACAGGATCAATAAAGGCCTCAGAATCGCCGAAAAGGCCGTCAGAAACGCCGGGAAGGCGGACGAACAGGAAGTCATCCAGGGGATGAGGAAAAGTTACAGGGAAGCTCTGAGAGAAGGAATAATCGACAGCAAGGAAGACGTAGACCTGATACTCCTGGCAAAAGAGCTTGACGCCCTGCTTGTCACTGTTGACCAGGGCGCTATAACGTGGGCGGAGAAACTGGGCATAAGATGGCTCCTGCCGAGTAAGTTTAAAGATTATCTCATGAGTTTTATTGAGCCTGAAGATGAGGGCGTAAAGGCTTCAGCAAAGGACCAGTCCGCCTCCCAATAAGCAACATCCGTATGGCTCATAATTTCATGTCCCTGTCAATCATAGGTTTAAAAGGCTTTGGCTGGTGGTTGATGAATTCGTTAAACCCGTTTAAGAAATCCAGCAGTCTGTCCATACTGACCTCACCATCAACAATGACCGGATTGTGCCTGTGAGCAGATAAGTATCTCATGTCTTCTCTCATTGAAGAAGAGTTTGCAAGCCTTAATAATTCTTCTTTTTCATCTGCATTAAGCATCGCCATATTTCTTTCTGAATGTATGGAAAAGTTCGGTGCAATTAAATAAATCAAATTAACATATTCACAAAGGACAGCTCTTATGCCGTGGCTGTTTTTTTACAGTCTCTCTATCATCCTTAATTGGAACTCAAATCTCTTAAACGGAAACTCGATGTTCAATATCGTCCCCCCTGCCTTTTTGCTAACTGTTATTAACGCTTTAAAGAATGGTGGCGTTTTAAAATATCTCTAAGGCCGATGACTTGTCAAGGGGGGAGTTTGTTAGAGAGTGGAATTTTGTGAGTGAAGACAAAGAGGCACAGCGATAAAACTTTTTTTTACAAATATCTTAATAAGCGATACAATTGATATATGAAAAACATCCCGGCAATCCTTTTTATCATCCTTACCTTTTCAAACACAACTGCCTTCGCAGAGAACCATACGCCTCATTCAAACCTCAATAACATGGTCTTGGTGAAAGGCGGTTGTTTCCAGATGGGAGATATTTTCAGAGATGTGCCGTCAAGTGAGAAGCCTGTGCATGAAGTGTGTGTGAATGATTTCTATTTAGGTAAATATGAAGTGACAGTTGGAGAATTCAGGCAGTTTGTAAAAGCAGCAGGATATAAAACCGAGGCTGAACAGCAGGACGGGTGCCACAGCTGGGTCGGGGACGGCACCGAGGAAAAGATAAGGGACCATAACTGGAACAACCCCGGCTTTCCCCAGACAGAAAAAGATCCGGTTGTTTGTATAAGCTGGAATGATGCAAATAATTATATTCAATGGCTGAATAAAAATAAGGGGACTAAGTACAGGCTGCCGACCGAGGCTGAATGGGAATATGCCGCAAGGAGCGGCGGTAAAACTTATATATACAGCTGGGGCAATGATACGCCTTCAGGAAATGTTGCCGATGAGTCAGCGAAAAAGGAACTATCGGGACTGAATATATGGAAAGGATATAATGACGGGTATGCTTATACGGCCCCGGTGGGGAGCTTCATGCCGAACGAATTGGGCATATATGATATGTCAGGGAATGTTTATGAGTGGGTTTTGGACTGGCAGGAAGATGATTATTATAGACACAGCCCCAGGTCTAACCCAAAAGGTCCGGATAAAGGGAAATATAAAATCCTGCGCGGAGGCGCCTGGGACCTTCAGCCTGACACAGCCCGTTCAACAAGCCGTTACTGGAACGAAGCCGGCGCCAGGGCGGTCTGTATGGGGTTTCGCCTGGCGCATCCTGCTGCAGAACTTAAGCATCCATAATCTTTGCCAGGATTTCATCAACAAGCCTGTAGCTGTTCTCAATACAATCATTTATACCTATTCCTCTGTACGCATTTCCTGCAAGATACAGGCCCGGATAATTGCTAAGTCTTTCATCGATAGTTTGAAGAATTTTGCTGTGTCCGAGAAAGTACTGGGGGATTGCCTTGTCCCATCTGTAAACCCTCACCAGTTCAGGGTCTGATTTCAGACCAAGGATGGGTTTTAATTCATCAAAGACAGTGTTCATAAGTTCATTGTCATCATAAGTTTCTACTTCCGGAGACTGTGCCCCTCCTATCATAGTCCTCAGAAGGACGTGTCCTTCAGAAGCCCTGTTTGGAAAAATACTTGAGTCCCAGAGAGTGCCTAGGATATTACGATTTTCAATGTGAGGTATCAAGAAACCAAAACCATTCAAGAGATGTTTGACATGCTCTTTTTTATATCCGAAACAGACAACTGATACATGAGGGTAGGGGATGTCCAAAAGCGCTTTTGAAAGTTCGTCATCAAAATCTTTAAGTATCTCGGAGGATGCGTATGCCGGTGATGCAATAACTACGATATCTGCTTTAAAAGTCTCCTGGGAAGTATAAAGCAGATATGAACCATTATTTTTTGAAATGCCGTGCACCGAGACCCCGATCTTTAAATGTTTACCTAATCTCGACGCAAGTGTGTCGGTTATTGTTTGAGCGCCGTTGTAAAAAGACGTAAGATTGCCTCCGGGTGCGGCGGACACAGTGGGACCTTCCGGATTTTTCGACTGAGCTTTTCTTTGTTTGCGGATTTTCATCATGGCCCTGATAAGGCTGCCGTATTCCTGTTCAAGCTCTTTTATACGGGGGAAACAGCTTGTTATACTCATCCTGTATGGATCTCCTGCATAGATGCCGGAACACATGGGGTCAATGAGTTTTTCAAGCGCTTCGATGCCAAGACGGCGGATGATGAAGTCTGCCACTGTTTCATCAGCAGGCCCCTTCGGGGCATTCAATTCAAGTAATAATCGAAGCTTGCCTCCCCATGAAAGAAGATCGGACTTAATAAAGGAAACCGGAGATTCCGGGAGGGCTTTTAATTTATCGCCGGAGAAGATAAATCTCTTTTTGGAATTTTCGTTGCTTCTGACAGGGTCAATGCCGAGGCCTTTGCATAATTCGAGGGTTTTCGGCTTGTTGTCAAGGAACCCGTTTGGACCTTTTTCACATAAAAATCCATTAACACGCTCGCTCCATATTTTTCCGCCCGGTCTGTTATCAGCTTCAAAGACCGTGACTTCCAGATCAGGATTTCTGCTTACAAGTAAATAGGCGGCGCTTAAACCGGATATTCCTCCGCCGACGACGGCTATTCTTTTCATTTCATCACCAGTAAATTCATACAGTTATAAAGTTAACATGTGATAGTTAAAATGATCAATCATTCAGCATCAGCATTGAATAAATTTACATGTTCTGCCGATAAGATATTGAGGAAACTAAATAATGCAGACATTGGAAAATAATTTGTTTAACTCGATAGATTTATTATTGTATTATGCATATGACTTTGAATAATAATGTGCATCTTAACCTTGATTAAAAATGCGTTTAAGGAATCGAAAAACAAACAATTTTCCAACATCCGCATTATGTTAAATGCATTTTTGGAGTTAAAGAAACAGGAGGATGAAAATTGCAGGTAGGAGGGACCAGTTCTTCCAGTGCCGCTGGCTCAAATATTACTTTTGGTTCTCTTTCAAAACCAGCTTCATCTTTATCTGATGCAGATATCAAAGACCAGCTGAAATTAATTCAGGCGGAGGTAGTCAGGTTAAAAAAGGCGCTGGAAGAAATCCATAATCCTTTGAAATTGCAGCAGGGGGCAGATGAAGAAACTGTGATGTCAAAAGTCAGGGCCGGCAGGATAGCTGATTCCATAAAAGAATTGTCTGATGCCTTTAGTAAACTTTTTGATGATAAGAAAATAAAGTCAGAGGAGGGCAGTTTAATTGAGAGTTACCGCAGTCAATTGCGTGCAGCTGTTTCGGGGGCATTCGGCTCGACAAGTTCAAACCTGAGTACTGATTTCGGTATAAATTTTAACTTCAACACATCCTTAAAGAATGTATTAGACTTTACTTCTATAAACCGTAACGAACTGGTCCGGCAATTAACGACTGACGGGAGTACAGTAAACGAGTTTTTTTTCGGAAAGAAATATAAAGATGACGACGGGTTTCTGGAAAAGATTTTACAGACCGCAGAGTCAGTTGAAGCTGATATAGAAGAACTGCTCGGACCGAAAGGGATATTTGTTGATACAAAGGCGTAGTTTAATCTGCGGATAAAGTATGCATGTTAGCAAGGACCAGCTCTTTCATAGCCAATATAAATTTATCTGACGTATTCAGGGCCTCACATCTTTTAAGATTTATACCATGACTTCCGGCAATTTTTTTGTATAGAATATCAATCTCATAAAGCGTCTCAATATGGTCTGAGACAAAGCTGATCGGCACAACGAGCAGGTTTTTGCATCCGCTTCCGGAAAGATTTTCCAGGGCTTTTTCTGTAGTGGGCTCAAGCCATTTAACGGGGCCGGTTTTGCTCTGAAATGAAAGATGCCAATTAATGAGTGATGAGTAATGAGTAGTGAGTAATGAGTTTACTGCGGTAATAGTTGCTTTTATATGATCGAGATATGGATCTCCTTTGTCAATAAATGAACTCGGCAGACTGTGAGCGCTGTAAAGGAGTTCGAAATCTTCCCCTTTAAACTCTGAGATACCTTCCAAAATTAATTCTGCAAGGGCCTCAATATATGGAGGGAAATCGTACCACTGTTCGATGTATTGAATTTTGAATCTTGAATCTTGAATCGTGAATTTCTCTATTTCGCGTTTGAATTCACTGATGGACGACCCTGTAGTGGCCTTTGAATAGTGAGGGTACAGGCTTAGTACTATAAGTTGTCTGATTCCGTCATCGACAATCTTCCGGATGGTATCTTTAATAAAAGGATGCCAGTAGCGCATTCCAATGTACACTTTGAAATTTACCCCTGACCCCTTATTCAATTCCCTCTCCAGCGCCTCAGCCTGTGCGGTTGTAATATCGAGGATAGGAGACTTACCGCCTATCAGGCTGTACATTGCTTCTGATTTATTTGACCGCAGACCTGAAATCAACCATGCAACAGGCTTCTGCAGAAGAGACGGGCCGAGTCTGATAATGTCTCTGTCGGAAAAAAGGTTATATAGAAACGGCCTGACGGCCTGAAGGGAATCAGGGCCGCCAAGATTTAATAGAACTACGCCGATAATATCTTTATTGATTCCTGTCAAAATGATCCTTGCAGCGGTACTGCAAAACTACAGTGCCGCAGAGCAGAAGCGCCTAAGTTCATTCCAACTGTTCAAAAAATAAAACCTCAAATAATTACGCCAGCCCCGCGTGCAACCTGGCTGACGTAACAGTGTTCTTCATGAGCATTGTAATGGTCATGGGTCCGACCCCGCCCGGCACTGGTGTGATAGCTCCGGCTATCTCCTTTGCCGCATCAAAGTCAACGTCTCCTTTAAGAATAGGGACCATCCTGCCGGTCTTTTCGCTTTTCTTTTCACCGACACGGTTGACGCCTACGTCAATAACACATGCTCCCGGCTTGATCCATTCAGGTTTTACAAGGCCGGGCACGCCCGCGGCGACGATGAGTATATCAGCGCGCTTGCAGTGGGCCTCGAGATTTTTTGTCCCGGTGTGCACGACTGTTACCGTGGAGTTAGCGCCTTTGCCCTTCTGGAGCATGATGTTGGCGATTGGTTTGCCCACGATATTTGAACGGCCTACAACTACGACCTCTGCTCCATTCGTATCAAAACCCGCGCGCACGATCAGTTCCTGAATGCCTGCCGGTGTGCAGGGAAGGAACTTTGCCTCCTTGCCGCCTATCATTAACCGTCCTACATTGACCGGGTGAAAGGAATCTACATCCTTGTCAGGGTCTATCGCATTGAGGACCTTCTTTTCATCAACATGTTTCGGAAGCGGCAGTTGAACAAGGATGCCGTGAATCTTAGGGTCTTTGTTGTATTTGTCAATAAGTTTGAGCAATTCCGCTTCAGTTATTTCCGCATCCTGATCGTCCTGTAATGAATGAAAACCCAGCTCATGAGCGGTCTTTTGCTTGGCAGTAACGTAACTGACTGAGGCTGGATTTTTTCCCACAAGTATGGTGACCAGTCCCGGAACAACACCTTTCTTGTCCTTCAGTTCAGCAACTTCTTTCTTGAGCTCTTCCCTTATCTGTGCGGCGATCTCGGTGCCGCTTATAATCTTTGCAGACATATTATTCCTCCTCTGTTTTGAATTCTAAAATGTCGTGGTAAGGGCGGGGTTACCCCGCCCCTACAAATATCAATCCCGTTTTTTTATCAGTTCAAGAAATTCAATCCTTGTTGATTCTTTCGTGCGGAAGATCCCCCTGACAGCTGAAGTTATGGTTCTGGCATTCGGCTTTTTGATGCCCCTCATGGAAAGACACAGGTGTTCGGCATCTACTATGACCATGGCGCCTTTCGGTTTCAGTTTTTCCATTATCAGATCTGCAAGCTGTGCCGTAAGACGCTCCTGGACTTGCGGCCTCTTCGCAAATATCTCAACAGCCCTTGCCAGTTTACTTAAGCCTACTATTTTCCCGCCAGAGGGAACGTATGCCACATGTGCTTTTCCAATAAATGGAAGTAAATGGTGTTCGCAAACTGAATAGAAGGGTATATCCTTGAGAAGGACCATTTCATCATGGCTTTCACCTTCTATCGGTTTTAATATTTCTTCAGTAGGTGTTTCTAGTCCGGAGAATATCTCTTCGTATAATTTTGCAATGCGCTTGGGAGTATCCTTTAGTCCCGGCCTTTCGGGATCTTCGCCTATTCCCTCAAGGATCATTCTTATACCTTTTTCGATTTTTTTCTTATTCATTTAAAATGTCTCTCAGGTTTGGAAAATAGTTAAAAAGTTTAACATTTGCAGGTAATTGGTGTCAAAAGGAGGTGTTCGCTTTGACGGATTAATTATCTGTGCAGCGGATCAGTCTCTTGTCAGTAATAATCATATCTACTTTAATGTCATGAGGCTCTGACGGTATTTCTTCACTAACCTGTTCTTCAAAGGCAAGGGCTATAAGAAAGGGGGTTGGGGGCTGGGGGTTGGGGGCCGGTTCTTTCTTACTGGTCCCTGGTTCCTGGTCCTTGGTCCCTGATAGCAGTTTATCATAATAGCCGCCGCCGTATCCGAGGCGGTTGCCTTTAAGGTCAAACCCTGCGCCGGGAATTATTATGAGATCGATATCCGATAATATGACCTCCCGGCCCTCTTTGACTCCGGGTTCGAGTATACCCATATAGCCGTATTCAAGCTCGGAGGTCTCTTTAACTTCATAGAGCTTTAACACGCGATGCCTTGAATCCACAACCGGCAGGACCAGCTTTTTCCCGGAATTTATAACATCCTGAAGAAATCTCGTAGTATCGACCTCGGAACGGAAAGAAACGTATGCAAGTAAAATCTTCGCCTTCCTGAACTCTTCAAGAGCAAAGAGTCTTTTCGCGATTGCTTCCTCTTTCAGGACCTTTTGTTCCGGCGGGATGGAATCTCTTTTTCTTAAAAGCCTTGCCCTGATCTTCTTTTTCAAACGAGTTTCTCTAAAGCGGATTTGATGTTAAGCGCTTCATTAAATGTCTGCTTTGATGCCTTATATGAAGGTAAGCCCTGGATGTCCGATTCCATAAGGCTGTCGTTGAAATTCATAGACCCGATGAATTCCATGTCGCTCAACTCATTCCTGATAAATAAGATGTCTTCTTCTTTTCTGACCTTGTTCGCTATTACAAATACTCTCTTGATTCCAAGTCCTTTTGCAAGATCTTTGACCGCGATTGCAGTTTGAATGCTTCGTTGTCCCGGCTCAACTACAACAATAAATGCGTCAACGCCCTCTGCCGTTCCCCGTGTTAGATGCTCAATACCGGCTTCCATGTCAACAATGACAATTTCATCTCTCTCAACGATAAGGTGCTTTAAGAGCCTTCTTAAAAGCGCATGTTCAGGACAATAACAACCCGATGCCGCAATCTTAGATTTGCCCATGACCAGTAGTGTGATGTTGTCCAGTTTGAATCCAAAACCCTCCGGGATATCATCTACCCTCGGGTTTATCTTGAATATGCCCCCGATTGATCCTGGCTTTGCGCCGGTCCTTTCTTCAATTAAATCTGCCAATTCTGCTATGGGTTTGACCTTATCGATTTCTTTCCTGGAAACGCCAAGCGCTGCGGCGAGATTTGCATCAGGGTCTGCGTCAACGGCAATTACTTTTTTGCCCTCTGACGCGTATATATAACTTAAGAGGGCCGAGACAGTAGTCTTCCCGACGCCGCCCTTGCCTGTAACCGCTATTTTCATAATTTTATTTCCCTGTGCTGATTCTGAAAATATCTATATTAAATCAGTTCAAGATACTACCATGTAAGAAAAAATATTGTCAAAAACTAAGATAAAAAACTTCGGGAATGACGTTGCATATATCTTATGTGAAATTTATTGATTGAGAGTGATAATAATAATTCAAGAAAAAAATAAGTAACCAATTAAGTTTTAATGGAAAATTGCCGATAAAAAATAAAATATTTATTGATGAGGGGCTATTTGGTTGCCGATTAATATTCATCAAGATACTTTTTTTATAATGAACATTAAAAATATATTTCAGAAAATATTCAGGAAATCACAAGAACAGTCAGATCATTTTAATCTGCAAAAGTATTTTACGCTGTATAGCATAGGTTTTTTTATATTATTGACGACTTTATTAGGGTTCGTATTCATAACTCACGAGAAAAAATTATTGGTTGATTCCGCAGTTTCGTCAGCTAAAGAATTTGCCCTGCAACTCAATTATCATGTTCATGAAGAAGGTATTGTATCCAATCTAATGGCAAATAACGGTCCAAGTCTTGAAAAATCACAGGACTTTGAAAGACTGGACAAAGTGATCAGTGAATACTTATCTGAGTTCCCTGAGATATTGAAAATCAAGATATTCGACAGGACAGGCCGGACCATCTACTCCTCGGACCATGAGGCTGTCGGTGCTATGAATACTCATGACCAGCTTAAAATGGCTTTGTCCGGTCAAATTGCATCAGTCTTAACAAGACGCATGAGGCCTATGACCACTGATAGCGCGGAAACGGGGAAAATGTATAAAGTTGATGTCCTGGAAATATACCTTCCGATTTATGAAAGCAAAAAAAGAATGGACCTTCAGGAAAAGGTAATAGGGGCCTTCGAAGTTTATAAGGATGTAAGTAAAGTTTTTTCTAAGGCAAAGACTGGAGGATATACAATTTCCATGCTGTTTATCCTGTCCATGAGCATACTCTTTCTGATATGGCAAATGATTATCAGGAAGGCGGACATGACCATAAAATTAAAAAATTACGAGATTAAAAAATATAACAGGGAACTCGAGGAAGCACAGCACAAAATATCCGAAAGCATTGATGAGGTTATAAAACATGAAAGTTTTCATGTCAGGTATATGAACGAGAACCTGATAAAATGCTGGGAATTTAAAGAATGCAAGAAGGCGGATTGCCCCAGTTATGAATCGAAAAATCTCAGGTGCTGGCAGGTGGCCGGCACGTTTTGCGGAGGTATAGTGCAGGGAGTATTCGCAAAAAAATACGGCGACTGCAGGCAGTGCCAGGTCTTTAAGCATGCCTTAAGTAACAGGATTAACACGATTGGCGAAAGCTTCAATAATATGATGGCGCTGCTTCAAATCAAGCACCTGGAACTGCAGGAGGCAAATAAGAAACTTAATGTTCTTATTGATGTTGATCCTTTGACACAAATAGCCAACCGCAGAAGTTTCCAGAATAGAATAGAGAGCATTCATTTAATTTCACTCAGATATAACCATTCCTATAGCATTATTATTTGCGATATTGATAACTTCAAGCTGTACAATGACACATATGGCCATCAGCAGGGTGATTATGTTCTTATAACAGTGGCCAATGCTATGAAATCTTCGATCAGAAAAACAGATGAGATATTCCGCTGGGGCGGTGAAGAATTTATTGTAATCCTTCCGGAGCAAAATCAGTCTGACGCTTTGAAGATCGCAGAAAATCTCAGGGTCTCAGTTTATGATTTAGGAATAAAGCATAAAAAAAGTGATCTCCAGGCTGTGACGATCAGTTGCGGGGTCGCCTCTTTTTATCCATGTAAGACAAAAGACATCGGGTGGGACCATGTGGTCAAGCAGGCGGATGATGCCCTGTACAAGGCAAAACTCGGCAAGAAGAATTGCGTATATTCTGCAGCGATAATATGAAAAATTATACGCAGTTATAATTAATTATTATCGTATTTCGGGAATCCTTCCTGAAAATTGTCCTTATATTTGTTTCGAGAGGGACTCCCGAAATACACAAGATTCAACATCTGCATTATTTAAGATGCATATATTGAGGTCAATCATTTAATTCCCGATAAAAGCATGTCACGCATAATCTCAACAGGGGGCTTCACCCCTGTCCAGAGTTCAAAGGCAAGGACTCCCTGCCATAGCAGCATACCTGAACCATTAATAGTTATTGCGCCTTTGTGTTCAGCCTCTTTCAAAAGACCGGTTTTTTTGTAAACGAGGTCGCATATGACCATACCGGTAGTAATTAAATCAGGGTTGAAGGGCAGGGGGTCCTCCGGCTTAAGACCGAGAGGTGTTGCATTTATAATGATATCGGGCTTTGCGGCATTTTTAATATCTTCAATTAAAGACACATTGCCGCGTATTTGATTCAGGTCCGATACCAGTTTACCAGCCTTTAGCCTGTCGATATCAAGTAAAGACAGGGTGGAAGCCTTTTCACTCAGGTAATAACCGATGGCCCTTGAGGCCCCTCCGGCCCCGATAATGACAATATTTTTTCCGTCAATTGAAATCCCTTCTTCCAATAGAGAACTGATAAATCCCCTGCCGTCCGTATTGTAGCCGGTCAGAATGCCGTTCGTATTGGTAATGGTATTAACAGCGCCGATGAATGATGCCTCTTCATTGACTTTATCAAGAAGGGGGACCACGTTTTCTTTATGAGGTACGGTAATATTGACGCCGTGAATGTTTAAATCGCGGATGGCCTGAACAGCGCCCTGTAAGTCTTCGGGTGATACCTTGAATGGGACATAACAAAAGTCGAGCCCCAGTGTCTTAAATGCCGAATTATGCATCAGGGGTGAAAGCGTGTGCTCTATCGGATAACCGAATATCCCGATTATTTTAGTCTTCCCGCTTACATCCATCTGTTATACCCTTTAATATTCCGTCAGGCGTCGGCTCTATGACCTTAACATGCATGCCGAGGCTCTCTTCCAGATCTTTTAATGTAACATTATCCAGAAACATATCAGACCCTTCCTTAAGCATAACGTTAGGCACCAGCAGGCAATCAGCTTTTGTTTTGCCTAAAATTGTTCTTAAAATATCTTTGCCGGTCAGAAGCCCGGCTACAGTAACTGTGGGTCCGAAGTATTTATTTTCAACTTTAAAAACATCGAGGCTGAGCCCTTCGATCGTATTTAATTTTCTGGCAAATTCTTCAAGGTAAGGCATAAATGATGTCCCTGTGAAGACAGCTGCTTTTACGGCCTCGATCTTTTTGGGCAGCTTTATTTTTTTTGAATATTGTAAAAAAACAGGGACCAGTCCTACACCGTTTTCTATCTGCGGGAGATCACCGTAATCTTTTATCATGGGAAACGGGAGTTCTGCTTTAATATAAAATTCGTCGGCAAGGTGTACGACCGGATCGCCATGCCGTCTTTTACATCTTTCCCTGAACTTATTAACAGCTTCAATTATTTTTATGGCGTCCTCTTTTTCGACGGACCTGATACTTCCTTTTTTATGTCTGGTAAGTCCAACAGGCACGACTGCTATAGATGCGATATAGGGATAGAATTTTTGCAGCTCCTTTATGGAGTTGGACAGATCTTCACCGTCATTAATCCCCGGGCATACAACTATCTGGACATGAATCCTGATTTTATTTGATGTGAGTTCATGTAAGTCTTTCAGAATATCAGGCGCTTTTGGATTGCCGAGCATTTTCCTTCTTGTGTCGATATTGGTTGAATGTACGGATACATAAATAGGACTGAGTTTTTGTTCAATAATGCGTTGTATTTCTTTTGCAGAAAGATTTGAGAGTGTGATGTAATTGCCGAACAGGAAGGACATGCGGTAGTCGTCATCTTTCAGATAGAGAGAATTTCTCATGCCTTTGGGAAGCTGGTTGACGAAACAGAAGATACATTTATTTCTGCATGTTTTTGTACTGAAGGGCTTTAATTCAATACCGAAGGGGGTGTCCCCCTTTTTCTTCAACTTGAAGGAAAGAGTTTTTTTGCCGCGCAGGATTTTAAGATCAATGGCGCTTTCTTTAGAATAGAACATATAATCTATGACGTCCCTGACAGGGTTTCCGTTCAGACTGACAAGGATGTCTCCCTTTTCAAGGCCTATTTCCTGTGCGATAGTCCCTTCATGAATATGGCTGATGCTTGCATGCATAACTGATAATTCCCCTTGAATGCACTTTATGTATTTTCAGAGTTGGCTACTTTCATGCCGTTGTATACATAATGAATTCCTGCAGATGAGGTCAATACAGCGACAATGATAAATAATACCATAGGGACCGGTGGTCCGTTTTCTATGTTACAGGATAATATAACCAGCCCTATCAGGATAAACTGCATTGCGCTTGATGATTTACCCAATAAACTGGGTTTAATACTTAATTTATGAGTAACAAAATAAATAATAATGCAGCCGGTGACCACAATCAGATCTTTACTGATGACTATTATAGCAAGCCACTTGGGAATTAATTCAAGATTGCTCATCAGTATAAAAGAAGTTATTAAAAAAAATTTATCTGCGACCGGATCCAGTATTTTTCCGAAATCTGTTATTTGCTTTGTGATTCTTGCAACGAGACCGTCAAGGATATCTGTAACAGCTGCCGTTATAAAAATTATCAGCGCGTATTGGTATTCTTTATAAACAAGAGTAGCAACAAAAAAAGGCAAAAGTAATATTCTTGTAAGAGTTAATAAATTTGGAAGATTCCCCACCATTTACGTACCGCTCCAGTAATTGTTGATACAAAAAAAGAAAACGTGTCACTGCAGATTATTTATGTTGATTATAACTTACATTAATAAAAATGACAGCCCCTGTAATGTAACAGGGGCTGCACGTGAAATCAACTTTAGAACAATCCGCTGACCTTGCCGGTGTTGACGTCCACGTCAATACGTCTGAAAGCAGGGTTGGAGCTTGTTCCGGGCATGAGGCTGATTGTGCCTGCGCACGGACAAAGGAATTTAGCGCCGGAGTAAATCAGGACGTCCCTGATCGGCAGGGTCCAGCCCTTCGGCACTCCCTTGACCGCCGGGTCGTGAGAGAGGCTCAGATGCGTCTTGACCATCATGGTCGCAAAGTCTGCGTACTTGGGGTCGCTTTCGAGCATCTTGGCCTTTGCTTCCGCTTCGGGCAGCCAGGAGACCCCGTCCGCTCCGTAAACTTCCTTTGCTATCAATGCAACGCGGTCGCGCAGCTTCATCTCGATCGGGTAGAGGAACTTGAAGTCGTTTTTGTCGTTGCATGCGTCGATGACGGCATCGGCAAGCTCAAGCGCTCCCTCGCCGCCCTTGAGCCAGTGCTGGGATTCGGCGCAGCGGGCGCCCGCGGCCTCCGCGGCCTTTTTGACGACCGCCACTTCAGCATCCGTGTCGGTATAAAAACGGTTGACGCAGACAACGGGGTTTATGCCGGATTTCCTGATGACGTTTATCATATGGACCATGTTTGCGCAGCCCTTTTCGACAAGTCCGAGGTTTTCCTTTGTGTACTCTTCAGGCATCGCCTTGCCTGCCACGACTTTCGGCCCTCCGCCGTGCATCTTCAGGGCGCGGACAGTGGTTGTGAGCACCGATACATGGGGCTTCAGACCGCTGAAACGGCTCTTGACGTTCCAGAATTTCTCAAAACCGATATCGGCTGCAAATCCGGACTCCGTGACATGGTAATCAAATAATTTCAGGCCGACGCGGTCTGCGATAATGGAGGACTGACCCACTGCGATATTGGCGAACGGTCCTGCATGGACAAAGCAGGGGTTGTATTCGGCAGTGCACATAAGCGTCGGGTTAATGGTATTGCGCATAAAGGCGGCCATTGCGTTTCCGACTTCCAGATCGCCTGTCGTGACCGGCTTGCCGCTTTTGTCAAAGGCAACAGTGATGTTGTTTAAGCGTTTTTTCAGATCAGCGAGGTCATTGGCCACGGAAAGGATCGCCATGCACTCGGAACCTACCGCGATTCCGAACTTCGATTGCATCATGAAGCCGTCCTGCCTGCCTCCGATGCCGATTATAATATTGCGGAGGCTCTGTGCGCAGAAATCCATGATCCAACCCATCTCGACCCGTGTAGGGTCGATATCAAGCCGCCTCATTTTTGTGAGCCTGTCCAATTGCTCGTCGGTGTAGTTACGCTCATGCTGCATCCTCGAGGTCAGCGCGACCATTGCAAGGTTGTGGGCGTTCATGATGTCGTTAATGTCGCCGGTAAGCCCCAGAGAGAATTCGGTCATAGGGATAAGAAGGGAGTTTCCGCCTCCGGCAGCGGTCCCTTTTACGTTCATAGTCGGGCCGCCGGAAGGCTGCCTCAGAGCGCCGCCTACATTGACGCCCCTCTTGCCGAGGCCCTCCATCAGGCCGCATGACGTGGTGCTCTTACCTTCGCCGAGAGGGGTAGGGGTAATGGCAGTCACTTCTATGTATTTGCCGTCAGGCCTGTCCTTCAGGCGATTGATGACCTTCAGGAAGTCAATCTTGGCGAGGCGGCCCATCGGGAGCATCTCGTCCTTCTGAAGGCCGAGCTTCTCCCGCCAATTTTCGGCGGTAGGCATATTCTTTTCAGCTTCTTCGGATATCTGCCAGTCGGCTAATTTCGTTGCATCATACGGCATTTTTAAATCCTCCTTTTTAAATAGTGTCTACCCCGTAATTTTGGGATAAACCTCTTGATTTATTTTTTTGAAGATCAGTGAGTATTGCGCTTCCTGAATAATCTACCCTGTTAAAGATTGCCTATATGCGTTTTGAGGTTTTAAAAACCGCATATGACAATGGAAGTCTAAAAATTTAGCATAGAGCGGACTATACTGTCAAACAAAATATTCTATCACTATATAATTATTTGAAAATGCAATAAAAGGCTCCGGTCTTCTGAGTTTTTGAACGTTGTGCCGTTGCACTGTTTTGCCCTGCAGTGTCCAGCTGATGCTATACCTTAGTTCCGGAGTCCAACAGAGGGGAAGCGCTCTAAAAAATAGAATGCTTGACATATACTTTATATATTAGCTATAACATAATCTAGTAAAGGGGAGTAGCTAAGTCAGCGGCTATCGTCAGCACGGCTTTAATAAAAGCCCGGTACCGCTGGTTAGAATAAACTAACAAGCAAGACCTTTACCGCGATAAAGAATTATTATCGTGGTAAAGGTCTTTTAAATTTGTTTGATAAACAGGAGGTATTAAAATGAACGGACTGAAAACAATGGCCCTTATGGTGACACTAACACTTATGCTGGTGTTCATAGGGGGACTTCTCGGAGGTAAATCGGGGATGACGTTTGCCCTGATCATGGCCTTTGGCATTAACTTTATCACATACTGGTTCAGTGATAAGATTGTTCTCAAGATGTATAAAGCAAAACCGGTCAATGAGTCTGAAGCGCCTGAACTTTACAATATGGTCAGAAGGCTTTCTCAAAGAGCACAGCTTCCCATGCCGAAGGTTTACATCATGGAACAGGACCAGCCCAATGCCTTTGCAACAGGGAGGAACCCGGAACATGGAGTTGTTGCCGTGACCACAGGCATTATGAGGATACTTACGAGGGAAGAGCTTGAAGGGGTCCTTGCACATGAACTCGCGCATATTAAACACAGGGACATCCTTGTGAGCACGGTTGCCGCAGCTATAGCAGGCGCCATAAGTTATCTTGCGCAAATGGCGCAGTGGGCCATGATATTCGGCGGAGGCAGGAGTGATGATGACGAGGGCGGCAGCCCCATAGCTTCGATTGTTATGATGATCGTAGGTCCTATTGCGGCCATGCTGGTGCAGATGGCAATTTCCCGTTCAAGGGAGTATGGGGCTGATGCAGGAGGGGCAAGGATCGCCGGTAATCCAATGTATCTTTCCAGTGCCCTGAAAAAACTGGACATGGCTTCAAAACAGATCCCGATGAACGCAAATCCGGCGACTTCACATATGTTTATTGTAAATCCTCTTACGGGCGGAGGGATATTAAAACTCTTCAGTACGCATCCGCCAATGGAGGAGAGGATCGCGAGACTTGAGTCAATGAGGCCAGGATCATAAACAAGGCAGCTTATAGAAGTTAACAGGGAACAGTAACAGGTAATTTATAAAACAAACAAAGGAGGGGTAAGCAATGAAACCAAGTGAAAGGGAAGCAGAATTTATTTCAAGGACCGAGTTTGAAAAAAAGAAGAAGGTTGAGGAAGAAAAACACAAGAAACTTAAAGCAGAGGAAAAGAAAAACCTGAAAGCTCTCCATAATATGAGATGTCCCAAGTGCGGTATGGAGCTGATAGAGATAGACTACAAGGAAATTAAGGTGGATAAATGCTCTGAATGCGACGGTATCTGGCTGGATGCCGGAGAGCTTCAGACTATATCAAAGCTCGAGAAAACAGGGCTTGATAAATTGTTCAGTGTTTTTAAAAAGTAATTTGACACTGTACGGCACTTATAATAGTTGAAGGCGTTTATAGCATCTCTCATATTTGTCGTCCTGGCTGAAATGGGCGACAAAACCCAGCTCCTTGCCATGGCCTTTGCCGCCAAGTATCGCTGGCAGACCGTGATGTGGGCGGTATTTGCGGCAACCGCTGTAAATCACCTGATGGCAGCAGCTGCCGGAAGCTATCTTGCGACTGTCGTTCCGATGGCATATATAAAGACCGCGGCAGCAGTATCTTTTATCATCTTCGGACTTTGGACGATACGGGGCGATACGTTAGGCGATGAGGACAAGCGTTTCAATTTCAGCCCGTTCTGGACTGTAGCCATCGCCTTCTTTATCGCGGAAATGGGGGACAAGACGCAGCTTGCTACCATAGCGCTTGCCGTTAAGTACAACACTATTATCAGGGTATGGGTCGGGACCACCATCGGCATGGTCATCTCAAATGCAATAGGGATAATTGTCGGCAATGTAATGGGCAAGCATATTCCTGAACGAGCTATAAAATGGTTTTCAGCGATTGTCTTTATCGCCTTTGGGGTCTATGGTTTGTACGAAAACCTTCCGAAGGACATCTGGAGACCTTCTGTCGTTACACTAGTAACAGTGCTTTTGTTGTTGTCCATATATTTTGTATCCCGCATGAACGCAAGAAAGACCTGAAAAGCAAATAACTGCGGGTGATATGCATTGCGGGGATTTGAGTGACACATAAAAAATTTTAGAACACAGGAGGAAGAAGATGTTTAAAAAACTACTTATGGTTCTTATGTTAACAGGTGTGTGTTTTTCGCCATTACGTGCAGAAGCGGAACCGTCCATAAAAGGTATTTATCAGCAGTTACAGGGGCATCAATTCAAGTATGACGGCAAGACCGTCGAGATAATTGAATTTCTCAGCTTCTATTGTGACGGTTGTTATGCCTTTGAAAAGTCGGTGCCCGTTATCAAGGGCAACTTTCCCAAGAAGATAAAATGGAAGATAGTCCCTATTTACTGGGGCGAGGGATCACCCAAACCCGGAGAGGCATATTATCTTGCAGAAGAAGCCGGCAAAGGGGAACAGATGAAGGCCGCGTTATTCAATGCGCACTTTGTTGAGAAAAAAGACATCGGTAACATGGACGTTCTGGAAGGCATCGGCGCTAAATTGGGACTCGGCTTTGACTTCAGCAGGAAACTGAGGGCGGGAGAAAAGGCGAAACATGTACAACTGGCGCTGGCAATGGCAGAAGCGTATAAGGTTGATGAAACACCTACTTTAATCATTGCCGGTAATATTGTGACAAACCTTCACCCGTTTCAGCATAACGCCGATTCCTTGAGAGAGAATGTTATCACAATTCTCAAGAGTATAATTAAATAATAAAATAAATTAAGGAAGGACATTCATGCGCTGGCATCAAAAGAATATAAATGAAATTATTGAAGAACTAAAGTCATCTTTGCAGGGCCTTTCTTCCGAAGAAGCTGAAAGGCGTCTCGGAGAATACGGCCCTAACGAATTAAAGGAGAAAGCGAAGAAGACCGTTTTCATGATGTTCCTTGACCAGTTTAAGGACTTCATGATCCTTATCCTCATTGCGGCTGCTGTTATTTCAGGGTTTATAGGCGAGTTGTCCGATACCATAGCAATAATTGTAATTATCTTCCTCAACGCTGTCATAGGCTTTATCCAGGAATACAGGGCAGAAAAAGCGATGGCTGCACTTAAGCGGATGGCTGCTCCTTCTGCAACGGCGATAAGAAATGGCGTGCCTGAAACCGTATCAGCCTCACAGCTTGTTCCGGGAGATGTCATCGTCCTTGAGGCAGGGAAAATGCCCTGCATGATGAGCATTTGCCGATAGGGGACAGGAAGAACATAGTATACAAAGGCACATTTGCAACCTATGGACGCGGGACCGGTGTTGTTGTTGCGACAGGCATGGAAACAGAGCTTGGAAAGATCGCAACAATGCTGCAGGAAGAGGAAGAGGTAAAGACACCTCTGCAGAAAAGACTTGCAAGCTTTGGACAGAAACTTGCCATTGCCGTGCTTGCGATATGCGCAATTGTTTTTGGCATTGGTGTAATGAGAGGGGAACAGCCTCTGTTAATGCTTCTGACGGCTATTTCCCTTGCGGTTGCCGCAATCCCTGAGGCGCTTCCTGCGGTAATAACAATATCACTTGCACTGGGGGCCAAGAAACTGGTAAAACAGAACGCCCTCATCAGAAAACTCCCTGCTGTAGAAACCCTCGGCTCGGTGACATACATTTGCTCTGATAAAACCGGGACGCTCACGCTTAATAAAATGACGGTTGAGGAGATGTATGTAGATGGGAAATTAGTAAAGAGTTCGGAGTTAAGAGTTAAGAGTCAGGGGGCAGACATCAGCAGTTCTGAAAATCATGAACCCATAACTCATAACTCATCACTCATAACTCTGTTCACTGCCCTTGCCCTAAGCAATGACTCTGTTTTGGACAAAGATGAGAAGTTGATTGGAGACCCTACGGAGACCGCACTATTTGATATTGCATTAAAAAATGGATTTAACAAACAGGAGCTTGAAAAAGAACTTCCGCGTGTTGCTGAAATTCCATTTGATTCGGACAGGAAGTGCATGACAACGTTTCATAAAGGGGCAAGGGGCAAGGGGCAAGGGGCAAAAGGATCGGATTCTTCAACCCTTGACCCCGGACCCATGCCCCTTGCCCCTTTCATCTCCTTCACCAAAGGCGCGATAGAAGTCCTGATTGATAAATCAGACAGCATCCTGACGTCTGAGGGTTTAAAAGGATTTAACAGAGAAGAAATTCTGAAGGTCAGTGACAGGATGGCTGCCGAAGGATTGAGGGTGCTTTGCATTGCCATGAGAAAGTGGGACAGCCTGCCTGATGATATGTCTGCTGATAATGTGGAAAAAGGCGTCACTATTATAGGGCTGACAGGAATGATGGATCCTCCGAGGGAAGAGGCCAAAGAAGCTGTTGCGATATGTAAGACAGCGGGAATAAAACCAGTGATGATAACAGGTGATCACCCCATTACGGCAAGGACCATTGCAAGGAGACTCGGCATTCTTGGAGAAGACTCAAAGGCAATAATAACCGGCAGGGAGCTTGAAAAATTATCGTTAGAAGAGTTTGAAGAACGGGTTGAACACATAAGAGTATACGCACGAGTTGCGCCTGAGCAGAAGATTAAAATTGTAAAGGCACTTCAGGACAAGGGTGAATTTGTGGCAATGACGGGTGACGGTGTTAATGATGCGCCGGCATTAAAGAGGGCTGATATAGGTGTTGCAATGGGAATTACGGGGACAGATGTCTCAAAAGAAGCGTCACATATGATACTCCTTGATGACAACTTTGCCACTATAGTGAAGGCTGTGAAGGAAGGCAGGAAGATATATGACAACATCAGGAAATTCATAAAATATCTGCTCACTACCAATTCAGGCGAGATATGGACCCTTTTCCTTGCGCCGCTGGTCGGCCTGCCTATCCCGCTTCTGCCGATCCATATACTTTGGATAAACCTTGTAACAGACGGTCTTCCTGCCCTTGCCCTTTCTGTTGAACCGGCAGAGGGAGATGTTATGGTCAGGCCGCCGAGGCATCCGAAGGAAAGCATATTTGCATACGGATTGGGAATTCATGCGGTTTGGGTCGGGCTTTTAATGGGCGCTGTGGTCCTGTTTATCCAGGCCTGGTCGCTCAGGACCGGGCATGCGCACTGGCAGACAATGGTATTTACCGTGCTCTGCCTGACCCAGCTTGGCCATGTCCTTGCCATCAGGTCGGAAAAACAATCGTTGTTTACCATCGGGATTTTCTCCAACAACTATCTCCTCGGTGCGGTTGCGCTTACCTTCGCCCTGCAAATGGCAACCATATATATTCCGGCCTGTAATTCCATATTTAAAACAGAGCCGCTGACATTGAATGAACTGTTATTGACATTGTTAGCGTCATCCGTGGTTTTCATTGCAGTGGAGATTGAGAAGATGTGGAAGAGGAAAAATAGTAAATCGGTTATTTGAAAATAGGTTACTTGAGGAGACGTTCAAGTTCTTCAATTCCCAGAGAGCCTGCGTTTTGATGCCCCGCCTTTTAGCCCCCAAGGTAGGCTTTTTTTACCTCAGGATTTTCAAGCAGCCCGGCAGATGGTCCTTCCAGGACCAGGTTGCCGTTTTGCAGCACGTAACCCCGGCCGGCAAACTGCAGGGCCAGACGGGCATTTTGCTCCACAAGCAGAATGGTGGTGCCTTCCCGGTTGATATCTTTAAGGGCATTAAACATGCTCATCATCAACAGAGGGGCCAGTCCCATGGACGGTTCATCCAGCAGCATGACCTTTCGTCCGCTCATATAGGCCCTCCCCACAGCCAGCATCTGCTGCTCACCGCCGCTCAAGGTGCCTGATTTCTGGTCCTGACGTTCTTCCAGGCGCGGGAATATGGAAAATACGCGATTAAAGTCGAGTTGGATCTGTCGCCGGTCTTTCCGGGCAAAGGTCGCCAGCATCAGATTTTCGGTAACCGTCAGATTTTCGAACAGGCGCCGGCCTTCCGGGACATGGGAAATGCCCAGCTTGCTGACAACCTTATCGGCAGGATGTTTCAGGAGGTCCGTGCCGGCAAACGATATACGTGTGCCTTCTTCAACCGGGACCAGGCGTGATATGGCCTTGAGCGTGGTGCTCTTGCCGGCGCCGTTGGCTCCGATGATACAGACGATCTCCCCTTCATCGATCTGAAAGTTCAGCCCGTGCAGGGCCTTGATGCTGCCGTATGATACGCGTAAGTTCTCAACAGACAGTAACATTATTCCACCGTCTCCTTACCCAGATAAGCATCGATCACTTTCGGGTTGTTCTGGATCTCTTCCGGTATGCCCTCGGCGATGACCTCACCAAAGACCAGGGTCTGGATCCTTTCGCAAAGTTCCATGACCACCCTCATGCGATGCTCGATGAGAAAAATGGCCAGGCCCAATTCCCCATGGACCTTCCGGATAATATCCATCATCTGCACAAGTTCATCGGGGTTCATGCCGGCCGTAGGCTCGTCCAAAAACAGTATCCTGGGTTCCATGGCCAGTGCCCGGGCCATTTCTACACGCCGCTGGGCGCCATAAGGCAGGTTGAGGACAATTTGATCGGCATACTGATCAACACGCATCATCTTTAAAAGTTTAAATGCGACCTGCTCGCTTTCAGCCTCTTCCCGGTGTCTGCGGGAGGTGCCGAAAAATGCTCCGACCAGGCCATAAGTCAGTTTGGAATAGCGGGCCATTTTTACATGTTCCAGGACTGTCATATGACGCCACAGAAGCATGTTTTGAAATGTCCGCCCGATACCCATGGAAGCTATGTCATGGGGCGAGCGGCCGTTTAATTGTTTGCCCTCTAACAGTATTTGCCCCTCGGTGGGCTGGTATATGCCGGTTATGAGGTTGAAGATGGTGGTCTTGCCGGAACCGTTCGGACCGATCAACCCACGGATCTGGCCGGGTTCGATACTAAGCCCATAGTTGTAAACAGCCCGCAGCCCTCCGAAATAGTGAGTCATCTTTTCAATTTGAAGCAAAGTCATACTTATACCTCATACCAGGGAATAAATTTCCGGTCGTCCCGTAACCACCAGCATTTCATCGATCTGATGCCTGCTTCGGCCGGACCAATTTCTTAACGTCAAATTCCCTGAACGCGATCAGTCCTGTCGGACGAAAGATCATTACCAGGATCAGGAGCAGCGGAATAATGATCCACTTAAAAAGTTCCAGCGGCCGCAGCATCTCGCCTAACAAACTGATGCTGCAGGCACCAACAATAGACCCGTATACGGAATTCAGTCCGCCGAAATAGACCATTGCCAGACCCTCGGCCAGCATCTGGATGCCGAAGCTTCCGGGATTTATGTATCGCAGGGCATGGGCGTACAAGCCTCCGGCTACACCGGCCCAGAAGGCCCCGAACAAAAAGGCCGTTATTTTGGTTTGGCGGGTATCGACCGTCATGGCATCTGCCGCCATTTCGTTGTCGCGTACGGCATTCAAGGCCTTGCCCAGCGTGGAACGCACAAAATTGTTTATGATCCAAATGCCGAGCACAACGGTCACGAACACCACCGGCCGGTTGGCCCAGCCGGGTTGGTCACCTAATCCCCGGGGCCCCCCTACAAACTCAAGATTTTCGATCAGGCTTTTTACGATGAACATAAATGCCAGTGAAATGATAGCAAGGTAATCCCCCCGCGTCCTGAATGAAGGTATGGCCACCGCCAGCGCGCCAACAGCAGCAACCACTCCGCCCAGGACCAGCGCGACGGGGAAAAGGTAAGGACCGAGCCATTGCGGAAGCAGAGCAGGTCCGAAGACCCTGTCGTCGGCGAACAGGCCGAGCGTAAAGACCGATGAGGCATAAGCCCCCAGCGCCATAAAACCGGGGTGCGAACATGAAAATTCGCCCATGTAGCCATTGATCAGATTCAGGCTCAAGGTCAGCAGAACGGCGATCAGGGTGAACCTGAGCACGTCCGCCCGATAAAGGCTCATGTTCGACCACCAGTGCAAAATTGCGTATAACATGCCAAGATGAATTAACACCGTGAGCATCAGCGGATAATCAATAAGTATGGCCGCCAGACCATTCATGCCTGCCGCACTCAAGCGGGCGACCACAATAATCGGCAAGAAATAAATTAAGACCAAATAGGTCAATGCGCTGTGTATCAACGTCGGCTGTTTGAGCATGATGTCAAAGCCGAAGAGCATCGGGGCCTTGCGCAGTCCCAGCGTTTGGGCAAAGGACGTACCGATGTAATGCTCCAGCGCAACTGCGACCAGCGCTCCCAGCAGCCAGCTGAGCAGGGGAATCGGGGCGACAAACTCCCGAACACGACTTGATTTCAGCTTACCGTTTATTGACAACTCATCTCCTGTTGATTCCATATCACTTGTTAAAGCCTGAGTCTGGCGCTATACGGTTCACCGAAGAACCCATGGGGCCGGAACACCAGAATAAGTAAAATGATCGAATAGGCGATCAGGTCCCGGAACGTTGACGGAAATACCATTGGCACGAACATCTCGATGAAGCCTAACAAAAAACCAGCCAGCGTTGCTCCCACGACCGAGCCTCTGCCCCCGAGAATAGCGGCCACAAAGGCCTTCCAGCCGACAAGAATACCCATGTATGGGTCTAATACCGGATAAGCTACGCCGAAGAGGATCCCTGCAACGGCAGCCAATCCCGAGCCGATTGCAAAGGTGAGAGCCGCGATTCTATTGAGAGGCACCCCCATTAACGGGACTACTGCGTAATCAAAGGCCATGGCGCGCATCGCCATCCCCCAGCGCGTGCGGCGGATGAACTGGTGCAGCGCAAATGACAGGGCAATGGACACCAGCACGATCATGATCTTCTTGTTGGTCACTACAACCCCGCCGAGTTGATAGGTGGATGTTTCTATCAGTGATGGAAAGCTGATCCGCTGCGCCCCGAGCAGGATCAGATTGCCGGTTTCCAGGATGATGCCGATCATAAGTCCGGTGATTGCGGCCGAGGCGCGTGGCGCATCACGTAAGGGACGGTAGCCGACACGTTCGACAAACATACCGACAAAGGATGTCAGGAACATGGAGATCAGTATTGTCAAAGCCAGGACCAGCCAGCCGGGAAGCGCAAAATTTCCCATGGCGGTAAGCGCTACCAGCGCCGTAGCAACACCGAAACCTATATAGGCCCCGACCATGAAAATATCGCCGTGAGCGAAATTAAAGAGCATCAGAATGCTGTACACCATGGAATATCCCAACGCAATAAGCGCGTAGAAACTCCCCCACTGCAATGCGTTGATCAGGTTTTGAAAGAAGACCATCAGTATTCTCCCCGGCTGCCTTACGGACAGACAGATTTATAGAATTCAAACTCACCTTTATCGCTGATGCGGACGATAACGGCACACTTGATCGGATCACCTTCCTCGGTAAATGTCATCTTGCCGGTGATCCCGTCGAATTCCCTGATTTTTGCCATCGCATCACGAACACACTTGCGGTCGGTCTTCATATCTCCCGTCAGCTTGCCGCAATTCTGAACGGCCTGCTTTACAATGCGGACCGAATCCCAGGTCAACGCCGCTACATCATCCGGAACATAACCGTATGCTTTTTGATAGCGATCAATAAACTCCCTCGTTGCGCCTTTGGCGCCTGCGGCCGCATAATGGGTGCTGAAGAACGAACCGTAGCAGTCTTTACCGCATAATTTCACAGTCTCGGCAGAGCCCCAACTGTCGCTGCCGACTATGGGTTTTTTCCACCCAAGCTGACGGACTTGCTGTACAATAAGGGCCACCTCGTTGTAATACTGCGGGGTGAACAAAAACTGGGCGCCGGAATTGATGATCTTGGTCAGCTGAGAGCTGAAATCCGCATCTTTGGTGGTAAAGCTTTCGTAGGCCACAACAGAGCCGGCGCCATTGAGACCTTCCCAGGCTTTTTTAAAGAATTCGGCCAGCCCCTTGGGGTAATCGCTGGCCACGTCGTAAAGCACGGCGGCCTTGGTGAAACCGAACTCACTTTTGACAAAGTTGGCGACTACCGGCCCCTGAAACGGGTCTAAGAAGCAGCCGCGAAAGACAAACGGACGGTCTTTGGTTGTGTCGGGATTGGTCGACCAGGGGCTTATCATCGGGGTGCCCAGCTCATTGGCAATACCTCCGGCAGGAATGGCCTGCTTCGAGGCCTGGGGACCCACAATGGCCAGAACATCTTCCTCGGTAATCAGCTTGGTGGTGGCCTTAACAGCCGACTCGGCCTTGGCTTCGTTGTCCTCGATGACAAGCTCGACCTTATATTTCCTACCGCCGACCTCAATGCCGCCGGCCGCATTGACCTCTTTGAGCCACATCTGGGCCGCGTATTTGGTGCCCTCGCCCACCTTGGGGATATCGCCTGTAAGCGGGGCATTCACCCCGATCCTGATGACGTCAGGTCCTTTAGCATATGCACAGACCCCCAGGCATGCTGCAAAAATTGAAATGATTGCTGCCGCGAAAACAAATTTTTTCATAACCAGCCTCCTTTCTTACACCTAAGTTTATAGGTCATTCCCGCAGTATGTAAGCGGGAATCCAGTTCCTTAATTCGAAAAAGTGACAGGACGCATATCAAGTGCATTAAAGATTTCCGGCACAGGTTAAAATTTAACAGGGCAACTAATAAGAAATCACTTTTCAAGATTGAGGGAATTTTAGCAGAAAGACCGGTGAGTCGGCAACTCCTTCGCATTCAATCCTTCGCATTCAATTCATCAGACTTCTGGTATTATACAGTGAATGAAAAAAGAGAAAGCTGATTGATAAATGCAGGCCGATATACTTTTCCCCATAAACGCTGAGGCGTTTACATATTTAATTCAAATGCAGGCCGATATACTTTTCCCCATAAACGCTGAGGCGTTTACATATTTAATTCCTGACGAACTTGAATCAAAGATAAAAGCAGGTTCACGTGTTCTCGCGCCTTTTAAGAGGGGGAAGAAGGTGGGGATAGTTATTGAGATAAATGAAGATACGAACATGACTGTAGGGGCGAGGCGGGGCCTCGCCCGAAATAAGATGGCGACCCACCGGATCGCCCCTACGAAAGGGGCAAAAGAAATAACCCTCAAGTCTATCGAGGCGGTTCTGGATGATGGACCTCTCGTCCCCGACAATATATTAAAACTGATTCAGTGGGTCGGACAGTACTACATGTCTACCTCAGGCCTTGCGTTGAAAAACGCGGTCCCATCAGCATTCTTTACCGGGAAGAAAGCGGGTAAGTCCAGGATTGTCTATGATGAAAAAATAAATGAGGCAAAGCCCCTTGATTTGACCGACGAACAAATCAATGCCCTCACAGAAATAAACAGTGCGGACAAAGGCGTTTTCCTTGTCCACGGTGTTACGGGCAGCGGCAAGACCGAAATCTATATCCGGGCAATTAAATCACTCCCGGGAGATAAAGAAGCTATAGTCCTCGTTCCGGAAATTGCAATTACATCCCAGATGATAGACAGGTTCCGCAGTAATTTCGGGAACACGGTTGTTTTTTATCACAGCGGCTTATCAGTAGGAGAGAGGATAACACAGTGGCAGAAGATAAGGAATGGAGAGGTAAGGATCGTTATAGGAGTAAGGAGCGCTGTCTTTGCTCCGTTCACGAATCTCGGTCTTATTGTAATCGATGAGGAGCAGGAGGCGTCGTATAAACAATTTGAAGGGTTGAGATATAACGCGAGGGATGTGGCCCTTGCGAGG
>JACQXG010000025.1 GCA_016208905.1 Nitrospirota bacterium
CAGTGGCGCCAGCGTCAATCGCATTGTCAATAAGCTCTCTTACAACTGACGCGGGCCGCTCGATTACTTCTCCAGCAGCGATTTTATTGATAAGCAGGTCGGGAAGAATTGAGATTTTCGACATGGTTATATATTACAAATGTCAAATGACAAAGTCCAAAGGTCAAACGGTGCCATTCCCGCAGTAAGTTGAGCGGGAATCCAGAAGCAGTTGATTTTCAAGGATGCTGGATTCCCGATAAAAGACTTCGGGAATGACGGTTTTATATTCTTAGTTGTGAGAAAGAAACTGAATAATCATGCTACTTATTTTTGATCAGCTTTTCCAGCCAGATAAAAAACCTGCCCATTCGTTTATAGGTGAGATATAAATAAAGCTCAATAAAACATGTATAGTTCCGGTTCTTCCATCTCCATAACGAAAGCTTATGCAGCGGTCCGAACACGATCCTGCTCCAGAAAGTCTTTAAAAACCTGTCATACCGGAATGCGAGGAATGAATTGATGTAAATAGCATTAAGCAGCTTCGGGTTTTTTATCCATGGATTTCTCACCTCATCGTTTGTAAAGTTTTTCCAGCCTTCAAGATGAGTCGGCGGTTTGAATCCGTGGTTCAAAGCTTCCTGATATAGTAATGTTCCGGGCAAAGGAACGTATGGCTGGATCGGCACTTCAGCGCCCGGATGCCTTCTGCGGATCTCGTCCGCAAAATCCAGGGTCCTGTTCATCTGCTCTTCTGTCTCCCCGGGCAGTCCTATCAGTAATGAGTAAAGGGTCGGGATATCTCCCTGCGACGCCACCTTGATCCCATCGTCAATCATCCTTCTGTTCTGCCCTTTTCGTATGAATTTCAGGACATCGTCATCAGGTGATTCAACGCCGAAAAAGAGATAAACGCAGCCGCCCTCTTTAAATTTTTTTATCAGCTCAGGGGTAAACGTATTTATTCGCACATTAGCTATCCAATTAAATTTATTCTCCTTCAACAGCTCCAGGATGTTGACCATCATATCTTTTTTGCCGGCGAGAAAGGTGTCGTCATAGAAAGTTAATTTGTGAACGCCCAGTTCTTTCAGCTTTAAAAGCTCGGTCCTGACCTTCTCAACGGATTTCACCCTGCACACATTTTTATGGAAATAAACGTTGTAGCAGAACCCGCATTTGTGCGGGCAACCTCTTGAGGATTCATAACCTATATTTTCCAGAGTGTCGGTAGACCTTCTCAGATACTCCAGAATTATTTCCTTCCCTTTCCCTTCATAAGGAAAGGGCAGATCTTCTATATTTAAAAAGTCCCTGTCCACGTTTAAAATATTTTTCCCATGGCCCTTCCAACCCAGTCCGTTAATGTCGCTGAAATCCTTTTTACCATCATTCACGGCGCGAACGAGTTCCAGCAAAGTCTGCTCCCCTTCTCCTTTAACAACAAAGTCCACCAGCTCTGATTCAAGCGTCTGCTCCGCCATCATGGAAGGATGTGTCCCGCCCCAAACAAGCGGGATGTCAGGATTGATCTTGCGCGCAAGTTTGGCGAGCCTCAGGGTATTTTTTATCTGGAAGCAGGTCATTGTTGAAAGACCTATCAAGAGAGGGCTTCTTGCAACCAGTTCCTTAAACCGCTCCTTTTTATGTATCCTCTCGTCAAAGTATTCAACTTCAATGTCATGCTGCTCCAGATAGGATCCTAAAGAGAGTATAGCCAGAGGTGTCCATGCGTGATATGGGAAAGGGCTGGCATTCGCATAGGCCAGAAGAATAAAATTGTTCCTGGATTTCATAACATTCACAAATCTTTTTTTCTTGAGGCTGTTATCCTTTCTTCAGAGGATAACTAATCAGTCCATAGAGGGTAGCAATAATAATATCTATACCTAAAAAATAATTCAAGAAAAGCGCCTTAACTGCAAACAAAAGACCGGCTTCCTTACGCATAAAATTCCACCATTTCAGGTTCGATATAATAAAGATGCTTACTAAGGCCCAGAAAATATTCCCGGCCGCCGGGATAGCGGGCATGAAAAATAGTGATATAAAACTCAGAAAGGAGCAGACTGCCGCAATGCCGTTACTCGGTGAGGTTGGACCTGCATTGTCTAACTGCCTGTCCTTCAGAAACAAATGTATCCACATGACCGCCCGTTTGAAATAATTTCTCACCGCTTCATTAAAGTTGTTAACAAACTGATGCCTCACCAACATTTTCGGGTCCAGGAAGATACTGTCTTCCCTGTTAATCCTGCGGGCGAGCTCAAAATCTTCAACATCAGCCCCTTTATATGATTCATCATATCCGCCGACTCTCTGAAACAATTCCTTTTTTATGGCGCCGCATCGTGGAGCAAACACGCTGACCTTGCCCCCCCTGGCGCTTACAAGGTGTATATATTCAAACATCGCCATATAGGTCGGGACAAAGCCTTTGTTCAATGGTTCTGTTGCGCATACTCCTATCACACAGCTCGCAGATGGATTATTCTGAAAAAACTCCTTTACTTCCCTGACCGTGCCGTCCAAAACGAGCACATCGGAATCAAGGAAGAAAATGATATCGCCTTTTGCCTCTTTCACCCCCCTGTTCCTTGCCCTTGCCGGTCCGCCGTTTTTCTCCATCTGAATAACCTTTACCGGATATTTCTTCGCTAGTTCAACGGTGCTATCCTTCGAGCAGTCATCAACAATTATTACCTCCATGTCATCAACGGCTTGTTTAAATATGGAATCCAGAAGATTTGGCATAAATCTCGATGAATTGTATGTGGGAATTACGATTGAAATCATTTCGTTAAAGTAAACTATTATACCTTTACAATATGAAATTATTAAACCACTCTGATTAATTAGCAATGAGAATTTGATCGGTTGAAATTCTAAAATGCCTTCTTAATCAACAACAACTTCAATTCCCCTTAGCCTGCAAGTATCCCAGCTCTAATATATCCGGGGCAGATAAATTTGCTGCATAAAACTGTGCATCATAGATATTTGGCACGTTTTTATTGTGCCCTGTCACATCTCGCTTTATATGTTTGAATAACTAAATCCTTCCTTTCTTTTACGTAACTACCTATTAATTAATCTGAATGCGGCAATTAAAAAGTTTATTTTTTTCTTGGCATATTTCTTGATATAAAGATTTTGTATAAAAAATCCGAACGATCCATATAAAGGAAAGAACTTATGATAATTTTAAAAAGAATCATATGCATCGTACTGCTGATTGCCGCAGCAATGCTGTTTACAGAAACCGCGCACGCATCAAATAGTTATTTACCCTGGCTGGATTTCGGCAGCACCTTTATCTGGGATTCAAATACAAAGACTCTTACTAATGATGGTTTCTCAACTTACGTAAACTCCTTAACTTACCTTGACGGCACGTCTTCGGGGCCGCCCTCTGTTTCTCCATCTGATGCTGTACTTTTCTCATCCGTCGTTTTTTCCATATCATTTGACGGTGACAATACAAATGATACGTTGAGTATTACGAGCGGAGGCACAACCTGGTTGAGTGCTAATCTTGATATTATTGACGTGACTCCGGATCCACTGACCGGAACACCTAATCCATATACGATTATGCTGAAGAAGAACGGACTTACAGTCGCTAACGGACAGGGATCACAGTGGGCGGACGAGTTTTATGATACAATCAACAGTTCTCTTACCGATCCTGCTTTCATGAACATAGCCTGGAGCGACGCGAGCATAGATCTGGGCAATGGCAAATACAAGATAAACGCCTTTTCAAAAATAGCCGTGCCTCCTCCTGTTGTCCCTGAACCAGTAAGTTCTACACTGTTTGCTGCAGGAGCGGCAGTAAACCTTCCATAGGGGGCCTGGTAATTCCAGGTCTCTTTTTTGTCTTCGTTTTTTTGGCATAATTACAAAAAACGGTGTCCAGAAACAGCAATATATATATTAATATCGTATAGTTAATATCATTTTTATTCAGCGAGGTAAATAATGTTGAAAAAAATGTTGTTTCTGCGGATCTCGGAAAACAAAAAAGATTGGAATTGCTGCTGGAGTTCAACGCTATCTTTGTCATGCCTGTGGACGAAGTTTTCGTAATAACCGTAAACCCTCTCGTCGTCGTTCTGCACTCTGGAGAGCTTTTCTACAAAATCGAGCCATTGTTTCTCAGCTTGCTGAACACTATGGCCGATCTTTTCATTGGATACGCAAAGAACTGCGAGCATACGAGCTTCCCAAACCAATTATAGTCCCCGATAAAATTGTAGCGATAATGGATTGCGTGTTTTTTAGACGCTCAAGTGGTTATCTTGTTGTGCGCGATGCTCACAATAGCAGCAATGTGTATTGGAGCGAAATACAGAGTGAGACAATTGATGAGTACCAGTGCGCACGCGATACGCTTGAGGGGCAGGGTTTCTCTCTTAAAGCCGTAGTAATTGATGGCAGGCCCGGAGTAAGAAAACTTTTCGCCGATCTGCCGGTGCAGATGTGTCACTTTCATCAGAAAGCTATTATTACGCGCTATCTCACGAGGCGACCGAAACTTGAAGCGGGTAAGGAACTGCGAGAGATTGTGCATGTTTTGTGTAATACAAATGAGCGGACGTTTGCAGATGCCATTGATAAGTGGCATGAAAAGTGGAACGAATTCTTGAAAGAACGCACAGTGGACTCCGTTACCAGCCGATGGCATTACACGCATAAGCGTCTCCGCTCGGCATATCACAGTTTAAGGTCAAATCTTCCTTACCTGTTTACATACCAAAAATATCCCAAACTGAATATCCCGAATACGACAAACTCACTGGATGGATCTTTTGCACACTTGAAGGGATTGATTCAAATCCATAGGGGTCTAAAGATAGACTTGAAACGTAAGTTAGTCCTCTCCATACTCCAAAACAAAAAAAAAAAAAAGTAATTATGCCGTTTTTTTCAGCAAATCAAAATTTAATTGTTAAAGGATTAGTTAGTTGAAGACGCAGGGCTTATTTTCTCAAGAACTTCCACTACATCACTTATTACTCTTCTGTGCCATGTAATAGAAATATGATTCGCATGTAAATCATGCTTCCACCGAATGAAAGATATTTAATACCCTTAACAGGAACGTCTCTCAAATTTTTAAAGAAATCGGACCCCGGCATAAGCTCCTTGAGCGCCGCGCCTTCAATAAGATCAGTCATTCTTTTAATGACATCTGAAACGGTGCCATGTGTTTGCATCGGGAGAAGCCCCTTGAGAAAAGATGATAGAGGAGAGAGATGCTTTCCTATAAGCGAAAGAGAACTTCCTTTATGCGGAGTAGAGAGTGTGATCAGCGCCCTTATTCCCCGGGGGTTCTCCTCCATGAATTTTCTTGCAATAAGTCCTCCCCGGCTGTGGCAAAGAAGGGAGACGTTGTTCTGAGGGAATATACGTGCAGTAAGTTCTATTATTTCTTCGAGTTCTTCAACAGCTGCGCTGATCGGTCCAACAGGTCTTCTCTGGCTCCAGCATACAAGATTAAAGCCCCGGTCCCGCAGAGCAGACCAGAGATTATTTATTTTCTTTGGTATGTCTCCTATAGTGATTCCACTTTTTTTAATTTCCCCTGGTCCGTGGGGGCACTTATGGAGATAAATAGATTTTGGCTGTACAGCAGCAAAGACTTTCATGGGGACGTTTTTACCAAGGACTTTTGTTTCAAATGGATCGAGCCAGAAATTCCTGTCCATTCCCAGACCATGGATAAAGATCACGACGGGTTTATCACTACTGCCCTTATGAATTGATACGTCTAATTCCATTTTAATTAACCTTACAGTTGCATAAAACTATCGATATCTGGGCAGGGGAGGTTGATGGAAAAGCTTTACCAGCGATACCTTAGTAAGATCCTAAAAAGCATAATTGACGTTTTCTGAATTTCACTAATCATTAATTCCTGCTGCCGTCACTTAATTCCAATATCCAATCGCTTTGTAAAGGTTTTACGGCAACCTCACCTGCCTGGTTTTGCAACATTAAGGTAAACTATCTGCGAATGCAAGAAGGTTACATCTTACGTGTCTATCCCATAGCGCAAAACCTGCAACCCGTAACGCAACTAATTGACAACTATTATTTAAACGTTATCTTTTTAAGCGTCCCGTCTTTATCCAGATAAATTACTTCTGTTATCTGCGCATTCCTGATCATCCGGTCACACAGCTTACAGGGTTTCCCGGCAGCATAACTTCCATCCTCTTCAAACCCCGCAATATAAATGAAGGCGTCTTTCATCCTCTCAGGAGGGGCATTTATGATTGCATTCTGTTCGGCATGCACTGCTTCACACAACTCGTATCTCTCTCCGGACGGAATATTCAGCTCCTTCCTTGTACACGTGCCAGTATCTATACAATTTTCAATTCCCCGTGGAGAACCGTTATAACCCGTGCTGATTATGACCCTGTCCTTTACAATGACAGCGCCGTATGTTCTGCGCAAGCATGTAGCTCTTGACGACACCACCTTTGCAATTTCAATAAAATATTCATCCCAGTCAGGTCTCATGTGTTAATCCTTTCAAACAAGCAAGTAGTAAATTATAGCAAATGTTAGGGACCTATGTTTCGAAGATATTTTTTAAACCATGCTATTCAACCTGGAAGATGCTTTTAAGATAACGCGGATGTTGGAAAATTATTTGTTTTTCGATACCATAAACGCATTTTCAATCAAGGTTAGGATGTATATCTTTATTCAAAGCCATATGCATAATATGCAAATAAATTTATCGAGTTAAACAAATTATTTTTCAATGTCCGCGTTATTTGAGCAAACGTAATCATATAGTCATGATTAATGCAGTATAACCCTCATCAGCAAGCTTTTCCGCAACAGCATATGCCTTGTCGTAATCATTAAATTTCCCTATTCTTACCCTGAAGAATTTCTGTCCGTTCACTAACGCAGTTGTTATGTAAACATTATTGTATTTAAATTCCAGTCCTTTCTTGAGACGGTCGGCATTGGACTGTTCGACAAATGCGCCAATCTGTATAGTAAGCTGCGCTGACGATACAAAAGGCTCAAACGGCATTCTCTTCGCATAACGCATGTCCCTTCCGAGGTATTCGATCTTCACAGGCCCGACCCCTTTGTTTGCGAGACCGATCTCCCGCGCAGCGCCGTAAGAAAGGTCTAAATCCCTTCCCCAGATAAATGGTCCTCTGTCGTTCACGATTACATCAATGGCCTTGTTGGTATCGGGATTGGTGACGCGCAGCTTCGTCCCGAAATCCATTGTCTTGTGCGCGCACGTCATCCCGTACATGTCATACCTTTCGCCTGAGGATGTCGGCCTGCCGTGAAAGTCATCGCCGTACCATGAGGCCGTGATATATTCACCACCGGGTTCAATCTTATGTTCCTTCGGGGGGAGAGAGGCGCAGGAGGTGATAAATAGCAATCCGATTATTATAAAGAGATGTTTCATCACCCCAATATAATAACCGAAGCGCCGTAGGGATTGCATAGTCTTCATGTGCCCTATACTACAGCTCTTTCCAGCCTTTCTTTCCTCTTCTCCCAATCTGGCATATACTTCGACAAAAGCCTGTAATATTTATGACTATGCGAGTGATCTTTTAAGTGACAGAGCTCATGCATTATTACATAATCAATGCAATATAAGGGGGCTTTGATCAACTCAGTATTTAACAATATATAACCGGTGTTACTACAGCTTCCCCATCGTTTGGACATTTTTCTTAATTGAATGCTTGGAAACGGCACTTTTAAACTCGTTGCTTTTTCAAAACATATCCCAAGTCGCTGAGCAAATATTTTTCGGGCATGTTCTTTACACCAATTATCGAGGAGCTTCTTTACATCCTGCCTGTTTTTTTGATCAGGAGTTGATATCTGGAAATATGCACCTTTCAGCTTCACATCACCTTTCTTCCCTTTTCTTATCTTTAGCCGGTACTGCCGTCCGAGGTATAAATGTGTTTCGCCGCCGGCATATTGTCGCGGCAGGGTGCGCGGTATAAACTGCTGAAAATAACTGAGCTGTTTCCTGATCCACCGCGCACGCTTTGCCAGTCTGGCTGCTATCTTGTCCGCAGAAATTCCTATTGGAACCTTTACAATCACTATTGCATCCGGATGCACAGCTATCTCCATTGTCTTCCGTTTGGTGTAGACTACTTCGAATGCAACGTGCTCCCTACCATACTTGAAGCTGCTGCTGTAATTATTCATACGAGCTTCCTGTTCCGTGCAAGCGTCATTGACCGCTCTATGATTTCATCCATCTGTTCAGTTGACAGATCAATCCCCCTATTGCTTCTAATTTCATCATAGAGAAAATCATCGATATCATTCATAGTCAGCTTCTGTTCATCGTCATCATCCCAGAAATGAACCTTTCTATGCTTATCAAGGATTCTAAGGAGGTCAAGCACGAAATCAACTGCAACGTCTTCGCAAACCGTTGAGTCATCAACTGTTGCTTCGAATAGGTGTTTCAGATTGCCATATAAAGCCTGGGCATTTTCATTCCCGGTAAGTTTCTCAGGCACATCATCATGTCGTCGGGTAACCACTTTATCCCGGTAGTCCGACACCCTGTTCAGATACTCAAGGTCAGAAATCCTACGGGCCCTGAAATCATCAATCGCCTGCTGAATCAGCTTTGAAAATTTCTCATAAAATGCAGGGTCTTCCTCCATCTTTTCGGTAGCCACCTTCTTTGTGGCATGAGCAATTACGTCAGCCCTGGCCGCTGTTGTATTGGCCCCATAAACAGCCTGCTCTTCCTTTACCTGGTTAAATGCCGCGTCATCAAATATATTAACGGGCTCGTTTATCTGATACACCTCATTGGCCTGGATATGGGTATCAAGCAGCTTTTTGATCTTGGCCTCATAATCACGATAGTCAATTGACTCCTGATAGCGAAGTTTTACTGAAGCCTTGAGGTTCTGGAACCGCTTGAGGTCGTTCTTATACTGCTTGAGCTTGTCATCAGACATGTTCATAATGAACTGCTCAGTGGAAAGGGCCATAAAGAGAGCCTTGCTGTACTCTGCGAGGCGATGGTAAAACTCTTCCCGCAACGCATCATCACCCAGCAGCAATTCGTACGCCTCCTCATCATACTGGTTCTTAACTTCCTTAAAAATGTCCCACAGATCGGAATAGATCTGCGGCAGTTTTGCCACTTCCTCCTGAACAGAGGCAAGTGTGCCTTCCAGGTCTTCTTCATCGAAGCCCGTAAGGCCCGCCTCCGCATACATGGTCAAGGCCTGATCAAGTTCTCCGAGGATGCTTACGTAATCAACAATATAACCAAACTCTTTTTCTGGATAAAGCCTGTTTACACGGGCTATGGCCTGCAGCAGGGTATGTTCTTTTAAGGGACGGCCAAGGTATATGACTACATTTCGCGGCGCATCAAAGCCTGTAAGGAGCTTGGACACTACAATGAGGATTTCCGGATCTTTGCCATTCAGAAACTGGTTGATTAGCTGTTTGTTGTATTCATCCTCAGAGCCATACCGCTTCATCATCTTCTGCCAGAATTTAACGACCTCTTCTGAAGGGCCTTCTTCCACTTCTTCATATCCCTCCCTGCTGTCCGGCGGAGAAATAATTATTTCCGATGTCACATATCCAATGTCATTGAGGTATTCATGATATTTCAAGGCGGACTTTTTGTCAGGCGCGACAAGCTGGGCTTTAAAGGGCGTATTCTGCCATGTGGAACGATAGTGCTCGCTGATATCAAAGGCCCTCATATATATAACCTGTTCAGCCTTGTTCAGCATCTCGGCCCTGGCATATTTCCTTTTCAGGTCTGCCTTTTGCGAATCGGACAGGCCCTGAGTGTGACGCTCAAACCATAGATCAATGGCTGCCTTGTTCTGGACCATCTCCACATGACGCCCTTCGTAAAGAAGCGGTACAACTGCATTGTCATGAACTGCCTGCTGAATGGAATAATGCGGTTCGATCAGGCCCCCGAATTTTATGAAATTGTTTTTCTCCTTCTTTAAAAGCGGCGTACCCGTGAATCCGAGATAACAGCCCTTCGGAAACATCTGCCGCATACGGGCCGCAAAGGAGCCGAAGTTCGTGCGATGACTTTCATCAACCAGCATAAATATTTCTGTGGACTTGTCCTGAATTTTCCTGATGTTGAGGGCCTTGTCAAACTTGTGTATCAGTGTGGTCACAATTCCCGCCTTCTTTTCAGAAAGCAGATCAAGCAGGTCACGGCCGGTCCTGGCACGTTTAGGATCAAGCCCGCAGGCGGCAAAGGTATTGCCAAGCTGCTTGTCAAGGTCAACGCGGTCGGTAATTAGCACGATGCGCGGATCAGGGATGCCGGCATCAAGGGCAAGGTTTCGCGCAAGCCATATCATCGTGAGAGACTTTCCTGATCCCTGGGTATGCCAGATAATGCCTCCCTGCCGTCGCCCGTCAGCATCAAAATGCTTTACCCTCTCCAGAGTGGACTTTACTACAAAGTACTGCTGGTAACGGACGATCTTTTTAATGCCGCCGTCGAATATGGTGAATTTGTATGCCAGTTCAAGAAGCCGCTCCGGCCTGCAGAGGCTGTAGACAGAATTATCCTGCTCAGTCACCAACCGTCCGCCCTCTGACTCTAATTCATCGAAATACTTTCGGGCCACTGCAAAGTCCCCTGAAAAGAGACTGTCCTTTACAACTGATGAAAGAGGTTTATTCACACAGGCTGTAACATCCTCTTGTTTGTCCAGAAGCTCCCTCCAGTTACTCCAGAACTTCTTTGAAGTCCCCGCCGTTGCGTACATTGCCCCATTCTTATTGATACCCATGAGAAGCTGGGCATAGATAAACAGTTTGGGAATAAACTCATCATTCTGGTTGCGGATGCTCTGTTCAACTGCCTTCTCGACTTCAATCTTGGGTGACTTGCATTCAATAACAGCAAAAGGAATTCCATTTACAAACAGAACGATGTCCAGCCTCGCCTCCTCTGTGCTGCGTGTCCGCTCAACGCTAAACTCAGCCGTGACATGATATTTATTTTTCTTCCAGTCACGCCAGTCAACATAACGCAACGTAAAGCTTCGTGAGTCGCCTTCAACAATTTGCTCAAGAGATGTTCCCAGTGTAAGCAGGTCGTAAACAAACTCATTGGTCTTTTGAAGTCCGTCGTATCTAATATTTTTGAGCTTCTGGATAGCGGTCTGTACATTCTCCTCACTGAATAAGTACTCCTGTCCCTTATGATGAATACGGTTGATTATCTTGAGCTGATCACGCAGAATTCCCTCCAGCAAAACATTCCCGGCCTTGTTTTGCCTGGCTGTAAGGGCTTGTTCTGGTGTCAGATATTCGAAGCCTAAGTTTATGAGTTGCTGTAATGCCGGGATCTGAGATAAGTATTTTTCATTAAACCTGAAGCCGCCGTATGTTGATCTGTCTTCACTCATTTTGTCCCCTGCTTAATCGCTCTCTGGATAGCTCAATAGCCTGATGCAGTTTTTCTTGAAGTATCGCTCTTGACGGCAATACAGTCAGATATTCAGCCACATGGATTCCTGATTGCTTTAATTCCAGTAATTTAATCTGTTCATGCTTTTTCCCGGCACAGAGAATGATCCCCAGGGGCGGCTCTTCACCGGGCTGCCGTTCATATTTATCAAGCCACCGCAGATAAAGCTCCATCTGTCCCTTATATTCAGCCTTGAAATCTCCAAGCTTAAGATCAATGGCGATAAGGCGTTTTAGTTTGCGATTATACAAGAGTAGATCAATATAGAAATCATCGCTGTCGATCTGTATGCGTTTCTGTCTTGCCAGAAAAGCAAATCCGGCGCCCAGCTCAAGGAGAAACGATTCCATCTCCCGAAGGATAGCATCCTCAAGGTCTTTTTCCAGATAGCGGTCCTTTAATCCAAGGAAGTCGAGAAAGTATGGGTCACGAAACACCAGATCAGGAACCAGCTTATCTGTTGTATGCAGTTCCTGAAGTTCAGCTTTTGCAAGTTCCTCAGGCTTTTTGGATAGGGCGGTTCGCTCGTAAAGCATGGATTCAATCTTCTGCCTGAGTGTACGAACGCTCCAGCCTTCCACCCGGCACATTTCCGCGTAGAAATCCCGCTGGAGTGGCTTATCCAGGGGCAGAAGCTCTCTGAAATGCTACCAGCTCAATGTTTGCGACAATGTGGCAACAATCTGTGTTTCAGGGAAAGCATCGGCAAACTTCCCCATGCGGGTCAATGCCGAGTAACTAAATCCGTTTCCGTATTCCTGAGTCAATTGTTGCGACAGCGTGGCAAGAATCTCTTTGCCATAATCAGCGCGTTCACCTTTGAGGATTTCTGTACTAATTCTTTTGCCTATTCTCCAATAAAGTATAGTTAATGCTGCATTTACACTCACTGCTACAGATGATCGTGCCTCTTCGATCATTTTGCGGATATCTACATACAAGCCGTTTGAGCTGTTATTCTTGCTTATCCGATTTTCTTTGCTCATTATTGATTTCTCCTCCGGGCAGTTCTTACTTTGTAAAGCCGTTCGGTAAAACCGCCCTCTTTTTCAAAATCCTTTGCCTGAGCTGCAATTTGCCGGTCGAGAAAATAGCAGCACAGATTGAGCAGCGATAACGCGGCATTCGCGACGAGCGCTGAAGAGCTCACGGACTCGCACGGACTATCACCGACTGGCACGGATGAATTGCGATTGTCAGTGTCAGTCCGTGTACGTCTGTGTCCGTCCGTGTGCTTTTCCTCCTCAACCCACCCCCTAACATCATCCAGCGTCTTACACCGCCTCGCCTTAAACCTCCTCAACGCCGGATGCTCCGGCCTAAACTCCGGCAGCCCCCTCTGCCGCAAATAATCCTCATAATCAAGCCTCAGCTCTTCCAGGCTGGCGCGGGCCACATTAGTAAGCTTGAGTTCCGTTTTCTTTGATGTCCCCGACGCCTGCGAACCTTCTGCGATATTCTGCACCCCGCTGCGCGCCGCCTGCACCATCTGATCATGAGTCCGGCTGCGCTTGTTAATGTACAATTCGCAGAATCTCACAGTCAGATCATAGACCAGTTGAGCAACCTGAAAACTTTTTAAGTTCCGGTAACCGCCGTGCTTTGGAATCAAGTTATTGTTATTTCGCCCATCACCCATTTTTCATTGTCCCCCTTTTATGTCTTTACCCTCCACCGCCCGGTTAATAACTTCTGCATAAGCCCACGTTTTTGTTTTTTCAACAAATCAAGCTTGCGCTTCAAAAGTCCTATTTCTTTTTGGGCTGCGTTAAGCACCGTAGCAATTTTCTTTTGATCGTCAATAGGTGGATATGGAAGCTTTACTGATTTAAAATCAGGCATACTGATTTGCTTCCCATCTCTTATCCCGATTACAGCTATCCGTAAATACTTTTCAATGAAGATGTAAGATTTAAAAAAGTGCCTGTAAAAATCCGTATGTATTGGAAGCTTGTTTCTCAAGACAGTATAAGCAGGGCTTACAATGCCTCGATATTCCGAGTATTCGACACCACCCTGAAATGAACGCAGGCTTATAACAAAGTCTCCTCTCTTAATGAGTTTGTATGATTCGGTACTACCGTCTGGTGACATGACACGGCCTTCCAGCATATGTCGTGGAATAACTCCTCTATCTTGCGTAACAGACAGCAGCTCTTCGTCCGGACAGTTTTTCTCTGAGACACTTTCAAATATTTTTTCTGATCTCAGATGTTTCCACCGCTGACATTGATCATTAATTAAGGTTTTAAGCAGCCACGTAAAGCGTTTCTCCTTTTCCTCAATCAGTCTTTCAGTTTTTCTAATGGCTGAGTCCCATGTGGACAGCAGACCAGAAATTGCCTTTTGCTGAGTTAACGGAGGGCAAACGACTTTTACCTTATGAAGATCATTTCGATTAACACCTGGCACCCCTGTTTTATCGCTAAATCTTTTAAAGTTGAAAAATACAAGCAAGTAGTAAATAAACTTTTCATCATTGCCGTGAAAGTCCTTTACCCATAGTGTAGTATTATGAGGCCAGAAATTTTGCTCGACGTAAAAAACCTCTCCGACCGACCCATATCGCCCTGTTACAACTCCAGGGGCCTTAACTTTACATTCATTATGATATCCAGAAAGTCCGCCAGAGGATATAACTGGACATGCCCCCTCTCTTCTTTGAGTCTTTGGTAAATCAAACCCTCTCTGAAGAGTCGCAACGCTCCCTAATTGCTTTTGAGGCCATACTTTATTATTCATACACTTATCTCTCTCAACTTCTCCGCCATCTCCCCCCTTACCTCCGCCAACTCCTTCTCCAACTCCTCAATCTCCTTCTGCACTGCAAAAACATCAATCTCCTCTTCCTCCTCAAACGTATCCACATACCGGGGAATATTAAGATTAAAATCATTCTCTTTGATCTCTTCAAAAGTTGCAACATGAGCATACTTCTCAACAGCCTTCCGGGCTTTGTATGTTGATACTATCTTTTCAATATGCTCGTTGAGCAGAGTATTCTGATTCTTCCCGGACTGAAACTCACGGCTCGCATCGATGAACAGTACATCACGCTGGCTCTCTTTAGCGCCGCCCTTTTCCCGTGACCGGTCAAAGACAAGAATCGCCACAGGAATGGAGGTAGTAGGAAAGAGGTTCCCGGGAAGGCCCACAACTGCATCAAGCAGATTGTCCTCAATAAGCTTCTGACGAATACGCCCTTCCGCAGCGCCTCTGAAGAGAACGCCATGCGGCACAACAACAGCCACACGCCCTTCCTTTTCAATCGCCGCCTCAATCATGTGACTGATAAAGGCATAGTCACCTTTACTCTTTGGCGGTACACCACGCCAGAAGCGGTTGAACCGGTCGTTCTCAGCCACATCCGCTCCCCATTTGTCCAGCGAGAACGGGGGATTGGCAACCACAATGTTAAACTTCATCAGCCTGTCCTTTTCCACAAGAGCCGGGCTGTTCAGGGTATTGCACCACTCAATCCGGGCAGAGTCCATTCCATGCAGAAACATATTCATACGGGCCAGCGCCCAGGTGCTGCCGTTTACTTCCATCCCGAAGAGGGCAAAGTCTTTTGTTCCCACTTCCTTCGCAGCTTCTATCAGCAGACCGGCTGACCCGCATGTCGGATCGCAGATGCGGTCCCCCTTTTTAGGCCGGACCAGTTTTGCAAGCAGCTCTGAAACCTTGTGCGGTGTGTAGAACTCTCCTGCCTTCTTTCCCGCGTCAGAGGCAAAGCGTTCAATCAGATAAATGTAGGTATTCCCGATAACATCTTCCGACACACGGCTTGGACTCATATCAAGCTGTGGTTTATTGAAGTCTTCCAGTATATGTTTCAGCAAACGGTTTCTGTCTTTCGTCTTGCCGAGATTGGCCTCGCTGTTAAAGTCGATATTGCGGAACACGCCTTCGAGCTTTACCTTGTTCTCCTCTTCAATTGCATCAAGGACAATATTTATCAGGTCTCCGATATTAGACCTGCCCCTCCGCTCATACAGGCTGTAGAAATCCGCAATAAAACGCTCCTTCTTCCCGGTGTCCTTGTCTTTATATTCAACGTAAGGCAAAAGGAACCGCTCTCTCTCCAGTTTGCGGCGGATGCGCTCCTCATTATCTCCGTACTGCTCTTGGTACTTCTCATAATGGTCCTTCCACACATCGGAAATATATTTCAAAAACAGCATGACCAGGATGTAATCCTTATACTGCGCCGGGTCCACCGGTCCCCTGAACGTGTCACACGCCGCCCATGCCGTTGCATTGATTTCGCTCTGTTTCACCTTGTCAGTCATTATATTCTCCTTTATTTAATTGCCTGTCTTAGCAGCTTTAATGCTTAATGATCTAATTAATAAGGACCGTTTCTCCTGAATCTTCTTAATGAGACCACTCTCTTTATCAAGAAGCCTGCTGAGTTCCACAATGCTTTTCTGAGTTTTAATATCAGGCACATGTACTTTAAGATCTTCAAATGCCGACTTGGGCACAAGAGGCATGTGCGTACCCCGGCGTGCACTGCTATGTAAATGCTTTTGAGCAGGAGCCTGATTGATGCACCATGCCAGATATTCAGGAAGAACTTTTTCTGATATGACCTTCAGAATAAAAAAGTAGCTTGCAGCAATAGTGTTTTCCAATGAGTCAGTAATTGCAAATGCAAAATTGCTATGTCCCCTTGAGAGAAACAATACATCATTCTTATTAACCAGATATTTGTCAGGCAATTCAACCAGTCTTACCCGGCTTAACTCTCTATAGATCAGATTGTTACGATCATCAAAGTCTCGCATTTGTATGATTGCATGTGATCCATCGGGTTCTGTCTTAATTCTTTTACGAAACTGGTAGCCGATCTGGATATCAGCTATGTCTTTTATTTTTAGTTTCATAGATGCAAATTTCTCCGGTTAATCTTAACCTGAGTAAAAACAAAAGGCCCAGCGCATACAACACTGGGCCTTCTCAATAACGTCTTTCATTATGAATGATTCTCTATACTGCATGCAAAACTATATCATTCTTAATCCTCTGTGTCAAGAATTTAAATGAAGTATACATGATACTTCTTAATTTAACCAATTACGAGCATTTCGTAAACCCGCAGTCCCTGCAGATAGCACATCCACCCTCGTGCTCAACAGCCCCTCCGCAGTCCGGGCACGCGCCGCTGAATATGGCCTTTTCTTTTTTGGGATGCGAGCCGTTGCCGTTGCTTTTGTTGCCGCGCTCGACGTATCTCTCTATGGACTTTGATATGGCATCAGAGCAGGATGCTATCTTTCCGCCGTTGGCCCATGCGGGGCTGTGACAGCTTATTCCCCTGAGCTGTTTTTCTATCTCGATGGGTTCTATATTGCTTCTGAAGGCGAGGCTCACAAGCCTTCCGATCGCCTCTGCCTGGCTTGATGCGCAGCCGCCCGCCTTTCCCATTTGTGTAAAGAGCTCGAAAAGGTTTCCTTCTGCATCTTCATTTATTGTTACATACAGGTTGCCGCAGCCGGTTTTCATGAGCCTGGTTGTCCCTTTGATTACCTCCGGTCTTTTCCTTGGTGTTATTTTAAGTGTTGGAGGCGCTATTTCTTTGTCTGCTTCCTGTTTTGCAGTCTGGCCGGTAGAGAGGACCTGCTCCTCCCTTGAGCCGTCTCTATAAACGGTAAGCCCTTTGCATCCAAGGCCATAGGCAAGGAAATATACGTCCTCAACATCCTTGGGACAGGCATTATGGGAGAAATTAACCGTCTTGGAGACGGCATTGTCCACTTGTTTCTGAAAGGCCGCCTGCATCCTCACATGGTCAAGCGGAGATATGTCATGCGCAGTGATGAATGTCTTTTTAACATCATCGGGTATTGCACTGATATCTTTCAGACTTCCTTTCTCAGCAATCTCTTCTATAAGCTCCTTGCTCCAGAATCCCCTTTCCTTTGCTATTTTCTCAAAATGAGGATTGACTTCATACATCTTGGTGCCTTCAAGGACGTTCCGCACAAAAGACACTGCAAACAAAGGTTCTATTCCGCTTGAGCATCCAGCTATTATTGAAAGGGTCCCTGTAGGCGCTATTGTTGTGGTAGTGGCATTTCTTACAGCCATATCGTCTGTATAAATGCTCTGATCAAAGTTCGGAAAAACTCCCCTGTCTACGGCAAGAAAAGCGGATTGTTTTTTGCTTTCCGTCTGGATAAACTTCATGACCTCGTTTGCGAGTTTTGATGCCTCAACAGAATTATAAGGAATACCAAGCTGTATCAGCATATCCGCCCAGCCCATGACTCCAAGTCCTATTTTTCTGTTCGCCTTTGTCGCCTGTTCTATTTTTTTCAATGGATATTTGTTGATATCAATAACATTATCAAGGAAATGCACGGAAAGACGCACTGTCTCCCTGAGGGCCTCCCAATCTATTAGTTCGTAAGCTTCTTCTGCTGTTCCGCTTTTATGTGCTGCCGTAGTTGTATTTGTTCTGTTAGCAAAAGGTTTTCTATCAGGGTGAACGAACCTGGCCAGGTTAATCGATCCTAAATTGCATGATTCATACGGCAGAAGCGGCTGTTCACCGCAAGGATTAGTGCTTTCAATTTGCCCTATGGAAGGAGTGGGATTGTATTGATTCATTCTGTCCATGAATATGATGCCCGGTTCCCCGTTTTTCCAGGCATGTCTTACGATTGAGTTAAATACATCCCTGGCCTTTAACCGGCGTACGGATTTTTGGGTATGAGGGTTTATTAAATCATATTCTTCGTTTTTTTCAATGGCCTTCATGAATACATCGGTCAATGCAACCGACAGGTTGAAATTGTTGAGCTTAGAATTATTATCTTTTGCCGAAATAAAATCCAGAATATCGGGGTGGTCAACCCGTAATATGCCCATATTGGCGCCCCTTCTTGTGCCACCCTGTTTTATTGCTTCGGTAGCCGAATCAAAAACCATCATGAAAGAGAGAGGCCCGGAAGAAACTCCTTTGGTGGAACCCACGATGTCACCCTTCGGTCTTAAGTTTGAGAATGAGAAACCGGTCCCTCCACCTGACTTATGAATTAATGCCGCGTTTTTTACTGCCTCAAAAATCGATTCCATTGAATCGTCAACAGGTAAAACAAAACAGGCAGACAATTGGCCGAGTCTTCTTCCCGCGTTCATAAGAGTAGGACTGTTTGGCAAAAACTTCAATGACGTCATGAGGTTATAAAATCTGTCCTCTAAATTATTAATATTCTGCCCTGATTTATCATAATTCAACTCAACAGATGCAACAGCCTTGGCAACCCTTCTGAATAGACTTTCAGGACCCTCAATGACCTTGCCTTCTTCGTCTTTTTTCAGATATCTTTTTTCAAGAACCTTTAATGCGCTAGGGCTTAACTCCAGTTGAGTTGACATCATCTCTGCCATAATTCCTCCCTTATCTCCTTAATGGATATGGATCAATAAATATTTTTTTATAAAATAGTTAGTTGTTTTTGTTTATTATTATATTTATTTATATTAATATGTATCCTCTATTTAGAGGCGCTAAGAAATTAAACCACAATATATTGTATATGTCAAGTGGAAAATAGCTTTTTTAAAAGTAGTTGATTTCAATGATATTTTATTGTGAAAAGATAGTTAATGAAATGTTAAATAAAAAAATAGCAAAAATAAAAACCGTTGTTCCCCAAAGATACGACATATATTAATCAGCTCCCGGTCCGGCATATCCGGTATTTCCTACAAGGCCAGGACAGAAGTTGGGGCTTTCTTCCTTTTCAAAAACCTCCAGAGGGACCTTTTTCGTTTCCTTGTAGCTCCACCTTGTTTGCCTCATCATTACATAAGCATTATTTCTTGGTCGCACTCCGCGGTAGCGTTGTTGAAATACCTGAACAATTATGGTATAAAACAGTCTGAGTTGAACCAATAATTAATTAATAAAAGGAGAAATCTTATGAAGAATGTGCCGTTGTATGTCTTTTTTATAGTTTGCCTGTTTCTGGCCATGACCGGATGTGATAAATCAAAAGGGGGAAAGTCTGACAGCCCTGTTATTGCAAAAATAGACAAGTCATCAATCACCCAGAATGAATTTATCAAAGAAGTCAGCAGGGTGCCGGAATGGGCAAGGTCTCAATTCCAGGGGGATGAAGGCAAAGTAAAATTTCTTGATGAATTGATTAAGAGGGACCTTATTTATCATCATGCAATAAAAATGAAGCTTAATAAAGATCAGGAGTATCTGGAAAAAATAAAAGAATTTGAAAAAATGACTCTCGTATCGCTCTTACTAAAGAAGGAAGTCGAGGAAAAAGCCGTTGTTGATGATTCTGAAGTCCGGGCTTTCTTTGATCAGAACGCAGACAAATTTACAATAGGCGCGCAGTTGAGAGCAAGCCATATACTTGTAGAAACGGAAAAAGAAGCTGCAGACATTCATGCAAAAATTATGAAGGGTGAAGACTTTTCAAAACTTGCGCAGAGACTGTCCAAAGATAAGGGCTCCTCGGAAAAAGGCGGAGATCTGGGATATTTCGGCAGAGGGAAGATGGTGCCGGAATTTGAGCAGGCTGCTGCCGGACTTAAACCCGGAGAAGTCAGTAAACCGGTCAAAACCCGCTTCGGCTTTCACATTATAAAACTTACAGATATACAAAAAGGTGCACCGGCAAATTATGAACAGTCCATGGAGTCAATCAAACGCCAGCTTGTCTCCGAAAAAAGGAAGAAACTCTTTGATTCATACATTGAGAAGTTAAAAGGGGAGATTAAAGTAGTCAAAATTGAAGAGAATCTTAAATCGATAGCTCTTCCATGGGAGCAGGCTGGAGAGCCAGGACAAACTGAGGCTCCAAACCCCCACTAAAGATAAGAATGCTTAAAATAAAAAAGGCCTGTGCAGCTAAAGCTGCACAGGCCTTTTTTTGTCCGAATATCATTACACCCTTCCGTAAAGCTCCTTAATCCTGGCAACCGTATCAGAGGGAGCAATTCGTACCGTCTCTTTCGTCTTCCTTATCTTAAATTCAACGAGACCTTCTTTTAACGCCTTCTTGCCGATAATTATCTGGCAGGGGACCCCTAACAGGTCAGCGTCTTTAAACTTTACTCCCGGTCTTTCATCCCTGTCATCCATAAGGACCTCAAATTTTTCATCCTGAAGCTCCCGGTATATTCTCCCGGCGGTATCTGCAAGTTCTTTATCGTCACCGGAAAGAACAACTATCTCGACATCAAAGGGCGCGATACTCAACGGCCAGATTATCCCGTCGCTGTCATTGTTCTGCTCAACAGCGGCTGCAGCAATCCGCGCGGGACCAATCCCGTAACTGCCCATGACGATCGTCTTCTCTTCACCGTTTTCATCAAGGTATACGGCCCTCAGCGGCTGCGAGTATTTTGTCCCGAGTTTAAATATATTACCGATCTCAATTACGTTTTCCTCCCGGAGGGCAGCGCCGCACTGCGAACAGCCGTCACCGCCTTTCGCAACGTGGATATCATGCCATTCGGCGACAAAATGCGACCCGGGTTTTATTCCTCTCGTATGAAACCCTTCCTTGTTCGCGCCTGAAATGTATGCCCCCCCCTTCAGGGAAATGTCGGCGATCTTTTTCAGTTTATGATTATGCGGCCCTATGAAGCCAGCCCCGACCCCGAGGATCTCCTTTACCTCATCTTTCTGCGCGGCTCTGAATGCCCCGATAATCCTCTGAAGCTTCTTTTCATGGAGTTCCTGGTCGCCCCTGACAAGGGCAAGGAAGGGGCCTTCCGGTCCAATTAACACAAGGCTTTTAATAAAACATGACGGATCTGCTTCCAGGAATGCGGACACCTCTGCAACAGTTCTTTTATCGGGAGTTGCGATGTCTTCTGTAGGGGCAGGCCCCTGTGCCTGCCCAGTGCAACCACAGGGGGTTGCCCCTACGGGTATCGACAATGCAAGCTCAACATTGGCGGCGTATCCGCACTTATCGCAAATAACGATTGTGTCCTCGCCTGCGGGGCTCGGGGCCATAAATTCATGCGCGGTAGCGCCTCCCATCATCCCGGGGTCGCTTTCGACCTGATAAAACGCAAGCCCGCATCTCTGAAAAATCCTGTGATAAGCCTCCGCATGCTTCTGATAGCTCTCTTCAAGCCCCTTCTCATCTCTGTCAAAACTGTAGCTGTCCTTCATAATAAACTCGCGCGTCCTGAGAATGCCGCTTTTAGGCCTGGCCTCGTCCCTGAATTTTGTCTGTATCTGATACCACATCTGCGGCAGGTCCCTGTATGAACGTATCTCCATTGACGCGAGCCATGTAATAATTTCCTCATGGGTCATACCTAGACACATGTCCCTGCCTCCCCGGTCTTTCAGCCTGAACATCTCGTCACCGATTTCGCCCCACCTGCCGGTCTTTTCCCATATCTCAGCCGGATGGAGCCCGGGCATGGATATCTCCTGCGCGCCTATAGCATCCATCTCTTCCTTGATGATCGCGTTTATTCTTTTCATTGCCCTCCATGCAAGCGGTAGATAGATGTATAGACCGGCAGCAAGCTGCCTGACATACCCTGCACGGAGCATCAGTATATGGCTGATCGCCTCGGCCTCAGCAGGTGTTTCACGTAAAGTAGGTATAAACAGTTGTGAAAATTTCATAGGTTGCCTCTCATTAATGTCCTGAATTTAAGGATTAAAAAATCATCGTATTTTATCACATGCATTGCCTTAATAAAAGAAACATTACAATATTTGATTACAGAAATTCTTTTTTATGACGTAATAATATATATAAAAATTTATTTGATTGAAGTTGCCATATATGATATTTTGTGATTAAGAGACAAATGGATGCATTAAGGGATTAGCAATTGGGAAAAACGAAGATATTAGTTGTTGAAGATGAAGCAATCATCGCCAGAGACCTGCAATGGCGGCTTGAAAGCATGGGATACGACGTCCCCTTTATTTCAGCCTCAGGAGAGGATGCTGTAATGAAGGCGCGCGAAATGAAACCTGACCTTGTGTTAATGGATATTATGCTGCTGGGGGAAATAGACGGGATCGAGGCAGCAAATCAGATACGTTCGGAAGACGATATCCCGGTCATGTACCTGACATCTTATGCTGATGACGAATTGCTGGAGCGCGCAAAGATAACCCAGCCGTTCGGATACATGATCAAACCGATCGGGGACCGGGAGCTCTTCAGCGCAGTAGAATTAACACTCAGCAAACACCGGGCAGACAAAAAACTGAGAGAAAATGAAAAGTGGCTTTCCACTGTCCTGAGCAGTATCGGCGACGCGGTCATCACAACAGACATAAAAGGGAACATCGTATTTATGAATCCGGCTGCCGAGGCCTTGACCGGCTGGAAAATAAAAGATGCCGGAGGGAAGGCGATTAAAGAAGTATTCAACATTGTCAATGAACAAACTGGAGAGACGATAAAGGACCCCATAGAGCAGGTGCTCAGGGACAAGATAGTCACCACCCTCGCAGACCATACGGTATTAATAACAAAAGACGGCATAAAAATACCGATTGATGACAGCAGCGCGCCGATCAAAGATGAAAAAGACAATGTCACCGGGGTCGTCCTGGTATTCTCCGACGTCACCGATCTCAGACGGTCCGAGAAATTTATCAAAAACATCCTTGAAAGTGTTGGTGAAGGATTTATTGTTATTGATAAAGAATACAGGATCATCTCTGCCAACAGGGCCTTCTGCGAATATGTGAAAAGGCCGGTTGAAGACATTACAGGCAAACATTGTTATGAAGTTTCACACTATGTTAATAAACCGTGTTATGAAAAAGGGGAGGAGTGCCCGGTACGGCATACCTTTGAAACCGGGAAACCCCACACGGTCATCCATACCCACTATGACAATGACGGCAAACCCTCTTATGTGGAAATAAGATCATATGCTATGAAAAATGAGTCCGGTGAAACAATATCCGTGATAGAGCTGATCAATGACATAACGGAAAGAAAGAAGCTCGAATCACAACTCCGCCAGGCCCAGAAAATGGAGGCAGTCGGACTCCTTGCCGGCGGGGTCTCCCATGACTTCAACAATATCCTCACAGCCATAGTAGGATACGGCAACCTCCTTAAGATGAAGATGAGGGAGGACGATCCGCTGAGGCACAACGTTACCCAGATACTCGCATCGGTTGACAGGGGCGCCAATCTTACGCACAGTCTTCTCGCCTTCAGCAGGAAACAGGTAATGAACCCGAGACCGGTAAATTTCAATACGATCGTCGAGAGTGTCTATAAATTGCTGAAGAGGCTCATCGGCGAGGATATTGAACTGAAGACCTTGCTTACCAGTGAGGACGTGACCGTCATGGCGGACAGCGGGCAGATAGAACAGGTATTGATGAACCTTGCCACAAACGCAAGGGATGCCATGCCCGGCGGGGGGAGATTAACAATAGAAACAGAACGTACCGAATTAAGCGGGGAGTACGTAATAGGCCACGGGTTCGGGGTCACGGGCCCATATGTCCAGATCTCTGTTACCGACAACGGGACCGGTATGGATGAAGCGACAAGGGCCAAGTTATTCGAGCCCTTTTTCAGCACAAAAGAGGTGGGCAAGGGGACCGGTCTCGGCCTTGCGATGATCTATGGAATCATCAAACAGCATAACGGATATGTTAATGTCTATAGCGAACCTGGAGAGGGCACTACCTTCAAGATATATCTGCCGGTCATTGCGGCCAAAATCGAAGAACCCGGACAGTCAGAGATTATTTCTTCAGTAGGCGGTACGGAAACCATCCTGATAGCAGAAGACGATGACGCGGCAAGGGAGCTCACAGTGACAGTCCTTAAGGAATTTGGGTACACCGTCATAGAAGCAAAAGACGGTGAAGAAGCTGTAGAGAAATTCATGGCAAATAAAAACAGGATTGCCCTGCTTATCCTCGATGTTATAATGCCGAAAAAGAGCGGCCCGGAGGCGTATAATGAAATCAAAAAGGCAATGCCCGGCATAAAAGCTGTTTTTATCAGCGGATATACTACCGATGCAATCCATAAGAAGAGACTCCTGGAAGAGGACATCAACTTTGTATCAAAGCCTTTCTCTCCACAGGTAATTTTAAATAAGATAAGAGAAGTGCTGGCCCAACGCACTTAACAACAGCTCAAACCCACATTACTCCAAATCAGTAACCCTGCGTTTGATTGTCTGATTAACCCGAATAATGCAGACATTGAAAAACAAATTAATTAACTCGATTACCATAATAGAAATTATGCATGAGGCTTTGAATTAAAGTGTGTACGCTCCGATTAATAAATATTGCGTTTAATGTATCGAAAATTAATTTATTTTCCAACATCCGCATTATTTGAAATGCTTTTTCAGGTTAATATTGTAACTAGCCATATTGAAACTGTTTAATTACTTGACATAAATAAGTATAATAATGGGCAATGGACAGGGACATTATGAAATCAAGTGCCATTATATTTGTTATACTGATCCCACTGTTAATATTATTGTCACCTATGCCCATATATAGCGCCCACGCAGAGGGAAAACCCTTTCTTGCAGGCATAATCAGACCTAATGCAAAACTGCAGAATATTGTTGACGGGTTCAAATCCGGCATGGAGTCTTATGGTTTCATAGAAGGTAAGAACATTAATTATATCCAGCCCGATAATGTTACTGATATTGACTCCGTGATACAGGACATGATCGCAAAGAAGGTCGATCTTCTCTTTACAATTACAGGCCCTGTAACAAATAAAGCAAAACAAAAACTGAAGGAGACCGGCATACCAATCGTTTTTGGAGCAGTATTTAATCCGGTTGAGACCGGCATAGTAAAAAGTATTCCGGACCCAGGCGGCAACATCACTGGCATCCAGATCAGCGGCAGCACTGAAAAGGCATTTGAATGGCTTCTTAAAGCCGTTCCGCAAGCAAAATTTATATATGTTCCTTACTCTACAGATTCTGAGGCTCATACATTCATCATCAACATTTTAGAAAAGAGCGCGGAAAAATCCCATGTTGAACTTGTAACAGCACGGACCGATACTCCTGAGGAATTAACAAAGGCATTGGCCGCCATACCAAAAAATGCCGATGCCATATTCGTCCCCAACTCACCGTTTCTCATTTCCAATCTTGAAACCATTATAAAGGTTGCGATAGAACGTAAATTGCCGACCGGCTCCGGAACAGGGCAGTACAAGAACGGGATAATGATCACTTACGGGCAGGACCATTTTCATTCAGGGAAAATGGCAAGCCGGCTTGCCAAAAGCGTCCTGCATGATAAAATTCCCGCGGCAGCCCTTCCCATAGAGACAACAGAGTTTTTTCTCGGCATAAATTTACAGACGGCTAAATCCATAGGCATAACGATCCCTGGCAGTATCTTGCAGCAGGCAGATTTTATCGTCCGCTGAACTTAAAACAGGCAGTCTGCCCTAAAAACCGGATGAAGATAAAAGGCAGCATAAGAAGACGTCTTGTCATTTCCCTGGTCCTCCTTGCCATCATTCCGCTTTTATTGCTGGGGACGCTCCTGTCATGGCAGAGTTTCGTTATTCAGCAAAGGCAGATCATCGAATTGCAGAGAGAGAAGGCCCTTCGTGTTTTAAACCAGATCGGTTCAATAATCCATAAGCAGGAAGAACTATTAAGCAATGCGTTGACAATCGATTACTATATCCTGGATATTGGAAGCGAAAAGCAGGGCCGCTTTCTGTCCCAGATGCTTTCATTCAGTGATGAAAGCCGCGTAAGCATATTTAATGAGATTGCGCTGCTTGACAGCAGGGGGCAGGAACTTGCGCGTGAATCGCGTACCTCCATCATTACTCCCAAGGACCTGAGAAACAGGTCGAATGCGGAAGAATTCACTGTGCCGTTATCAAAACGGCAAACGTATTACGGGCCTGTCTATATCGATGACAAGACAGGCGCGCCCTTTATGTTGATGAGTATTCCGGTAATTGATACCCGCAATGACATTGTAAAGGGTGTTCTCACAGCCGAAATGCGGATGAAATTCATGTGGGACATTGTAGACAGGATAAACGTCGGTGAATCGGGTGTAGTCTATGTCGTTGACAGGACCGGCAGGGTCATAGTGCATCCCAATCCGTCTGTGGTCCTGAAAGGTGAACATTTTGACATAGAAAATAAGTCCGGCATCTCAACAGGCCTTGACGGCTCAAAAGCTGTTTTGACCAATGACATATTAAGCCTCGGTACCCAGCGCCTGCATGTCATGACCGAGATACCTCTCGTAACGGCCCTAAAAAGCACATACACTTCTCTTCTTACCATTGCGGTGTTTCTTGTCCTGACCCTCACAGGCTCTGTCGTTCTTGGATTTATAACCGTGCGGCAGATCATACGGCCGGTCGAATCGCTCGCGGAAACCGCCCTGGCAATAAGCTCAGGCGATATTGACAGGAAAGCAGTCGTCATAAGAAACGATGAACTCGGGGCCTTATCAGAATCGTTCAATATAATGACATCCCGTCTCGCAGAAACGATTACTTCACTCAAGAACCAGATAACCGAGAGGGAAAAAGCTGAAAGGGCGCTGTCTGAATCGCTCAGGGAGAAAGAGGTGCTGTTAAAGGAGATCCACCACAGGGTAAAAAATAATATGCAGGTCATTTCAAGCCTTTTAAACCTTCAGGCAAGACAGATAAGCGATAAACAGTATATCGAGCTGTTCAACGAAAGCCGCAACAGGATTGCTTCCATGGCCCTCGTACACGAAAAACTTTACAATTCAAAAGACCTTACAAATATTGATTTTAAAGATTATATAAATTGTCTTGCCAACGAACTATTCAGTTTTTACGGCATAAGTCCCAAGAAAATTTTACTGAAGATATCAAGCGAAAACATCCGGCTTCCAATTGACACAGCCATTCCATGCGGATTAATAATCAATGAACTTGTCTCCAATTCCCTCAAGTATGCATTTCCTGAAGGGAAGAACGGGGAAATAAATATAATCCTTGATAAAACCAGCGCTGATGATAATGATAATTTTTACAATCTGACCGTAAGCGATAATGGTATCGGTATACCCGGAGACCTGGATATCAGAAGATTAAAATCGCTCGGCTTGCAGCTCGTTATTACTTTAGTTGAACACCAGCTTAAGGGCGGTATGCAGCTCGACAGATCCAAAGGTACATTATTTGATATCCATTTCAAAGAATTGAAATATAAAAGCAGGATATAAGTCTTTTCTTAAAAGGAGTCCGTATTATGCGCGTAATAATTGCCTTAAAATCTTTTTTCCCAGGTTTATAGTCGGCTATGCAATAAATTATACTTAATAGAACATTCGCAAATAAGACAGGGTCTTAAAAAACCTGCAAGAAGAAGTTTAGTCATTCAATAAACACAATTGAGGATTCGTGGGCAAATGGAAGCAATCGGTCAGACATTAGTCAATAAGTTGGATGTAGTTTTTTTTATCTATGGACTCGCCTTCATAATAATGGGCATTGCAATCCTTTTGCAGCCCAAAAAAGACAGCGAGCATAAGATTGCAAACATCTTCTGGATCCTGGCAATGTTCGGCATCATCCACGGCGCGAATGAACTTCTGGATATGTGGGCGATAATCAGGGGCCGGCATGATGTGCTGGACGCGGTCCGCTGGTTATGTCTTGTTATATCATATCTTTTTCTTTTCGAGTTCGGCAGGCGGTTTTTCCGCCTGAACATGACAAATGCCCCTTCCTGGCAGAAGAAGACCGCCAGCCTGTTCGGATGGTGGTCGCTGCCTCTTATAGCTCTCGTGATTTTTGTGTGCGCATACATGTCCCGCGATTTCTGGAAAGTTGGAAGCATCATGGCCAGATATGCACTGGGCCTTCCCGGGGGGCTTCTGATAGGTTTCGGTTTTTTGTTTGAATACAAATATGAGAAGGAGATATTGGAGCCTCTCGGGGTAAAAAAATATTTCATGTGCGCCGGCGGCGCGTTCCTGACTTACGGTTTTCTGGGCGGCCTGATCGTTCCAAAGGCAGACTTCTTTCTCTCAGACCTGCTTAACACGGAATCCTTTGTTGCGGCAACAGGGATACCTGTACAGGTATTCCGCGGCCTGTGTGCCCTTGCCGCGGCCTGGTCCGTCAGCGGAATTCTGAAGATCTTCAACTGGGAGATAAGAGACAGGCTTCAGAAACGCTCTGACAGCCTGCAGTCACTTAATGAGGAGCTTCAGCTTGAAATAGGCGAGCGCAGACAGGCTCAGGAGCAGCTCAACTCATCGCTCAGGGAAAAAGAGGTGCTGCTCAAAGAAATTTATCACAGGACCAAAAACAACATGCAGGTCATTACCAGCCTGTTGAATCTCCAGTCCAACCAGATTGACGACCCCCGTTATGTGGCGCTGTTCGATGAAAGCCGGAACAGGATAAACTCCATGTCCCTCGTTCATGAAAAACTCTACCGCTCGAAAAACCTTTCCAATATTGACTTTAAAGACTATATAACAAGCCTCGCCAGCGGTTTATTGACTTTCTACGGCACGGGCGCCGGAAATATTTCATTAACTGTAACCGCCGTAGATATCATTCTCGGCATCGACACGGCAATCCCTTGCGGCCTGATCATCAACGAATTGCTTTCAAATTCTCTTAAGTATGCATTCCCTGAAGGCAGAAACGGCAGCATATTTATAGACCTGAAAAAAGTGACTGCCGATAATAAGTGGGACAACGAATATGAGCTGACAATCAGTGATGACGGTATCGGCCTTCCCGGGGACATTGATATCAAAAACACTAAATCATTGGGTCTGCAGCTTGTCACCAACCTGACCATGCATCAGCTTCGGGGCAGCATAGAATTACGGAGAGATAACGGGACTGCTTTTTTTATCCGCTTCAAGGAATTGAAATATCATGAAAGAATATAATACAAGATATATTTAAGGAGAAATATTGTGGGAAAAGCAAAAATATTAATTGTCGAGGATGAAGCTATTATCGCAAAGGACCTGCAATGGCGGCTGGAAGGGATGGGCTACGATGTCCCCATTGTCGTGGCTTCAGGAGCAGACGCAATCAATGCCTCTGATAAATACGCGCCTGATCTCATTTTAATGGATATCATGCTGCTGGGCCCCATGGATGGAATCGAGACCGCCGACCGCATACGGTCGAATGCCGACATCCCCGTCATTTATCTCACTGCTTATGCAGATGAAGAAGTGCTTGAGCGCGCCAAGATAACCGAGCCCTTCGGGTATTTACTCAAGCCTATCGGAGACAGGGAGCTGCACAGTAATATCGAAATAACACTTTTTAAACACAGGACAGAACGGAAGTTAAGGGGAAATGAAAAATGGCTTTCCACAGTGCTGACCAGTATCGGCGATGCGGTGATTACAACTGATATCAACGGGCTTATAGAATTCATGAACCCGGCCGCCGAATCTCTTACCGGCTGGAAAAAGGAAGAGGTGTCAGGTAAAGCTCTCGAAAAAATTTTTAATATTATTAACGAAAAAACAGGTGAGAAGGCGGACAGCCCTTTTCACAAGGTCCTCAGAGAAGGACTGGTCGTGGGTCTTGCAAACCATACGGTATTAATTACAAAGAACGGGACCAGGATACCGATCGTTGACAGCGGCGCGCCTATCAAGGATGAAAAAGGCAGCACCCTGGGAGTTGTCATTGTGTTCTCTGATAACGCTGTCAGAAAAAAGACAGAGGCGCAATTACTCCAGTCAAAGAGGGATTGGGAAGACACTTTTGATACGATTACAGACATGATTACTATCCATGACAGGGATTTCAATATTATCAGGGCCAACAAGGCAGCGGAAAAGATCCTCGGCCTGCCCCTGATGGAAACTTCAAAAGCGGAGTGTTTCAAATATTATCATGGGACCGCCAGCCCGCCTGAAAGCTGTCCAAGCTGTGAATGCCTGAAAACAGGGGAACCTTCAACATTCGAATTATTCGAGCCCCATCTCAACATGTATCTTGAACTCAGGGCCATGCCGAGGTTTGACAGCAATAATAAGCTTATCGGCCTGATACATGTTGCCAGGGACATTACGGAACGGAAAAAGATAGAAGATGAGATCAGGAGGGCAGAGGTTGAATGGGAAATGACCTTTGACAGTGCAAGTGAATTTATAGTCCTTGTTGACAAAGAACTGAACATATCAAGGTGCAACAAAAGTTTTGTTAAGTTCGCAAAAATACCAGTCTACGAAATAATCGGCAAAAAATGTTCCCTGTTTTTACCCTGCGTCACTTCCGGGGATGCTGACACAAAACCGGTTTCCAATATCGAGATAAAAACGGATTCCGGCCATTGGTTATACGTAAGTTCGTATTCGATTCTTGATAATAACGGCAAATTCCTGCATAAGATAATCATGGCGACTGACATTACCGATTTAAAAAATACCCAGCAGAGACTCCTGAAATCCGAAGATGATCTCAAAACCAGGGTCAAAGAGCTTGAAGATTTCTATGAAATGGCTGTCGGCAGGGAAGTGAAAATGAAGGAACTCAAAAATGAGATATCAAAATTAAAAAAATCGCTGTCAGGGGAGAAGGAAGCAGGAGAACAAATTTGACCGGGCCTTATGCAAAAGTCTAAAAGACCGGATTAACTGTCTGTCATTCCCGCGGTCCATAGACTGCCGGAATGACAGACAAACAGAGTTTATAACCAGGCCCTATATTATCGTAATTTCTTTATCGTCGGTGACACCATTCTTGCGCATGAAAGTGGGAACATCCAGATAGTTTTCACTGCTTTCCATTATCACTTCTTTAGACAGCAGCCTGCCGGAACCTTTCAGAGTATTCACGTCCTTCGTGGGCCTCCATTTATCATACGAAGGCATCGCGGCCCTGGGTTTTTCTTCAAAACCTGTTGCTATTACCGTGACCACTATTTTGTCGTCAAGATCAGGATCAATCACCGAGCCAAAAATTATCTCGGCATTTTCATCCGCTGCCTCCCGGACAAGACTGGCCGCTTCATTAACCTCATGAAAAGATAAGGAGGGACCTCCAGTGATGTTTATCAGCAAACCTTTTGCTCCATCAATGGAGGTCTCCTCCAGCAGGGGACTCTTTATTGCCATCTTTGCTGCGATAACTGCCCTGTTTTCACCATCCGCATGCCCGATACCCATAAGCGCCCTTCCGCTGTCTGAAAGTATTGTTCTTATATCTGCGAAGTCCTGATTGATCAGGCCGGGAATCAGTATCAGGTCGGAGATGCCTTTTACCGCCTGCCTCAGCACATCGTTTGCCAGATTCAGGGCCTGCAGCCACGGCGTATGTTTTTCGGTAATATCCAATAATCTGTTGTTATGAACAATGATAATTGCGTCTACGTGTTTTATTAATTCCTTGATCCCCTGTTCGGCATTCCTGGCCCTTTTATTGCCTTCAAAGAGGAACGGCCTGGTCACAACCGCTGCCGTAAGGATACCCAGTTCTTTAGCTGCTTCCGCAATGACAGGGGCTGCGCCGGTGCCTGTTCCGCCGCCCATGCCGGCTGTTACAAAGACCATGTCAGCGCCTTTAAGCGCGTTTTCGATCAATTCCCTGTCCTCCAGCGCCGCCTGCCTGCCTACCTCGGGATTGGCCCCTGCGCCAAGCCCTTTGGTCAGGGCGCTGCCGAGCTGCAGGCGCTGATGGGCCAGTGAGGATTCAAGCGCCTGGGCATCAGTATTGACGGCTATGAACTCAACCCCCTGCAGGCTCGAAGCTATCATACTGTTTACAGCATTGCTCCCGCCGCCGCCCACACCAACTATTTTGATCTTTGCGGTTGTGCCCTGTACTTCTTCCATTTCAAAAATCCTCATAATATTCTCCTCTCTCTTATAAAATTGTATATTAAAATCTTCTTATCTTCTTATCTTCTCATTTTCTCATCTTCTTAACTTCTTATTTTCAACATCCCGCCAACCCATCCTTTTACTCTCGTAAACATATTCCCCCCTGTATCCCGCTGATCTGCCGACTCTTTTTCTGCTCCATAAAGCGCCAGGCCCACTCCGGCTGAATACACTGGATTATTAATAATGTCCGCCGGACCTTCAGCGCCTCCAAACGCCCCGATTCTGACAGGAAGCTCAAGCATATTCTCAGCCATAACATCCATCCCTTTCATTAAGACAGCCCCGCCTGTCAAGACCACTCCTGAATTCATATGCTTATGAAAATCATTTCCCATGATTTCTTTCTTGAGGAGACCGAACAATTCTTCCGCACGCGGCTGAAGAATCTCAACAAGATGACTTTTTGGTATCTTCCTGATTATTTTGCCTCCGGCATGTCCTACTTCTATTTCTTCATCATCCCTGGCCATGGATAACATTGAACAGCCGTATTTTATCTTCAGAATTTCAGCTTCCTGGGCAGGGACCCTCAAACCTACCGCAACATCATTTGTAAAATTATTGCCCCCTATCGGCAGGACTGCGGCATGACAAATATGCCCTTCGTGAAAAAGCATAAGATCGGCCGTGCCGCCGCCGATGTCAATAATAGCAACGCCCAGTTCCTTTTCATCATCCGTCAGGACCGCCCCGGCTGAAGCATAAGGTTGTAATATAACATCGACCACCTCCAGCCCCGCTTTTTGACAGCTTTTGATCAGGTTCTGTATTGATGTTGCAGCGCCGGTGATGATCCTGACATCGGTTTCAAGTCTGACGCCTCCCATTCCCCGCGGGTCGGTAATGCCGTTTTGCCCGTTAACGGTATATCCTGTGGGGATCACATGAAGCATCTCCCTGTCAAATGGAAGCGCAACGGCGCTGGCAGCGTCTATAACACTGTCCACTTCTTTCTGCCCGATCTCTTTTTCTTTTACGGCAATTACTCCGCGGCTTGAAAAACAACCTATGTGAGCGCCTGTTATCCCTGTATATACAGCTTTTATATCAACACCCGCAGCAGTCTCCGCTGCCCGGACAGCTTCCCTGATAGAATCAGCCGTATTTTCGATGTTGGTTATCACTCCTTTTTTAATGCCCCTGGATAAGGCCCTGCCGACACCGATTATCTTAAGTCCGCTGCAAGGATTTCTCTCATCAGTTTTTCCGGCCGGGCCTGCCTCAGCCACAATAACGCATACCTTTGTTGTTCCCGCATCAAGCCCTACGACAAGATTGCTATTTTTTACAGATATGTCTTTCATAAACCCGAAATGCATGTTAAGAGGTCTTTTCTCCTTTATTTTCTTCAAGCGGTTTAACGATAACAGAGTCCTTAAATCTCAAATCGATATATTGAATCGGCACGCCTCTTTTTCTTATCTCCGGTTCCAGCTCTCTCCATCTCTGAAATTTTTCCGGATAGCTTCCGTAACCGACTTTTATAAACGCGCCGTCAATATTGACGGTGAGCCCGTATGACTCAAGGCCGATCTCTATTGACTCCCTCTCAATAAAATCACTTTTAGCCGACAGTGCCTCGACCAGCTTTAATGCCTCGGCAATGTCCTTCCTGATCCCGGGATTTATGTTCTTTATTACAGGCAGGAAGGGAGGGGTCTCACCTTTAATTTGCTCCAGCACGTTCCCGTCACCGTCAATAAGGTACAACTGTTCCTTAATGCTTAACAGCGCCCTGGGTTCCGCTTCCTGAATTTTTATTTCGAGCGTATCCGGATACTGTTTTCTCAAGGCCGCACTTTTAATCCACGGGTTCAGTTTAAGCCTGGCCCTTACCAACGCGAAATCAAGTTCAAAAAGTGATTCGCCTCTTTTTACTTTTAAGGCGTCTAAAACATCATCTCTGTCAAGACGGTTATTGCCTGAGATCATGATTTCTTTCACCCGTAATTGCTGTTCAAATATTTTCAGTCCCAGTATGACCGCTGCAGCCAGGACGGCTATCAAGAGGACCATAGTCCCCTTTTTAAAGAACGATGCCGCTTTCTCACCGCGACTGGGGGCAGCTTGTTGTCTTTTATTCTTTTTCTTTGACTGCAAGTCGAACCATCTCCTCTATAAGGGCTTTAAAGTCTAACCCGGCAGCTTTGGCAATTTTGGGAAGCAGGCTTGTCGTAGTCATGCCGGGAAGTGTATTCACTTCGAGCACATATGGTGTATTGCTATTCTCCTCAACTATGAAATCCACTCTCGCGGCCCCGGCGCATCCCAGCGCCTGATGGGCCTTAAGGGCCATACTTTTAGTGTTCTCATATGCCGCTTCATCAATCTCAGGGGGTATTATATACTCGGTCAGTCCTGAAGTATATTTGGCCTCGTAGTTATAAAACTCCAGGGAAGGCCTTACTTCTACGCCGCCAAGCGCCCTGTCCCCCAGCACCCCGATATGAAGCTCCTTTCCCTTTATGAACTTTTCAACAATCGTCCTTTGACCGAATGAAAAGGCCTTTTCCAGACAGGCATTAAGACTGCTTTCCTCTTTTACTATACTGACCCCAATGCTGGAACCCTCGGTACACGGCTTGACGACCCAGGGCAGCGGAAAGTCGATTTTGATTTCGGATTTCGGATTTCGGATTTCGGATTTTTTTGTTGAGCGTTTAACGTTGAACGTTGAACGTTCAACGACCACAAACGGCGCGACAGATAATCCATGATATGAAAATATTTTCTTTGAAACCTCTTTATCCATGGCAAGCGCCGATGCCAAAACCCCTGACCCCGTATAAGGAATGCCTATCACATCAAGCAATCCCTGTATCGCCCCGTTCTCCCCTGTGCCGCCATGGAGCGCGAGGAAAGCAAATTTTACCTTCTCTTTTTTAATGACATCAGTAATGTCCCTGCCTGCATCTATAAGTACAGCGTTATATCCAAGCTCCTGCAAAGCCTGATATACCGCAAGTCCGCTCCTTATGGAAATGTCCCTCTCCGCAGAGAGCCCTCCCATCAAAACACCGATCCTTTTTTTTGTAACTAATCCTTTAGTCATCTTATCTCTCCTACTATTAACATCCATAAGGGAACCGGGTCAGTTATCTGCCCCTTGCCCCTTGCCCCTTGCCCCTGTCGTTATGATCTTCACCTCCGGCTCAAGCTCAATGCCGCTGTATTTCTTGACCCTTGTCTTCACAACATCCATAAGTTCAACAAAATCCCTGCACGTTGCCCTGCCTTTATTAATAAAATAGTTTGCATGCATCAGGCTTACCTCAATATCCCCAATCCTCATACCTTTACACCCGGCAGCCTCAATCAACCTGCCAGCTGCGTCACCTTCGGGATTTTTAAATACGCATCCCGCTGAGGACTCTCCAAGCGGCTGCGCGGCTTTTTTCCTTGTCAAATATTCCTTTGTACGCTTATCAACTTCAACAGGGTCGTCTTTCTTGAGGATGATATTAGCGCTAAGTATAATCGAACCTTCTGGAAAGTTGGAACCCCTGTATGAAAATTTCAGACCGCCCTTCTCTATAATGACAATCTCGCCGCGCGTATTCATAATTGCAACAGAGACAATGACGTCCTTGATCTCCAGACCAAACGACCCTGCGTTCATGAAAACAGCTCCGCCGATATGTCCCGGGATCCCGGCAAGGGCCTCGATCCCTGAATATCCGTACTTCCGTGCAAAGCTTACTAACATCGGAAGAGGAACACCTGAGCCGGTATACAAGACAACATTTTTATCATCTGAGTCTCTTGTTAATTCTATGCTCCTGAAGGCCTTCAGGGACACGGCTATGCCTTCTATTCTACTGTCCGGGGCAAGCAGGTT